>NZ_KB714601.1:352655-408391 GCF_000349545.1 Leucobacter sp. UCD-THU
CCCCCCTTCTCACCCGCACCGATCGACGTTCAAGCACCCCGACAACCCGGATCGAGGTGCTTGAACGTCGATCGGTGCGGTTCCGAGAGGAGGAGGCGCGGTCCCGGAAGCGGGTGCCGGAGCGGGGGCACCGACGGCATCCCGGATCCGGGGCGCCCTGCTCCGGCACCCGCTTCCTCGCTCCGTCCCGCCTCCGCCTCCCCGCCCGCCCCGTCTCTTCCTCCTCTCCCCGGCCTTCCCTGCCCCGACCTCCCCTTCCCCCGCCCGCTTTCCTCCCCTCTCAGCCGCACCGATCAACGTTCAAGCACCCGGATAACCCGAATCGAGGTGCTCGAACGTCGATCGGTGCGGGTGCAGGGGTGGGTGGAGTCGGCAGGAGCGGGCACCTGAGGGCGCCGGGGCGCGGGGCGCGGGGAGCAAGGACGGCAGGTACCGGGGCGATCGCGGGAAGGTGGCAGGCGCCGGGGTAGGGCCGGGGACGCCTGAGGGCGCCGGGGCGCGGGGCGCGGGGAGCAAGGACGGCAGGTACCGGGGCGATCGCGGGAAGGTGGCAGGCGCCGGGGTAGGGCCGGGGGTCGGGGTACCGTGGGCGGGCGCCGNAGGGCGCCGGGGCGCGGGGCGCGGGGAGCAAGGACGGCAGGTACCGGGGCGATCGCGGGAAGGTGGCAGGCGCCGGGGTAGGGCCGGGGGTCGGGGTACCGTGGGCGGGCGCCGAGGCAGGGCGGGCGCCTGGCGGCGGACGCCGGGGAGGGGCGGATCGCGGACGTCCCGAAGGGCGGCGGATCCCGAGCCGCCCTATGCGCATCGGCAACGAAACGGGAAAAGGTTTGTGCCTTATATCCAAGGCTCGCCCCGGGTCCTGGAATAGGCTGTACCCCATGTCGCGCATTCGTAAAGTGCTCATCGCCAACCGTGGCGAAATCGCCGTTCGCATCATCCGGGCCGCCGCAGACAGCGGCATCGCCTCCGTCGCCGTCTACGCCGACCAGGATCGGGACGCGATGCACGCGCAGCTCGCCGACGAGGCGTACGCCCTGAACGGCACCACCAGCGCCGAGACCTACCTCGTGATCGACAAGATCCTCGGCGTCGCCCGCCGCTCGGGCGCCGACGCCGTGCACCCGGGTTACGGCTTCCTCGCCGAGAACGCCGACTTCGCCCGCGCCGTCGCCGAGGCGGGACTCACCTGGATCGGCCCGAGCCCCGAGGCGATCGAGCGGCTGGGCGACAAGGTCTCGGCCCGTCACGTCGCCGAGAAGGTGGGCGCCCCGCTCGCGGCGGGCACGAGCGACCCCGTCGCGAACGCCGACGAGGTGCTCGCGTTCGCCGACGAGGTGGGCCTGCCCATCGCCATCAAGGCCGCGTTCGGCGGTGGCGGCCGCGGCCTCAAGGTCGCCTACGAACGTGACGAGGTCGCCGAGCTCTTCGAGTCAGCCACCCGCGAGGCGGTCGCGGCGTTCGGCCGCGGCGAGTGCTTCGTCGAGAAGTACCTCGAGAAGCCGCGCCACGTCGAGACCCAGTGCCTCGCCGATCAGCACGGCAACGTCGTGGTCGTCTCGACCCGCGACTGCTCGCTGCAGCGCCGGCACCAGAAGCTCGTGGAGGAGGCGCCCGCGCCGTTCCTCACCGACGCGCAGAACGAGAAGCTCTACTCGGCGTCGAAGGCGATCCTCAAGGAGGTCGGCTACGTGGGTGCCGGCACCTGCGAGTTCCTGGTGGCGAAAGACGGCACGGTCTCGTTCCTCGAGGTGAACACGCGTCTGCAGGTCGAGCACCCAGTCTCCGAGGAGGTCACGGGTATCGACCTGGTGCGCGAGCAGTTCCGGATCGCCGAGGGCGGCGTCATCGACTACGACGACCCGGTGACCAGGGGCCACTCCTTCGAGTTCCGGCTCAACGGCGAGGATCCCGGCAACGGCTTCCTGCCCGCCCCCGGACCGGTCGCGCTGTTCAAGCCCGCCGCGGGCCCGGGCGTGCGCATCGACACGGGCGTGCAGTCGGGCGACGTGGTCTCGGGCTCCTTCGACTCGATGCTCGGCAAGCTCATCGTCACGGGCTCGACGCGCGAGGAGGCGCTCGATCGCGCCCGCCGCGCCCTCGACGAGTTCGAGATCCAGGGCCTGCCCACCGTGCTGCCCTTCCATCGCAAGATCGTGCGCGATCCCGCGTTCACCGCCCCCGACGGCAGGTTCGGCGTGTACACGCTGTGGATCGAGAGCGAGTTCGAGAACGACATCGAGCCCTGGGAGGGCGAGGTGCCGCCGATCGGCCAGGATCCGAAGCGCCAGACCGTGGTCGTCGAGGTCGCCGGCCGACGCGTCGAGGTGTCGATGCCCGCGACGCTGCTGCCGCTCGTCGACCAGGAGGTCACCCGCGGGCCGGCGCCGAGGCGCGCGAAGGGCGCCGGCGTCGCGACCGCGACGGGCGACGCGGTCGCCGCGCCGATGCAGGCCACGGTCGTGAAGGTGGCCGTCGAGGATGGCCAGCAGGTCGCCGAGGGCGACCTCGTGGCGGTGCTCGAGGCCATGAAGATGGAGCAGTCGCTCTACGCCCACCGCGACGGCGTCGTGGTGAACATCGACGCGCCGGTCGGGCAGACCGTGCCGAACGGGCATGTGCTGCTCAGCATCGTCGACTCCGAGTAGCGCTGCGCGTCTTCAGCCGCTTCGCGAAGGGCCGTCCCGTACCGGGGCGGCCCTTCGCGCGTCCGGGGCGCCTCGAGCCGGGATCGCCTCCGACGGGAGCGCCTCAAACCGGGCCCCGAACCGGGGCGCCCGGGCCGCGCCTCCGACCGCGGAGGGCCCGTGAGGCGTTGTGCCCCGGAGCGAGATGCGCGACACTCGCCTCGAAGGGCGTAGAATGCTCCTCGGCATCATTTCATCCGATATTTGGACAAGGACGTCAAATAATGACAACAACCGCGTCAGCTCGACCCGCGAGCACCCCGCACGAGCGCCGCAAGGTGGTGGCAGCCTCCATCATCGGCACCACCATCGAGTGGTACGACTTCTTCATCTACGCCTTCGCCGCCAACCTCGTGCTCGCGAAGCTCTTCTTCGAGCCCGCCGGCCCCGGCATGATGCAGATCCTCTCGCTCGTGACGATCGGCCTCTCGTTCCTCTTCCGCCCGCTCGGCGCGTTCCTCGCCGGCCACTTCGGCGACAAGCTCGGCCGTCAGCCGATGCTCGTCATCACCCTGCTGCTCATGGGCGTCGCGACCGTGGGCATCGGCCTGCTGCCCACCTACCAGTCGATCGGCATCATGGCGCCGATCATCCTCATCGTGCTGCGCATCCTGCAGGGCCTCTCGGCCGGAGGCGAGTGGGGCGGCGCGGTGCTCATGTCGGTCGAGCACGCCCCCGAGGGCAAGCGCGGCCTCTTCGGCGTGTTCCCGCAGCTGGGTGTGCCGTTCGGCATGCTGCTCGCCTCGGCGATGCTGGCGCTCATGCGCGTGATCGCCCCCGGCGAGGCGTTCGAGGAGTGGGGCTGGCGCGTGCCGTTCCTCTTCTCGGTCGTGCTCATCGTGGTGGGCTTCATCATCCGCCGCACCGTCGACGAGTCGCCCGTGTTCAGTGAGATCAAGGAGACCAAGAAGCAGGCCTCCGCGCCCATCGTGCAGGTCTTCAAGGCGCACACGCCGCTCGTGATCCTCGCCGCGCTGCTGTTCGCGGGCAACAACGCCGTGGGCTACATGCTCACCGGCGGCTACGTGCAGGGCCTCGCGTCGCGCCCCGAGGCCGACGGCGGCCTCGGCTACGACCCCGTGCAGGTGCAGCTCGCAGTGCTCGCCTCGGCGGTCGTGTGGGCGATCTTCACCTTCGTATCCGGCCCGCTGAGCGACCGCTTCGGCCGCAAGCCGGTCATGACCGTCGGCTGGTTCCTGCAGGCCGCCGCCGTCATCCCGCTCTTCCAGTTCGTCTTCAACGGCGGCGTGGGCGGCGTGCTCATCGGCACCAGCCTGCTGGCGGTCGGCCTCGGCCTCACCTACGGCCCCACCGCGGTCTGGTACGCCGAGACCTTCCCGGCCTCGATCCGCTACTCGGGCATCTCGATCAGCTACGCAATCGGCGGCGTCATCGGCGGCGCGTTCGCGCCCACGATCGCGCAGATCCTGCTGCAGACCTTCGGCTCCACCTGGGCCATCGTGGTGTACCTGCTCATCATGACCGGCCTCGGTCTGCTGGCGAGCACGCTGCTCAAGGACCGCTCGAACATCCCGCTCGATCCCGAGTTCGAGCACAGCGGCCTCATCCACACCTGGACGCCCGCGAAGCGCTAGGGCCCCTTCGCGCGAGCCACGCGAACGCGCGTCTCGCGAGCCACGGCGGGGCGGATCCCGAGAGCGGATCCGCCCCGCCGTTCGCGTCCCCGGAATAGCAGCGCGCCCCCGGCGGTTGCACCCCTCATGGCACGCACCCCGCTCTCGATTCTCGATCTCGCGACCGTGGAGGCCGACGGCAGCATCGCCGACGCGTTCCGGCACTCCGTCGAGGTGGCCCGCCTCGCCGAGCGCAGCGGCTACCGCCGCATCTGGTACGCCGAGCACCACAACATGCCGTCGATCGCTTCGAGCGCCACGGCCGTGCTCATCGCGCACATCGCGGCGCGCACCGACACGATCGGGCTCGGTGCCGGCGGCGTCATGCTGCCGAACCACTCGCCGCTCGTCATCGCCGAGCAGTTCGGCACCCTGGCCGAGCTGCACCCCGGCCGCATCGATCTCGGCCTCGGGCGGGCGCCGGGCACCGACGGCGCCACCTTCCGCGCGCTGCGCCGCACCCACCAGGCCGCCGAGAGCTTCCCGAGCGATGTGATCGAGCTGCAGCGCTACCTCTCGGACGACCTGCCCCGAAACGCGGTCAACGCCTACCCGGGGCGCGGCACGCGGGTGCCCCTCACGATCCTCGGATCCAGCCTCTTCGGCGCGAGCCTCGCCGCGCAGCTCGGCCTGCCCTACTCCTTCGCCTCCCACTTCGCCCCGCAGCAGCTCACCTCGGCCGTGCAGCACTACCGCTCGCACTACGTGCCGAGCGAGGCCCACCCCGAGCCCTACGTGAGCGCCGGTGTCAACGTGGTCGCGGCCGAGACCGACGAACAGGCCGAGGCGCTGTTCGCGCGCGCCGAGGTCGACCGGGTGCGGCGCTTCCTGTCGCGGGGCCGCGAGCGCGAGCTCACCGCCGACGAGGCGTCGACCCTCGTCGACACCCCCGCGGGGCTCGAGATCCGCGGCATGCTCAAGTACACGGCCATCGGCGGCCCCGACCGGGTGCGCGACGAGCTCGAGGCGTTCGCGCGCTTCGCCGACGCCGACGAGCTCATCACCGTGCACGCGGCGCCGACGCGCGCCGAGCAGCTGGCGTCGGTGCGGATCGCCGCCCCCGGCGCCTGAGCCGGTCGGCGCCCGCGCCCGATCCGGCACCGTTTCCGGCAGGGAAGCGAACGGCCGCGGCTCCCCGTCTCTCGGGGGAGCCGCGGCCGTTCCGCGTGCGCGTCCGCTCAGGCGGCGGCCAGCTCCTTGCGGCGCGCGTGCAGCTGGTCGAAGGTCGCGAACTTCTCGGCGATGGGGCTGCCGGTGAAGTGGCCGACCCAGCCGTCGTGCTCGTGGAAGAAGCGGATCGAGGTGAACTCGGGCTCGGTGCCCATGTCGAACCAGTGGGTCGTGTTGGCGGGCACCGACACGAGGTCGCCCGGCTCGCAGTAGAGCGCGTGCACCCGGCCGTTCACGTGCAGGTAGAACACCCCCGCGCCCTTCGCGAAGAAGCGGTCCTCATCGTCGTCGTGCCGGTGCTCCGAGAGGAACTTCTCGCGGGCGGGGCCCTTCGCCTCGTCGTAGCCCTGCTGGCCCGGGGTCAGACCCATGATGTCGACGAGGGTGTACCCCTCCTGCTGCTTCACGGCCTCGATCTCGTCGGTGTAGAGCGCGAAGATCTCGTCGAGCGTCGCGTCGTCGGCGAAGTCCTTGACCTCCCAGTGCGAGAAGCGCGCGCCGAGCTTCGTCAGCTCCGCGAGGATCTCGGCGTCGTCGGTGGTCTCGAGCACGGGGGTCTCGGGGTCGTTCTCGTTCCAGACCGTGAGCAGCGTCATGGTGTCTCCTCTGTGTGCGGGCACCCGATGGCCACCATCGAGCGCTGATTCCGGGCCCATCCTCTCACCCGGCGCCCTCGGCCCGCACGGAGGAGGTAACACAACGACGCCCCGGCGTAACATTCCGAAGGGCTTCGCGCCGCGCGCCGCCCGGTCGCCGCCCGGGCGGCTCGCGTCTCGCGCCCGCCGCGGCCGCGCGCCCCGGGCCGCGCTTCGCGGACGCGCTCAGCCGGTGACGGCCACGAGGTAGCGCAGCAGCCACTCGCCGACCTCGAGGTGGCGTCGCGCCGCCGAGATGCTGCCGCCCCACGCGTACATGCCGTGGCCGGCGACGATGAGCGCGGGCACCTCGGGCACCTCGTCGGTGGGCGTGCGGTAGACCTCGTCGAAGCGGGCGGCCTCGACCGCCATGTCCTGGTGGTTCTGGATCACCGGGATCCGCACGACCGCGTCGTGGGCGGGGTGGCCGATGCCCTTCAGCATCTCGAGATCCCGGATCTCCACGCCGTCGGGCCAGCGATGGCCGGCGATGACGGCGTCGATCGCGTGCACGTGGAACACCGCTTCGGCCCCGGTGCGGGCCGCGATGTGGGCGTGCAGGCCGGCCTCCGCCGACGGCGGCCGGGGATCGCCGGGATCGGCCGATCCGCCGTCCTCGCCCACGAGCACCACGTCTCGCTCGGTGAGCTCCGACTTGTCGAGTCCCGATGCGGTGACGGCGAGCAGCAGCGGGTGCCGTTCCACCACCACCGACAGGTTGCCGCCGGTGCCGCGCATCCAGCCGTAGCCGGCGAAGCGCGCCGACTCGGCGGCCAGGGCTCGGCCCGCCTCGCGCACGCGCTCGCGCGAGACCAGTTCGGGGGCGATGATGCTCACGACGCCACCTCGATCTCGTCGAAGCTCGCGACCGCCGGCGCCCCGGCGGCGGCGAAGTCGGATCCCGCCCACGGCTCGCCCTCGCGATCGAGGGCGACGACCTGCCAGCCCGCGGCCCGCGCGGCGGCGACCTCCTCGGGGTGGTCGGTGAGGAAGAGGGTGCGACCCGGATCCGTGCCGAGCGCCTCGGCGATCCGCTCGTACGAGGCGGGCTCCTTCTTGGGACCCGCGTTGACGGTGTCGAACCAGGCCTCGACGATGGCCGAGAGGTCGCCCTGCGGGGCGTGGCGGAACCACGGCTTCTGCGAAGCGACCGACCCCGACGAGTACACGGCCAGGCGGATGCCGCGCTCGTGCCAGGCGCGCAGCCGCGGGGGCGCGTCGTCGAAGAAGTGCGACGTGATCTCGCCCGCCGCGAAGCCCTCGGCCCAGATGATGCCCTGCAGCGTCTTCAGCGGCGTCGACTTCACGTCGGACGCCATCAGCGCGCGCAGCGCGTCGGCGACCTCGGCGTCGGAGGCGTCCTCGGCGATCCCGGTCTCGGCGATCGCCTGCCTCCGCGCCTCGCGCACCGTTCCGTCGTCGCGCCCCAGCACCTCCTCGAGGCGGGGCCGCGCGTAGTCGTACAGGTCGCCCAGGATGAACCCCGCCGCGCTCGTCGTCCCCTCGAGGTCGACGACCACCGCGTCGGCGGTCACTGGAATCGTCGCGGGCATCGTACCTCCGTGGAACGTAGCGGATTGCGGATCCGGGCTCGCGGCGGGAGACCCGCCCGCCCGCGAGCGTGCACTCTGATGCGCCAAGCTACCACCGCACCGCGCGCTCCCGCCCACGCGTTACGCCCCGTTGCAGCGGCCTGAGGCTCACCGCGGCACGGGCCGCCCGAGCCCGCCCGGATCCTGCTCGTGCTCGGCCCCCGGGCGCCCCGGATCCGGGGCGCCCGGGGCCGTGTCGCGCGACGACACGCGACCAGAGACGACGCCGATCCGCGGCCTAGACTGGAGGGGTGTTGCAGAGATGGCGAGATGTGGCCCGGGCGAGCGGTCTCGCCTCCCCCGACGGCTCGACGAGGCCGACGATCTTCGCCGAGATGACAGCGCTCGCGCAGAGCACCGGCGCCGCGAACCTCGGCCAGGGCTTCCCCGACGGCGACGGTCCCGAGTGGATCCGCGAGATCGCTTCGGCCGCGATCCGCGACGGGGCCAACCAGTACCCGCCGGGGCGCGGCATTCCCGAGCTGCGCATGGCGATCGCGGCGCACCAGCTGCGCCACTACGGCATCGATCTCGATCCGGAGCGCGAGGTGCTCGTCACCGCCGGCGCCACCGAGGCGATCGCCGCTGCGGTGCTCGCCTTCGCGGGCCCGGGCGACGAGGTGGTGACGCTCGAGCCCTTCTACGACTCCTACGCCGCCGCGATCGCGATGGCCGGCGCCGCGCACGTCACCGTGCCCCTCGTGCCAGGCCCCGACGGTTTCCGCCTCGACTCCGCCGCCCTCGACGCGGCGGTCTCCGAGCGCACGCGCCTGATCCTGCTCAACACCCCGCACAACCCGACCGGCACCGTGCTCTCCCGCGACGAGCTGCAGCTCGTCGCCGACGCGGCCCGGCGGGCCGACGCGCTGCTCGTGACCGACGAGGTCTACGAGCACCTCACCTTCGACGGCGACGCGCACACGCCGGTGGCGACGCTGCCCGGCATGGCCGAGCGCACCCTCACCATCTCATCGGCGGGCAAGACGTTCTCGCTGACGGGCTGGAAGATCGGCTGGATCGCCGGCCCCGCCGAGCTCATCGAGGCGGTCACCGCGATCAAGCAGTTCCTCACCTACGCCGGCGGCGCACCCTTCCAGCCCGCGATCGCGCGCGCCCTCGTCGACGGCGACGCCGACATCGCCGAGCTGCGCGACTCGCTCTCCGCCCGCCGCGACCTGCTCGTGGCCGGTCTGCGCGAGGCGGGCTTCGAGGTGGTCGTGCCGGGCGGCACCTACTTCGTCTGCGCCGACGCGGCGCCGTTCCTCGCCGAGGGCGACGACGGCGCCGCGTTCGCGCGCGCCCTGCCGGGCCGCATCGGCGTGGCAGGGGTGCCGATCAGCGCGTTCTGCCACGAGGGGTCGGCTGCGGCGCAGGCGCTCTCCTCCTGGGTGCGCTTCACCTTCGTGAAGGACGAGCGGACCCTGCGCACCGCGGTCGAGCGGCTGCGCGAGCTGGGCGGCGCCGGCCGGGAGCCTCTGCGATGAACCGCGTCTTCGCCGTCGTCGGAGTGGTGCTCGCCCTGTGGATGTGCGTCGGGCGGTGGCTGTTCGGCATCGGCGGCCCGCTGACCTGGTGGTACCTGCCCACCATCGGGCTCGTGTTCATCGCGCTGCAGCTCTGGATGGCGCGGCGGGTGCGGATCACTCGGGATCGCGGGCGCCGCACGAGCCGCAGCACCGTCGTCTCCCTCGCGCTCTCCTGGGCCTGCGCGATCGGCTTCGGCCTCACCGTGCCAGATCTCGTCGACGACCGGCTCGTGTCGGTGCTGAGCCTCGCCGCCGGATCCGCGTTCTCGGGCGAGATGTCGATCGCGCTCTGCAACCCGCTCGGCATCCTCGCGTTCGCGCTCCTCATCGCCTCGATCGTGTTCGCCTACGCCGACGCCCGCGATCCGAAGCCCGAAGAGGATGAGCACCCGGGCGAGGGCGGGATGGTGCCGCACCCCCTCGGCTGAGACCCGTGTGACACTTTCTTTCGGCGAGGCGCTCCCGTACGCCCCGGAAAGGTGCCACGATGGTGGGTATGGGCTTCCTCACATACGGCGGCGTGCAGGAGTACGAGTTCGACGATCGCACGCTCGCGCACCTCAAAGTCGCCATCACGATCAAGCTGCGCAGGCAGGAGAGCTTCCTCATGAGCTGGACCGTTCCAGCGGAGCGCGGCGGCGGGCGGGTCTCGATCTGGCTCACGCCATCGATCCCGCTGGCCTTCCGCTTCGCTGGCAGCCGCGCACCGCAGCTCGACAAGCATTGGCTCGCGGTGCTGAACGAGCTGTCGAACACTCCGAGGGGGCTCATCGTGGTCTCCGAGCAAGAGGCCCAGCAGCACATGAGCGATCAGAAATAGGGGAAGCACACATGGGCCATCTGAACTACGGCAGCGGCGCGAGGTTCACCTTCGACGACCGCCTGCTCACGCACCTGCGCACCGTCATCCTCGCAAAGCTGAACCTGCAGGAGAGCCTCGTCTTCACGTGGAGCGACGACCAGCAGCAGCACAGCATCTGGCTGCACCCCTCGGTGCCGGTGCACTTCGAGTTCGACGAGCGCTCGACCGATGAACTGAACCCCGCTTGGATCGAGCAACTGCTCGCATTCGCGAACTCCCAGGGCGGGCTGCGACTCGTCGAGGAACCGCCGCAGCCCAGCTGATCCCGGAAGAGGCCCTCGATCCGCGCCCGCGGCTCGAGGGTCTCTTCCGTTCCGCCCTGCCCGCTCCTCTCCTCCCCCCCCTTCGCGGCCGCCGCGCTCGCGTGTCTCGTGCATCTACCGCACTTCGAAGGCGCTGCGCAAGCCCCTGGAGCGTGTTCCACGACGGGAGTAGCGTCGAGTGCACACGAGCGGTCCTGCTCAGATGCGGGCCGCCTCATGGAAAGGAGCAGGACATGGGTTTCATTGCTTTTCTCGTGCTCGGCCTGATCGCCGGCGCGATCGCGAAGGCGATCCTTCCGGGTCGGCAGGGCGGCGGCTGGATCGTGACGCTGCTTCTCGGCGTCGTGGGAGCGATGCTCGGCGGCTGGCTGGGCTCGGTGATCTTCGGGGCGAGCCTCGAGGACTTCTGGTCGCTGCAGACGTGGCTGCTCGCAATCGGCGGCTCCATCGTGGTGCTGCTGATCTACGGCCTCATCGTCGGCCGCAAGGGCGCCGCGGACTGACCCGAGGCTCCTGCGCAGAGGCCCCCGACCCGGTTCGCCCGGGCTGGGGGCCTTTGCCGTGCTGGCGGAGGGTAGGGGATTTGAACCCCTGAGACGGGGTTACCGCCTGCTTGTTTTCAAGACAAGTTCCTTCGGCCGCTCGGACAACCCTCCGCCGAAGAGCTTAGCAAAGCCGCCACCGGGGCGGCGCCGGGCGACCGCGCGGGCCTGGCAGCCGCGCGAGAGGTCGAAAAGGGTTCGCGATTGCCGAGAGCACAGCACTTTTCGACCGCTCGCGGGCGAGCACGGGCTCCCCGAGCGGGCGCGGGCCGGGACGATCCCGAGCTCGCGCAAGGCGCTTCCCGGCCGACATCCACGTCTGCCCGACGTCCACGTCTGCCCGACATCCGAGCCCACCTCCCCGGCGGGCCCGGCCGCTATCCCAGCAGCTCGGGGAAGCGCACCCGCAGCGCCGACAGCAGACCGCCCTGCTCGACCGTGCCGGTCACGCGGCCCGCGGCGGCCTGCACCTCGGGGACGGCCTGCCCCATCGCGACGGAGTCGCCCGAGTGCGCGGCCCAGCGCAGCATGTCGATGTCGTTGCGGCCGTCGCCGGCGGCGAACACCCGCGAGCGGTCGATGCCGAGGCGCGCGGCGACCACCTCGAGCGCGCTCGCCTTCGTCACGCCGTCGGGGGCGATGTCGAGCCACGACGTGTTGCCGACCGCGTAGGAGACGTGCGTGAGGCCGAGCGTCTCGACCGCGTCGAGGAACTCCTCGAGCCGGTGGTCGGGCGACACCACGACGACGCGCGAGGCCTGCACGCCGAGCAGCTGCTCGAACGGCACCATGCGCTGCCGAGACGGCAGCGTGCCGGTGGGGATGGGCTCGGTGTACAGGAAGCCGCCGTCGGCGAGCTCGACTGCGAAGCGCGCCGTGACGAGCTGGGTGCGGATCTTGCGCAGCGCGTCGCTCGGGTCGAAGGCCTCGACGTACTCGCGGCGATAGGCGCGGTGCGCGAGCGGATCGCGGCGCAGGGTCACCGCGCCGTTGGCGGCGATCACCCAGTCGGGGCGGATGCGCAGCCGCTCCACGATCGGCAGCGTCGCGTCCACCGATCGGCCGGTCGCGATGACGACCTCGTGCCCCGCCTCGTGGAGGGCGCGGATCGCCTCGGCGAGATCGGGGTCGATGCGGCCCCCATCGGGGTCGTCGCCGGCGCCGTGGAAGCCGTGGTCGAGCACGGTGCCGTCGAGATCGAGGGCGATGATGTGCCGCTGCTCCGCGGCGACCTTGACGGGTGAGGCGGATCCGGGGGTCATCTCAGGCTCCGACCACCGGCGTGAGCCGCTCGAGACCGCCCAGGTAAGGTCGCAGCGCCTCGGGCACGATCACGCTGCCGTCGGCCTGCTGGTGGGTCTCGAGGATCGCGACGAGCCAGCGGGTGGTCGCGAGCGTGCCGTTGAGCGTGGCGACCGGCGCGGTCTTGCCGTTCTCGCCGCGGAAGCGCGTGGCGAGCCGTCGCGACTGGTAGGTCGTGCAGTTCGAGGTCGAGGTGAGCTCGCGGTAGGCGCCCTGCGTGGGCACCCAGGCCTCGATGTCGAACTTGCGGGCCGCGCTCGACCCGAGGTCGCCCGCGGCCACGTCGATCACGCGGTAGTGCAGGCCGAGCGACTGCAGCATGTCCTCCTGCCAGGCGACGAGGCGGTCGTGCTCGGCCTCGGCCTCGGCCGGGTCGGTGTACACGAACATCTCGAGCTTGTTGAACTGGTGCACGCGCAGGATGCCGCGGGTGTCCTTGCCGTGCGAACCGGCCTCGCGCCGGTAGCAGGTCGACCAGCCGGCGTAGCGCAGCGGGCCGTTCGACAGGTCGACGATCTCGTCGGCGTGGTAGCCCGCGAGGGCGACCTCGCTGGTGCCGGTGAGGAAGAGGTCGTCTTCGGGCAGGTGGTAGACCTCGGCGGCGTGCTCGCCGAGGAAGCCGGTGCCGCGCATCACCTCGGGCTTGACGAGCGTGGGCGTGATGAGGGGCGTGAAGCCGTGCTGCAGCGCCCGGTCGAGGGCGAGGTTCATGAGCGCCAGCTCGAGCCGCGCGCCCACGCCCCGCAGGAAGTAGAAGCGCGCCCCCGACACCTTCGCGCCCCGCTCCATGTCGATCGCGCCGAGCAGCTCGCCGAGCTCGAGGTGATCGCGGGCCTCGAAGTCGAACTCGGCGCGCTCGCCAACCTCGCGCAGTGTGACGAAGTTCTCTTCGCCGCCTTCGGGCACACCCTCGATCACGACGTTCTCGATGCGCACGGCGACGGCCTCGAACTCGGCCTCCGCCTCCTTCGCGCGGGCCTCGGCCGCCTTCACACCGGCCGCGAGCCGCTGGGCCTGCGCGATGAGCGCGGGCTTCTCGTCCTTCGAGGCGGCCTTGACGCGACCGCCGAACTCCTTCTGCTCGGCGCGCAACCCCTCGAACTCGGTGAGCGCGGCGCGACGGGCCGCATCCGCGGCGAGCGCCTGGTCTACCACCGCCTCATCGTTTCCTCGCGCGCGCTGGGAGCGCTTGACGGCCTCGGGATCGGTGCGGAGCAGGACTGGATCGATCACGCCCCCAGCTTACCCGTGCGCGGAGGTCGCGCCGTCAGCTGCGCGGCGCACTCCCCCGCTACCCTGGTTGCATGTCTCAGACCCCCGCGCGCAGCCTGCCCGTCGCCGCCGTGGTCTACCACCCGTTCAAGACCGACCTCGCGGCGCTGCGCAGCGCGATCGCGCATCACGAGCGCCAGTCGGGCTGGGCGCCGACGCGCTGGTACGAGACCGCGGCCGAGGACGCCGGAACGGCGGCGACGCGCAGGGCGCTGACCGAGGGGGCGAGCGTCGTGCTCGCGAGCGGCGGCGACGGCACCGTGCGGGCGGTGGCCGAGGCGCTGAGGGGAACGGGGATCCCGCTCGCCATCGTGCCGCAGGGCACCGGCAACCTGCTCGCCCGCAACCTGGGCATGCCACTCGGCCGACCCGACGAGGCGGTGCGCGCGGCGTTCTACGGGCGCGGGCGCCCCATCGATCTCGGAGTGCTGCGGATCGTGCGCGAGGACGAGAGCGAGGACGAGCACGTGTTCCTCGTGCTCACCGGTATGGGACTCGACGCCCGGGCGATCTCGGCCACCCGGGCGACGCTGAAGAAGCGCCTGGGCTGGCTCGCCTACGTGGACGCGGGCGTGCGCACCATGCTCAAGGACCGTCCGCTGCAGATCCACTACTCGGTCGACCGCTCGCCCGTGAAATCGCTGTCGGTCTACACCGTGATGATCGGCAACTGCGGCCTGATGCCCGGCGGGGTGCTGCTCATCCCCGACGCGAAGCTCGACGACGGCAAGCTCGACGTGGTGGCGCTGCGACCGCTCGGTCCCTTCTCGTGGCTGCGCATCTGGAACAAGATCGGCTGGGAGAACGGGGTGCTGCGCAAGACGAAGGCCGGGCGGCGCATCATCGACCTCGTCAACGACACGAAGAGCGTCAACTACCTGCGCGCCACCCGCTACGCGCTGTCGGTGCCGCGGCCCGAGCCGGTGCAGCTCGACGGCGACGACTTCGGCCTCGCACTCGCGGTGAACGGCACCGTCGATCCCGGCGCCCTGACGGTGCGCGTGCTGCCGGAGTGGAACGCCCCCGTCTGATCCGCCCGCGGCGCGGGATCGCGCTGAGGTGGGGGCCGGATCCGCTCGCCTGCGGCGGGACCGCTGCGACCGGCCCGTGCCGTCGGGCGCGGCCCCGATCCCGCGCGGCGTCGGCGTCGAGCGCGGGTCTACGCGTCCTCACCCGAGCGGATCTTGCTCAGCCAGTCGCGCGCGTCGCGGAAGGTCTCGTCGTCGTGGGCGTCGCGGATGGACGCGACGACGCGGTCGGCGCGCGGGTACGAGCCGAGGAAGACGACGCGGGGGCTGAACCGCTTCACCCCGAGCAGGGCATCGGCCACCCGCTCGTCCGCCACGTGCCCCTCGGCGTCGATCACGAAGCGGTAGCGCCCCATGCGGTCGCCGATGGGACGCGAGGCGAGCAGCGTCAGGTTCACGCCGCGCGTGGAGAACTGCTCGAGCAGCTCGAGCAGCGCACCGGCGCGATCCTCGGGCAGCTCGACGATGAGGCTGGTCTTGTCGGCCCCGGTCGGCTCGCCGACCGGCTGAGTGCGGCTGACGAGCACGAAGCGGGTGACGGCGTCGGGGTTCTCGGCGATGCCTTCGGCGAGCACCTCCACGTCGTAGTGCTCCTCGATGCCGGGGGGCGCGATGGCCGCGTCGATGCCCTTCTCGGGGTCGAAGAGGTCGCGCGCGGCCTGCACGTTCGACGTCGCGGGCAGGTGGCGATGCCTCGGCACCTGGTCGTCGAGCCAGGCGCGGCACTGACCGTAGGCGACGGGGTGCCCCGAGACGACCGCGATGTCCTCGAGACCGGTGCCCGGGCGGGCGACGAGCACGAAGCGCACGGGCACGAGGTACTCGCCGATGATGCGCAGGCCCGGGATGGTCGCGAGGGCGTCCTGCGCGACCGTCACACCGCCGTCGATCGAGTTCTCGATCGCGATCATGGCGGCGTCGCTGTAGCCGGTGACGACGTCGTTCAGCGCCTCGCCGAGGTTCGCGACGGGGTTCCACTGCTGGCCGACGGCCTCGGGCACCTGCTTGAGCGCCGCCTCGGTGAAGGTTCCCACCGGCCCCAGGTAGGAGTAGCGGCGGGCGGGGGCGGGGCTCTGCGACATGCTCACCAGATTACCGCTCGTGCGGCGCGAGCACGCGCTGCGCCGAGCGGGCGGGGAGGAGCGCCGAGGGCGCGCGGCATCCGACCGAGGCCGGGGCCGTGCCGTGCACCGCGCGGAAGGCCCGCGAGAATGCGGGGAGGTGCGCGTATCCGAGCTCCCGCGACACCTCGGTCGCCGTCTCCCCGAGGCCGAGGCGATTGCGGGCCCGAGTCATCCGCACCATCCGCGACCACGCGGCCGGTGTCTCGCCGCTGCGCTCGCGCACGATCCTGCGCAGGTCCCGCTCGCCGCGCCCCAGTCGGCGCCCGGCTTCCTCGATGGTGAGGTGAGGCTCGAGGGCGATGAGGCTCGCGAGCGCGGCGAGCCCCGTGTCGTCGTCGCCGACGTCGGCACGCGTCGACCCCCGCAGCACCGCGTCGAATCCTCGTGAGGGGTCGGCGCCGCCTCCGCCCGTGCCGGTGTATGCGGCGAGCATGGCGGACACCATGTGCCAAGAGTCGATGCCGCCCACCTGGGCGGGGGCGAGCGGCGCTCCGATCGCCCCGGTGCGCCCCGAGCGGAATCCGACGGGGAGCAGCAGCGATCCCGGCTCGATGCCGATGTCGTTGCGCACCCCCGCGGGCAGCACGACGGCCTCTCCGGCGCGGAGGCGCAGCTCTCGGCCGCCGACCGCGATCGCGGCGGAGCCGACGGCCACCCAGACCGCGACGTGCCCGCCGTTCACGCGGGCCCAGGTACGGTGCGTGCGGCGACGCCACGCCGAGGAGACGACGAGCTCGGCCGCGGGCTCCTCGGCGTCCGGGGAGCGCCGCCACCGCCCGGGGGTCGTCCCCACGACCTCGGCGAAGCCGCGCACGAACGCCGCGCTGCTGTGGTACCCGACACGGTGGGCCACCCATTCGATGTCGCGTCCCTCGGCGAGCAGCTCCGCTGCCGTCCAGGCCCGTGCGCGGCGCACCCACGCGCTCAGCGTGAGCCCCGTCTCGGCAGCGAAGCGGCGCTGCGCGGTGCGCACGCTCCAGCCGGTAACGGCGGCCTCGACCGCGCTCGCGAGATCGAGGTGGGGGTCGTCGGCGAGCATCTCGGCGAGGTCCTGGAGTTCGGGTGAGGCGGGAGCGGGCGGAGCGGAGAGGCCGTGGCCGGCGCGGCTCCGCGTCGCGGTCCGCACCCGCACGCCCGGCTCGGAGGGGGCCGCGTCCTCGTGCGCCGCATCCAGGTGGCCGAGCGCGCGTGAGAACTCATGGAGGAGGCCGGGGAGGTGAGCCGGATCCACTCTGACGATCGCGGGCCTCACGGGCCCGGTCGATGCGGCGGGCACGGGGATGACGATCGCCTCCGACGAGGCGCGCACCTCGACCGTCGCTCCGGCGGGTGCCCAGAGCGCGGTCCCGCTCTGGATCAGGTGGCGGTCGCCGTCCGCAATGATCCTCGCCGAACCGCGCACGACGGCGTAGAGCAGGGGCTCCGGAAGCCGAGTGGCTCGGGGTGGTAACACGGTGTCGTCCTCAATCAACAGACGTTAGCAAGGGTTGGCTAACTTGATAGTACCGCGCGGTGATCCGACCGCGCCCAGAACCCCACACCGCCCGGAGGTCCCCGCATGGCGAGACACCTGTCTGCCCTCATCGTCGCCGCTGCCGTCGCAGCCCTGCTCACCGGATGCAGCGCACCCGGTGCGGCCACCCCCGCATCCGACACCGCCACGGGCTCGGCCGACGCCGCGGGCTGGCCCCGCTCCGTCGAGCACGAGCTCGGCACCACCGAGATCCCCGAGAAGCCGCTGCGCATCGTCTCCACCTCGCCCTCGATCACCGGAAGCCTGCTGGCGATCGACGCCCCGCTCATCGCATCCGGGGCGGCGACCGTGACCCCGCTCACCGACGACCAGGGCTTCTTCACCCAGTGGGCGGAGACCGCCGAGGAGCGCGGCGTCGAGGTCGCCTACAAGAACCTCACCCTCGACGTCGACGCCGTCGACGCGTTCGAGCCCGACCTCATCATCGGCTCGTCGAACGGCGGCGACGCCACGGGCGACGCCTACGAGCAGCTCTCGGAGATCGCACCCACCGTGATGCTCGACTACAGCAGCATCACCTGGCAGGAGCTCACCACCGAGCTCGGCGAGATCACGGGCATGGAAGCGGAGGCCGCCGAGCGCATCGCCGAGTACGACGACTGGGTCGCCGAGCAGGCGAAGCAGATCTCGCTGCCGGAGCAGCCCGTCACCGCCCTCGTCTACATGGGGGCCGACGGCTCGTGGGCCTTCACCGCCGACAGCCCCCAGGCCGAGCTCCTCACATCGCTCGGGTTCACCTACGAGCCGGTCGCGGCCGAGTACCGCGCCGACGACCAGAGCGGTCGAGGCGTCGACGTGCTCACCAGCGAGAACTCCGCGGCGGGCCTCGCCGGGGCCGAGACCATTCTCACGGTCGCCATGGGCGGCGGCGACCCGGTCGCCGACTTCACCGGGGATCCCCTGCTCGCCAATCAGCCCGCCGTCGCGAACGACCGCGTCTTCTCCCTCGGCACCCAGTCGTTCCGCCTCGACTACTACAGCGCCAAGCTGACCGTCGAGCTGCTCGTCGACACCTTCGCGGGCTGAGCCGATGACCCTGACGGTTCGAGCCGAGAGCGGGGCGGCGCGCGAGCGCCGCCCCGCTCCGGTCCGCCGCACCGCGGCGCTAATCGCCGTCGCGGGGATCGCGCTCGCGGTCTCGGCGGTGCTCGGCCTGGGACTCGGCTCGAACCGGATCGATCCCGCGACGGTGGTCGCGGCGCTGACGGCGTACGACCCCTCCGACGACGCCCACCTCGTCGTCGTGCAGTCGAGACTGCCCCGAGTCGTGCTCGGGATCATCGTCGGCGCGGCCCTCGGCCTCGCCGGCGCGCTCATGCAGTCGGTCACCCGCAACCCGCTGGCCGACCCCGGGATCCTCGGCGTCAACGCGGGAGCGTCACTGCTCGTGACCATCGCCATCGCCTATCTCGGTGTGACGGGCATCGGCGGGTACATCTGGTTCGCGTTCCTCGGAGCGGCCGCCGCCGCGGTGGTGGTCTACCTCCTCGGATCGGCTCGGCGCAGCGCAGCGACCCCCGTGCGGATCGCACTCGCGGGCACCGCCGTGAGCATCGTGCTCGGCGCCGTCACCCAGATGATCCTGATCAGCAACGAGACCTCCTTCAACACCTACCGGTACTGGGTGGTCGGCTCGCTCCAGGGGCGCGGGGCCGAGGTCATCCTCACCGTGCTGCCCTTCATCGCGGTCGGCATCCTCGCCGCACTGGTGCTGATCGGCCCGCTCAACGCCATCAGCCTGGGCGACGAGACGGCCGCGGCGCTCGGCACGCGAGTCGCCGCCGGTCGCGCGGGAACCGCCCTCGCGGTCGTGCTGCTCGCCGGATCGGCCACGGCGGCGGCGGGGCCCATCGGCTTCATCGGCCTCGGCGCGGCGCACATCTCGCGCCACTTCACCGGCAACGAGCACCGCCGCCTCATCCCCGCGGCGACCCTCGTCGGCGCCGCGCTGCTCGTGGCCGCCGATACGGCGGGCCGCGCCATCGTCGCGCCGTCCGAGCTGCAGACGGGCATCGCGGCCGCCCTCTTCGGCGGCCCGCTCTTCATCGCACTCGTGCGTTCGCGACGGGTGGCGTCGCTGTGAGCGCGGCTGCGCTCTCCGTTCCGAGCGGTCGGGTGCTGCGCGTCGGCCCGCTGTCGCTGCGCGTGCGGCCCCGGGTGCTGCTCGTCGGCGCGCTCCTGCTCCTCGTGCTGCTCGCGATCGTCACCGCGTCGCTGCTGATCGGATCGCAACGGCTCGGCTTCTCCGATCTGGCGGCGGTCGTCACGGGTGAGGCGCGGCCGTCGCTCACCCGCTCGGTGCTGGGGCGACGGCTGCCGCGCGCGCTCACCGCCGCGCTCGTCGGCGCGCTCCTCGGAATGAGCGGGGCCGCCTTCCAGTCGCTCTCCCGCAATCCGCTCGGCTCCCCCGACATCATCGGATTCACCTCGGGGGCCGCGACAGCTGCGGTGTTCCAGATCGTGGTGCTCGGCGGCGGCATGATCGCCACGGCGATCGCGGCGGTGCTGGGCGGCATCGTCACGGCGCTGATCGTCTACCTCCTCGCCCGCCGGGACGGGATCACGGGCGGGCTGCGCCTCGTGCTCGTCGGCATCGGGGTGGGTGCGGTCGTCAGCGCGATATCGGCGCTGCTCATCGCGCGCGCCGACATCGACGACGCCCTGCTCGCGCAGCTCTGGAGCTCCGGCTCGCTCACGGGCCGCGGCTGGCCGCACGTCTGGGCGACCCTCGCGGCGCTCGCGGTGGTCGGACCGGTGCTGCTACGGCTCGGCCGCGATCTCGCGCTCATCGAGATGGGCGACGACAGCGCGCACGGCGTGGGCGTGCAGGTCGAGCGCACCCGGTTCGTCGCCGTGATCGTCGCGGTCGCCGCCGCAGCGGCCGCGACCGCTGCGACGGGCCCCATCGCCTTCATCGCCTTCGCCGCCGGGCAGATCGCCCGACGCCTCGCCCCGGTGCCGGGCGTGCTGCTCGGGCTCTCCGCCCTCATCGGCGCCGCGCTGCTCGCGGGCGCCGACCTCCTCTCGCAGAACCTCGATGTCGGGCTGCGCACACCCGTGGGGCTCGTCACGAGCGTGCTCGGCGGCCTCTACCTGCTGTGGCTGCTGGCCCGCCGCATCTGAACGGATCCTCATGGCTGAACACCCTCTCACCGCACCCCCTCCGATCGCGGAGGCGAACGTCCCATCCGACCTCGGCCGCGCGCCCGCGGCGGTCGGCGCGCCGCCCGCTCCGACCACGGCCACCGTGGCACCCGCGGCCCTCTCGGCACGGGGTCTCACGGTCGGCTACGGCGGTCACGAGGTCGCCTCCCGGCTGGATCTCGCAGTGCCGACCGGGGGCTTCACGGTGATCATCGGGCCGAACGGCTGCGGCAAGTCGACGCTGCTGAGATCGCTCTCGCGCATGATCCGCCCGAGTCGAGGATCGGTGCTGCTCGACGGGCGGGATCTCGCCGCTCTGCGCGCCAAGCAGATCGCGCGACGCGTCGGCACGCTCGCGCAGGCGCCGACCACGCCGGCCGCGATCACGGTGGCCGACCTCGTCGCGCGCGGCAGGAACCCTCATCAGACGCTGCTGCGGCAGTGGAGCCGGGATGACGAGCGCGCCGTCGCGGCCGCGCTCGACGAGGTGGGCATGACCGCTCACGCCGACCGCCTCGTCGAGGAGTTGAGCGGGGGGCAGCGGCAGCGGGCCTGGATCGCGATGGCGCTCGCGCAGGAGACCCCGATCCTGCTGCTCGACGAGCCCACCACCTACCTCGACGTGGCCCATCAGATCGACGTGCTGGATCTGTGCTCCCGCCTGCACGAGCAGGGTCGCACGCTGGTGGCGGTGCTGCACGACCTGAACCTCGCAGGCAGATACGCATCGCACGTCGTGGCGATGCGCGACGGAGCGATCGTCGCCCAGGGCGCGCCCGACGAGGTCATCACGGTCGAGCTCCTGCGCACCGTCTTCGATCTCGGCGCGCGGATCATCCCCGACCCCGAGACCGGGCGGCCGCTCATCATCCCGCGCGACCGGCGCGCGGCTCGACCGACCCCGACAGATCAGGAGAACCCATGACTTCCCAGACCCCGCTGCACCGCTCCGCCGCGATCCAGTCCGACGACCACAACCGCGGCCTCGTGCTGGGCACCGCCACGGTGCACGAGCTGCACGACATCTCCGCGCACCTCGTCCGGGTCGTGCTCCGCATCCCCGACCTCGCCGCCGAGCCGCTCTGGGAGCGACCGAACACGGCGCTGCGGTTCTACCTCGAGGACCGTTTCGAGGCGGCCTCCCGGGTGTACACCGTGCGCTCGGCGGACCCCGCGGCGGGCACCGTGGAGGTCGACGTGGTGCGGCACGGCGCCGCGAGCCCGATGATGCGCTGGCTCGAGGCGCTGCAGATCGGGGACGCCGTGCAGTTCGGCGGCCCGCGCCCCCACTTCACGATCCCCGACGTCGATGGGCGCGAAGCCCTGATCTTCGCGGACGCGACCTCGCTTCCCGCGCTGTACGCGATCCTGCAGCAGGCGGATGAGTCGCTGACGGGTCGGGGCTGGATCGCGACCGACGACGAGACGGCGTTCGCGGAACTGCCGCAGCTGCCCGGCCTGCCCCTCTCCCGGATCCGGCCCGGCGTCGGATTCGGCTCCCAGCTCGCCACCGTCGCGGATCCGTCTGCCGCGGTGGTCTGGGGTGCGGGAGAGCGCGACGAGATGCGCGAGGTGCGGCGGTTCTTCCGCACCGGGGCGGGCCTCGCGAAGGAGGACGTCGCGGTGTTCGGCTACTGGAAGCGTGGCACGACCAATACGCAGATCGACGCCGAGCGGCTCGCCGCGTACGAGAAGGTCCTCGCGTCCGGAGGCACGGTCACCGAGCTCGACGATCTCGCGCTCCCGATCTGACGACGGGGTCGGCGCCGCCTGTGGCCTCGGGTCAGCCGAGCACCCGCTGCACGAGCTGCTGCGCCGCCCGCTGCACCTCGGCGAGGTGCTCGGGGCCGCGGAACGACTCGGCGTAGATCTTCATGACGTCCTCGGTGCCCGAGGGGCGCGCCGCGAACCAGGCGTGCTCGGTCTGCACTTTGAGGCCGCCGATGGGGGCGTCGTTGCCCGAGGCGCGGGTGAGGATCGCCGTGATCGGGTCGCCCGCCAGTTCGGTGTCGGTCACGTCGTCGGGCGAGAGCCCGCCGAGGCGGCCCTTCTGCTCGGGCGTCGCGGCCGCGTCGACGCGGGCGTAGGCGGGATCGCCGAAGCGCTCGGTCAGCTCGCGGTAGCGCTCGGACGGCGACTGGCCGGTGACCGCGCGGATCTCGGCGGCGAGCAGGGCGAGCAGGATGCCGTCCTTGTCGGTGCTCCACGCGCTGCCGTCGAAGCGCTGGAACGAGGCGCCGGCGCTCTCCTCCCCGCCGAACACCACCTCGCCCGACGACAGGCCGGGCACGAACCACTTGAACCCCACGGGCACCTCGAGCAGCTCGCGCCCGTGCGAGGCCACGACGCGGTCGATGAGCGCCGACGAGACGAGGGTCTTGCCGATCCTGGCCGACGCCGCCCAGCCGGGCCGGTGCGTCAGCAGGTAGTCGATGGCGACGGCCAGGTAGTGGTTGGGGTTCATGAGCCCGCCGTCGCGGGTGACGATGCCGTGCCGGTCGGCGTCGGCGTCGTTGCCCGTGACGAGGTCGTAGAGCGGCTGGTAGTCGGCCACCGTCGACATGACGTGGCGCGAGGAGGGATCCATGCGGATCTTGCCGTCCCAGTCGAGGTGCATGAAGCCCCACTGCGGGTCGACGCCCGGGCCGAGCACGGTCAGGTCGAGGTCGAAGCGATCCCGGATCGCGGCCCAGTAGGCCACGCTCGCGCCGCCGAGCGGGTGCGCGGCCATGCGCACGCCGGCCTCGCGGATCGCGTCGACGTCGATGACCTCGCCGAGCGCCTCGACGTACTCGCCCAGGAAGTCGTAGCGCCCCACCGGCTCTCCGCCGAGGCCGTCCTCGGAGGCCCGCGGGATCGCATCGACGCCGCGCCGCCCGCCGCTCCGCTCAGCCGGGCCGTCGGCGGCAGGGGCCGGCCCGCCCGCGAGCAGTTCGTTGGCGCGGGCGGCGATCCAGTTCGTCGCGTCGGTGTCGGCGGGCCCGCCGTGCGGCGGGTTGTACTTGAAGCCCCCGTCGGCCGGCGGGTTGTGGCTCGGGGTGACGACGATGCCGTCGGCGCGGCCGGGGTCGTCGGCCGTGCGGCCGCGGTTGTGGGTGAGGATCGCGTGGCTCACCGCGGGCGTCGGCACGAAGACCTCGTCGCCCGTTCCCGCCTTCGCGAGCACCTTCACGCCCGCGGCGGACAGGACCTCCCGGGCCGTGTGCTCGGCCGGCGACGACAGGGGATGCGTGTCGGAGCCGATGAAGAGCGGGCCCTCGATGCCCTGCGCCGCGCGATACTCGGCGATGGCCGCGCTGATCGCGACGATGTGCGCCTCGTTGAAGGAGCCCCGCAGCGACGAGCCCCGGTGGCCCGAGGTGCCGAACACGACCCGCTGGGACTCGTCGGTGGGATCCGGAACCACGTCGGTGTACGCGGCCAGCAGCGCCTCGACGTCGATGAGGTCGTCCTGCTGCGCGGGCTGCCCTGCTCTCTCATGCATGTCTCCAGTGTGCCAGCCCCCGCGGCGGCCCGCACGTGGCGTCTTCACCACCTCACCCCACGCCGCATTCCCCGCCCCGCCTCGCGCCGCATCCCGCCCGCCCCACCTCGCGCCGTATCCCGCCGGCCCCGGGTCCGCCCCATCCGCTTTCCTCCTCCGAGCCCGCCCCCTTCCCTTCACCGAACCCCGCCCCGCCCTTCCCCGAACCTCCGCCCCGGCTTCTCCCAACCCGCCCCTTCCCTTCCCCTCTTCCCCGAACCCCACCCCCGACTTCTCCAAAGCCACCTCCAAAGACACCGATCGACGTTCAAACACCCCGATCGGCGGAGATCGGGTGCCTGAAGCTCGATCGGTGCGCCGAGCGGGGCGGAGGGAGCGGAGCGGCTCGGAGCGGGCCGCCCTGAGCACAGGGGGTGGGGAGGGAGCGGGGCAAAGCGAGCAGAGCGGCGGGCACGGGCGAGGCGGCGTCGAGCGGGCACGGGCGAGGCCGGCGTCGGGCGGGGCCGGATCGCAGGCACTCGGCGATACCGCTCGTTCACAGACCCCGACTACTCTGGAGGCATGGACGAGAGCGTGATCACCTCCAGGCGCGACGAGATCGAATGCTGGCTCACCGACATGGACGGCGTGCTGGTGCACGAGGAGCGCGCGATCCCGGGTGCCGCGGAGCTGATCCAGCACTGGCGCACCCAGGAGATCCCCTACCTCGTGCTCACCAACAACTCGATCTTCACGGCCCGCGACCTCAGCGCCCGGCTGGCCGCCTCCGGGATCGACGTGCCCGAGGAGCGGATCTGGACGAGCGCGCTCGCCACCGCCGCGTTCCTCAAGCAGCAGAAGCCCGGCGGCTCGGCGTTCGTGATCGGCGAGGCCGGCATCCTGACCGCCCTGCACGACGCGGGCTACGTGATGACGGAGTCGAACCCCGACTTCGTGGTGGTGGGCGAGACCCGCAACTACTCCTTCGAGGCGATCACGAAGGCGGTGCGCCTCATCATGAACGGCGCGCGATTCATCTCGACGAACCCCGACGCGACCGGCCCGAGCGCCGACGGCCCGCTGCCCGCGACGGGCGCGATCAACGCGCTCATCACGAAGGTGACCGGCAAGGTGCCCTACATCGTGGGCAAGCCGAACCCGATGATGTTCCGCTCGGCGCTCAACCAGATCGGCGCGCACTCGCACAACACCGGCATGATCGGCGACCGCATGGACACCGATGTGGTGGCCGGCATGGAGGCCGGGCTGCACACGGTGCTCGTGATGACGGGCATCTCGGACCGCCGCGAGATCGAGAGGTTCCCGTTCCGGCCGGATGAGATCCTCTCGTCGGTCGCCGAGCTGCTGCCGCAGACGGGCAAGGCGCCGGCGAAGCCGAAGGGCTGACCCGTCACCGCGCCTGCAGCTCGCAGGAGGTGTCGACACCTGCGGCGCGAGACGGTGCGCGCCCTTCGGCGGGCAGTACCCGGGAGAGAGTGCCGCCGAGCTACTTCTTGCCGGAGCGCAGCGTCTTGAACAGCATCTGGCCGAGGATGAAGGCCAGCAGCACCGAGAACGCCACGTTCGACCAGAACGGCGGAATGTGGGTGGCGATCACCGAGCCGAGCGGCGACAGCACGCTCGCCGCGATGCCGAGCACGGCCGCCGAGCGCAGGTCGACGTTGCGGCGTCGCGCGTTGCCGAGCGTGCCCGAGATGGAGCCCGGGATGAGCATGATGAGCGACGTGCCCTTCGCGACGAGGTCGCTCGCGCCGAAGAAGAACATCAGCACCGGCACGACGACCACCCCGCCGCCCACGCCCAGCAGCCCCGAGAGCACGCCCGTGATCAGGCCCGTCACCACGAGCAGTGCGCCGGTGAGCAGGGTGACGTCGATCACCGCGTCGCGCTGCGGGATCACGAACCACAGGCTGATCACCACACCCAGCAGGAACGCCATGAACATCCAGCGCAGGAAACCCGTCGGAATGCGCGACAGCAGGTAACTGCCGATCTGCGCGCCGACGACGACACCGGCGGCGAGCAGTGCCGCCGCCAACCAGTCGACGTTGCCCTGCAGCGAGTAGCCGATGCCACCCACGACCGCCGCCGGCAGGATCGCGGCCACCGAGGTGCCCGCGGCGAGCCGCTGCTGGAAGCCGAGGAACATCACCAGCATCGGCACGAGCACCACACCGCCCCCGATGCCGAAGAGGCCTGAGAGCAGGCCCGTGACCGCCCCGAGGACGGCGAGGATGAGGATGCTGGGACGGCTGGGCTGAGTCATGGAATTCGTTCTCTCGAGGGTGTGGCTGATCTGCGGGGCGGAGCGTATGGCCCGGCTCAGCCGGTGCCGTCGACCACGATCGCCGACCCGTCCGACCTCGGATCGCTCGCCGCCTCGTACCCCTGCGGCGTGACGCGGATCAGATTCGAGTGTCCCAGATCCTCGCTGTACGCGGGCACCGTCTTGAGCGGGAACCCCGCAGCGGCGATGGCGTCACGAGCCTCCACGGCCACGTCCTCCTCGATGAGCGCGCGCACCACCCCGTCGGCGCCGGGCTCCTCGACGATCCAGCGCGGGGCGTGCGTCGCCTCGTGCGGCGTGCTGCCCGCGAGCGAGCGCAGCAGCAACTGGGTATGGATCTGGGGCTGCGCCGATCCGCCCATCGTCGCCGGCACCCACGCGAGCTCGCCGTCGCGCAGGATCAGCACCGGCATGAGGGTGTGGCGCGGTCGACGGCCCGGCGCGAACGCGTTGGGCGAGTCGGGGTCGAGGGAGAAGGAGGTGCCACGGTTCTGGAACAGGATGCCCGTCTCGGGCTCGAGCACCGCCGCGCCGAAGCCGAAGTACACCGAGTTGATGAGCGAGATCGCCCAGCCGTCGGCGCTGACGGCGCTGAGGCCGACGGTGTCGCCGCTCGGCTTCGCCTCGCGCGGCGGCGGGTGCTCGGGGCGGCGCATCGCGATGAGCTCGGCGCCGGTGGGGCCGCCCGCCGCGGGATCCGCGAGGAACGCCGCCCGCACGGCGTTGCCGCCGCGGAAGGAGTCGGCGAGCGCCCCCGCGCCGGACCCGAGAGGATCCTCGATGCCGCCCGCGATGGCCTCGAGGGCGCGCAGCAGGATGAACCCCGAGGTGTTCGGCGGCCCGGTGATGACGCGGTGCCCGGCGTAGTCGCCCTCGAGCGGATCGTCCCAGAAGGCGGCGTAGGAGGCGGCGTCCTCGAGCGCGATCTTCGACCCGAGTTCCTGGAGTCCGGCGACCCAGCGCCGCGCGAGCTCGCCCTCGTAGAACTCCGAGGCCCCGTGCTCGGCGAGCCGGCGAAGCGAGGCGGCCAGCGCGGGCTGCACGAGCGGCTGCCCCTGCACGAGCGGCAGGCCCTCCGGAATGAACACGCCGCGGCAGCCCGCGTCGAGCTCGAGCACCTCGCGCTCCTCGACGATGGCAGCGGCGACCGACCGGGCGGTGGGCACCCCCTCTGCGGCGTACCGGACGGCGGCCTCGAGGTGCTGCGCCCACCTGCGCGTCGCCCCGAGCTCGTGCAGCGCCTCCCAGCCCCGCACGCCACCTGGCACCGTCACGGTGTCGATGCCGCGCAGCGGAAGCATCTCGCCGTACGACGCTCGAAGCGCGTCGAGCGACTGCGCCGCCGGTGCGGTGCCCGTGGCGTTGAGGAAGCGCACCTCGCCGTCGGGGCTGCGCACGAGCGCCACGAGGTCGCCGCCGAGCGCGACGTTGTTCGGGTACACCACGCACAGGGCGGCCGCGGCGGCGAGGGCCGCGTCGATCGCGTTGCCGCCGGCCTCGAGGGCGGCGGCGCCGGCCTCGGTGGCGAGGTGGTGAGAGGTGGAGATCGCTCCGCGTGCTCCGGTCATGACTGCTTCGCTCCCTTCTCTCGCCCGGCCAGGGCGATCTGCTGCGCGATGTCGAGCACGTGCGCCCGGGCCTCGCTCTCGGCGAGGTCTCCGTCGCCCTCCGCGATCGCCTCGAAGATGCGCCGGTGCGCGACGCTCGACGCCTCGCGGCGCTCCTTCGTCTGGTAGCGGCTCGCGCGGCTCGGAGCGATCTGCTGCGCGATCTGCTCGTTGATGAGCGCGAGCAGCGGGTTGTGGGTGTACTGCGCGATGGACTGGTGGAAGGCGCGGTCGAGTTCGGCGTACCGCTCCTTCGTGACGTCCTTCTCCATCGACTCGACGAGCTCCCGCAGCTGCGCCAGATCGCGCTGCGTCGCCCGGCTGGCGGTGAGGCGGGCGATGGGCGGCTCGACGATGGCGCGCAGCTCCATGATGTCGTGGATCTCGGGCCGCAGCGCCGCGACCGTGTCGAGCAGGTCGTCGGCGATCGTGGCCCGCTCCCCGGGGCGCAGTACGATCGTGCCCCGCCCGGGCTTGCGGTCGATGAGCCCGCGGTTCTCGAGCTCCCGCAGCGCCTCCCGGATCGAGACGCGCGAGACGCCGAGGTGCTGCGCGAGCTCGCGCTCGGCCGGAAGCTTCTCGCCCGGCGCGAGCTCGCCCTCGAGGATCAGGCGTTCAAGGTCGACCGAGAGCCGGTCGGGCACCGAGAGGGTCGCCCCCCTGTTGATCGAATCCCAGTCCATTGCGCACTTCCATTCTCACTTCGCTAGCCTCGCCGCCGGCCCGCCCGGCCGCACTCGTCCACTCCGAGCATCATCACGTGTCCGTGCTCTTGCCGAAGTAGGCCTCGTGCAGCTGCTCGTCCTCGAGCATGGCCTTCGCGTCGCCGCCGCCCGAGATCCTGCCGGTCTCCATGAGGTAGCCCCGATGCGCGATCGCGAGCGCCATCCTGGCGTTCTGCTCGATGAGCAGCACACTCGTGCCCGAGCGGTTGATCTCCTCGATCACCTCGAACATCTGCGCGACCACCTTCGGGGCGAGACCCATCGACGGTTCATCAAGCATAAGCAATCGCGGGCGCCTGATGAGCGCTCGGGAGAGCGCGAGCATCTGCTGCTCGCCGCCCGAGAGCGTCGCGGCGGTCTGGTGCCGGCGCTCCTCGAGCCGCGGGAAGAGCTCGAAGACGCTCGCGACCTCGGCGGAGAAGTCGGTCGACGCGCCCCAGTGGGCGATCTGCAGATTCTCGAACACCGTCATGCGCCCGAAGATGTGCCGGCCCTCGGGCACGAGCGACAGCCCCGCGCGCACGCGCTGCTCGGCTCGACTCGACGACACGTCCTTCTCCAGGAAGGAGGTCCTGCCGCGGCTCTTGTTGAGCCCGGCGATCGAGCGCAGCAGGCTGCTCTTGCCCGCGCCGTTCGCGCCGACCACGACGACGAGTTCGCCCTCATCGACGTGCATGTCGACGTCGGTGACCGCCCTGACGACGCCGTAGCGCACGTTCAGGCCTTCGACCTCGAGAATTCTCACTTCGCATCACTCCCCAGGTAGGCCTCGAGCACTTCCGGATTGACCCGGATCTCGGCGGGCGTGCCGTCGGCGATGATCATGCCGTGGTCGAGCACGATGATCCGGTCCGAGACCCCCATGAGCAGATCCATGTCGTGCTCGATGAGGATCACGTCGATGCCGCGCTCGCCGATCCGCTTGATGAGGCGGGCGAGATCGCGGGTCTCGCTCTCGTTGAGGCCCGCTGCGGGCTCGTCGAGCAGCAGTACGTTCGGTCGGGTCATGAGGGCGCGGGCGATCTCGACGCGGCGCTGCTGGTAGGCGTCGAGCGACGAGGCGCGCTTGTCGCGGCTGTCCCACACGTCCATGAACGCGAGCACTTCTTCGGCCTCGTCGACCGTGGCCCGCTCCGGCTTCCGCACGAACGGGAACGGCGAGAGGAACTTCGGCGCGAACCCCGCGAGTCGCGAGTGCCCGCCCACGAGCAGGTTCTCGAGCACCGTCATGTCCCAGAAGAGGCGCACGGTCTGGAAGGTTCTCGCGATGCCGCGCATCGATACCGCGCTCGACTCGAGGCTCTGCGTCTGCTCGCCGCCCAGCTCGATGGTGCCGGAGGTCGCCCGGGTGACGCCCGAGATCGCGTTGAGCAGCGTCGACTTGCCGGCGCCGTTCGGGCCCATGAGGCCGAGCACCTCGCCGTGCCTGAGCTCGAACGTCACCGCTTCGAGGGCGACGAGGCCGCCGAAGACCTGTTTGACGTTCTCGACTTTCAGCACCGGCTCCCCGGCGGCGACGGGGGTGTCGCGCTCGTTCACGATGAGCTCGCCCTCGGGCGCCTCGGTGCGGCCCCGCGCCCGGGTGAGCTCGAGGCGCTTGGAGATGATGCCGCCGGGCCGCAGGATCATGAGGATCACGACGATGAGGGCGAGGAAGCCCGTGCGGAACTCGGGGTGGGCCTGGATGAGCGGGATGTCCTTCGCGACGGCCTGGAAGAAGATCCACAGCACCGCCCCGGTCACCGGCCCCCACAGGGTGCCGGCGCCGCCGAGGATCACGAGGCTCAGCACGATGAAGTTGTCCTCGAGCGTGAAGCTGTCGGGGTTCACGAACTGGTTCATGTGGGCGAAGAACACGCCGATGACACCGGCGGTCGACGCCCCCACCACGTAGGCGAGCAGCTTGTAGCGGCGGGTGCGGATGCCCATCGACGAGGCGACGAGCTCGTCCTCGCGGATCGCGACCCAGGCGCGGCCGACGGGCGACGCGATGAGCGAGGCGAGCGCCACGACGAGGATCACCACGATGAGGAAGACGATGTAGTACGTCGTCAGGGGCCGCACGATCTCACCGGTGAGCGTGAGCGCCGGGATGTTGCGGATGCCGACCGCGCCGCCGGTGAACTCGGTCCAGTTGATGGAGACGATGCGCACGATCTCGCCGAAGGCGAGGGTCATGATGGCGAGGTAGTCGCCGCGGGCGCGCAGCGTGGGATAGCCGATGATCGATCCCGCTATCCCCGCGAACACGATCGCGGCGACCACGCTCAGTGGAAGCACCCACGCGAGCGCCGCGGGATTGTCGGCGAGGTCGACGCCGAACGTTCTCGTGCAGAATATGGCCGTCGTGTAGGCGCCCACGATGAAGAACGCGATGAAGCCGAGGTCGAGCAGGCCGGTGATGCCGACGAGGATGTTCAGGCCGGAGGCGAGGGCGACGTAGACGAGGGCGAGGGCCGCCACTCGGATCCACTTGTCGCCGGGCAGCGCGAGCGGTGCGAGCAACCCCACGAAGAGGAAGACCGCGGGCCAGATCCAGCGCTTGAGGCCGTGATCCTGCTTGAGGATGACGATGGGGGCGGTGTACGTGTTCGACATCGTTAGACCTTCTGTACCTCTCGGCGGCCGAGCAGACCCTGCGGGCGCAGCCACAGGATGATCACGAGGATCCCGAACGCGATGACGTCGCGGTAGGCGGATCCCTGCGGGACGTAGGACGCGGCGAGCTCCTCGCTCACGCCCAGCACGAGGCCGCCCACGAAGGCGCCCGGGATGCTGCCGATGCCGCCGAGCACGGCCGCGACCAGTGCCTTGAGCCCCGGCAGGAAGCCCATCGTGGCGGCCGCGAATCCGTACCGCTGCGAGTAGAGGAGGCCGGCGACCGCGGCCAGCGCCGAGCCGAGCACGAACGTCGTCGAGATGACCCGGTCGACGCCGATGCCCATGAGCCTCGCCGCGTCCTTGTCCTCGGCGGTCGCGCGGATCGCGCGGCCGATGGGGGTGAAGCGGATCACGGCCCAGAAGGCGAGGGTCACTGCGACCGCGACGCCGAGCACGATGAGGTCGATGCGCTGCACCCTCGCTCCGAGGATGTTGAGCGACTCCCCGAGGTCGGGGCGGGGCACCGGCAGTTGCGCGGCGCCGAAGAGGAAGGTCGCGACCGCGCGCAGCAGCATGGACACCGCGATCGCGGTGATGAGCATGGAGAGGATCGGCGCGTTGCGCAGCGGCCGATACGCGATCCTCTCGATGAGCCAGCCGATGAGCGAGCCGACGACGAGCCCGAAGAGGATCGCCGCCCAGCCGGGGAGGCCCGGGCCGTCGACGCTCGCGTCCGCGATGAGGATGTTGGTCTGGCCCGCGACGAGGGCTCCGATGGCGCCGAACATGAAGATCTCGCCGAAGGCGAAGTTCACCATGCCGAGGACGCCGTAGACCACGCTGAACGCGACGGCGAGAAGCCCGTAGATGCCGCCGACGGCGAGCCCGTTGATGATTTCCTGCATTGCCTAATCTCCGTAGCCTGCTGGGGAACCGGATGAGGATCCCGGTGGGCGCCGTCGCCGGCGCCCACCGGGGCGGTGCTACTCCTTGATGACCACGAAGGCGCCGTCTTCGATGCGCTGGAAGGTGAGGTTGCCCACACGGTTCCCCTCGTCGTCGAAGCTGATCTCGCCCGAGACCCCGGGGAAGCCCTCGGTGGCCGCGATCGCCTCGGCCACGGCCGCACGATCGGTCGATCCGGCGGTCTCCATCGCCTGTGCCGCGATGTACGTGGCGTCATAGGCGAGTGCGGCCCACGAGCTCGGCTCCTTGTCGTACTTGGCCGTGAAGGCCTCGACGAACGCGGCGGCCTCGGGGCTGTCGTCGCTCGCCGAGAAGGCCGAGTAGACCTCGACGCCCTCGGCGTTGGCGCCTGCGAGGTCGATGAAGAGCGGGCTCGCGGCACCGTCGGAGGCGAAGATCGGCGCGTCGGATCCGGCGTCGCGCACCTGGTTCACGATCTTGCCGGCCTCGGTGTAGAAGCCGCCGATGAAGACCGCGTCGGGGTCGTCGCGCAGTGCGGTGTCGACCGTGCTCGCGAAGTTCACCGTGCCCAGCTGGTAGGCCTGGGAGCTGGTGACGGTGCCGCCGGCCTCCTCGAAGCCCTCACTGAACGCGTCGGCGACGCCCTTGCCGTAGTCGTCCTGCTGATACAGCACGGCGACCTTCTCCACGCCCCGGTTCTCGGCGATGAACTTCGCCGCCTCGGCGCCTTGGTAGGCGTCGGTGAACACGGTGCGGAAGAAGATGTCGCTCGCGCCGCTCAGCTCGGGAGACGTGACAGCCGACGCGATGATCGGCAGGCCGCACTGCGTGTAGATGGGCAGGCCCGACAGCGCGACGCTCGAGAAGCTGAAGCCGAGAACGACCGGCACTTCGGCGTCGTCGCAGAACTCCTGCGCGACCACGGGGCCGTTGGCGGGCTTGCCCTCGTCGTCCACGCCTTCGAGGGTGAGGTCGCGATCGAGCACGCCGCCGTCGGCGTTGATCTCCTCGATCGCCAGGTCGATGCCCTCGCGCATCTCGAGCCCGTAGCTCGCGAAGTCGCCCGAGAGGGTCGCCGTGTATCCGATCGGGATCGCGCCCTCGGAGCCGCCTCCCTCGCCAGAGCCGCCAGAGCCGCCCGAGGAGCACGCGCTCAGCGTGAGGAGCGCAACGCCCGTCACGACCGCCAGTTTGGCTGTTCTCTTGCTCAACATTCTCATCACATCCGTCGGTTCGGAGGTCAGTCGACCGTCTCGATCGTCATCCAGTTTTCGAAGCAGTGGTTCGCGGCGAGCGACGTGACGCCGATCGTGGCGCGGCCGCCGAGTCCGTTCTCCTCGCCGAACACGTCGCGGAAGAGGTCGGTGGCGCCGCACGAGACCAGGTTCACGTCGACGAAGTCGGGCGCCGCGACCACGAAGTTCAGAGAGTTCACGAGGCACTTCACGCGGTCGAGCGAGCCGAGCGCGAGGCGCATCGTGCCCAGGCAGTTCAGCGCGGTCTGCCGAGCCTCGGCGTAGCCCTGCTCGACGGTGACCTCGGCGCCGAGACGGCCGGCGTGGGTGGGCTGGCCGTTGTGGCCCACGATGTCGGCGACGTGGCCCGAGAGGAAGAGCAGGTTCCCGGTCTTGTGGAACGCCTTCATCGTGCCGTAGTAGGTGCCGTGGTAGCCGCCGTCGCTGTAGTCGGGGATATCGAGACCGAGCTCGGCCACGCGGGCTTCGTATGAGACAGACACTATATTTCTCCTTCTTCTCGTCCTTGAGGTGTCGGCTGAGTCAGGACTATTGGTCTGACCGAATGACCGACTGTCCATGAGCTTATAGCGGCGGAAGCGGAAGGGGAAGCCTTCAGCGGAGATTTTTCGAGACCGCAACGAAGTCGTCACACAGCACCCCTCGGGAAGCGCCTTGCGCCCGCGGCTCCCCGCGCCCGAGTCACCCTGAGACCGAGGCACCTGCGGCCGAGAGGCGGGTTCCGCACGCCGCGCAGACCGGTCTCATGCGAAATCCGCCTCTCGGCACCGCCCGGGCACGCAGAAGAGGGGCCCCGCGATACATCGCGGAGCCCCTCCTGAGCCTGGAGAGCGACGGCTACTGCGGCTGCAGGCCGAGGTCTTCGAGCCCGATCGCGAAGCGGTACTCGTATCCCTCGCCCTCGATGCGCGCCTTCGCCGGCGCCTGGCGATCCACCACCACGGCCACCGCGACGACCTCGGCGCCCACCTTCTTCAGCGCCTCGATGGCCGCGAGCGGCGAACCGCCGGTCGTCGAGGTGTCCTCGACCACCACGACGCGCTTGCCCTCGAGGTCGGGCCCCTCGACCTGGCGGCCGCGGCCGTGATCCTTCGGCTCCTTTCGCACCACGAACGAGTCGTAGACCCTGCCGCGCGCGACGCCCTGGTGCATGATCGCCGACGCGATCGGATCGGCGCCCATCGTGAGCCCGCCCACGGCGACCACGCCATCGATGTCGTCGATGAGGTCGAGCATCACCTGGCCGATGAGCGGAGCCGCGCGATGGTCGAGGCTCAGCTTCCGCAGATCGATGTAGTACGTGGCCTTCTTGCCGCTCGTGAGCGTGAAATCGCCGTGGAACACGGCCTCGCTCTTGATGAGGTCGATGAGCTGTTCGCGCGCAGTCGTCATGCAGAAGATCCTACTCGCGCTCGGATCGCCGCCGGTGCAGCGGGCGCGCCCAGCCCCGTGCCCTAGATTCGAGTGCAGGGAGGGTTCATGTCACCACTGCAGGCCGGTGAGCCGCAGGCCACCGCGGAACTGGCCCGGCTCTTCGCAGAGGGCCCGGCCGCCGTGCTGACGGGCGCGGGGATCAGCACCGACTCGGGCATCCCCGACTACCGCGGCGCGGGCACGCCCCCGCGCACCCCCATGAGCATCGCGCAGTTCATGGACGACGAGGCCTACCGGCGCCGCTTCTGGGCCGGGGCCCGCATCGGCTTCCTGCGATCGAGCGGGGTCGCCCCCAACGCCGGCCACCTCGCCCTCGCGCGGCTCGAGGCGGCGGGCCGCATCGGCGGGGTCATCACCCAGAACGTCGACGACCTGCACCGGCGCAGCGGATCCCGCACCGTCGTCGAGCTGCACGGCAACGGCAGCGTGATCCGCTGCCTGCGGTGCGGCGCGCGCTGGAGCCGGGCCGACGTGCTCGGCTGGTTCGACGACCTCAACCCCGGCTTCGCGGAGCGCAACGCGCACGCCGAGATCGCACCCGACGGCGACGCCAGGGTCTCCGGCACCGAGCGTGTCGTCGTGCCGTCGTGCCCGGGCCGCGGCGCCCCGTGCGGCGGGCTGCTGCGCCCCGACGTGGTCTACTTCGGCGAGACCGTGCCGCCGGCGGTGTTCAGCGCCGCCGAGACGCTCGTGCGCGACGCGAGCGCGCTGCTGCTCGTCGGCACCTCGCTCGCGGTGAACACCGGCATGCGGCTGCTGCATCGCGCCGAACGGCGCGGGATCCCCATCGCGGTCATCAACCGCGGGCCGACCGCGGTCGACCGCCGCGACTCGGTCGCCGTGCGCATCGAGGGGGGCACGAGCGAGACGCTCAGCGCTCTGGCCTCCGCACTCGACGTCCGCGTCTGACGGCGGCGGCCCGCCCGCGGGTCGTTCCCGCGGCACGGGCCGCCTCCGTCACTTGACGCTCTCGAGGAAGTTGCGCGTCCGCTGCCGCTGCGGGCGGTCGAGCACCTCGTGGGGCGGTCCGGCCTCGACGACGACGCCGCCGTCCATGAACACCACCTGGTCCGCCACGCCTCGCGCGAAGCCGATCTCGTGCGTCACGACGATCATCGTCATGCCGTCCCGGGCGAGCTCGCGCATCACGTCGAGCACGTCGCCGACGAGCTCAGGATCCAGCGCCGAGGTCGGCTCGTCGAACAGCATCAGCTTCGGATCCATCGCGAGCGCCCGTGCGATAGCGATCCGCTGCTGCTGGCCGCCCGAGAGCTGCGCCGGGTAGTGGCCCGCGAAGTCGCCGAGGCCGACGCGGTCGAGCAGTTCGAGCGCCCGGCCCTTCGCCATCGCCCGGGAGCGCCCCGCGACGCCCACCGGCGCCTCCATGATGTTCTCGAGCGCGGTCAGGTGCGGGAAGAGGTTGAAACGCTGGAACACCATGCCGATGCCCTGACGCTGCCTCGCGATCTGCCGCGGGGTCATCTCGTGGGTCTTGTTCCCCGCCTGTCGATAGCCGATGAGCTCGCCGTCGACGATGATGCGGCCGCCGTCGATCGTCTCGAGGTGGTTCACGCAGCGCAGCAGCGTCGACTTCCCGGAGCCCGACGGGCCGAGGAGCACGGTCACCGAGCCCGCGGGCACGGCGAGGGAGATGTCGCGGAGCACCTCGTGGGCTCCGAAGCTCTTGCGCACGCGGCGGATCTGCACGAGGGCTTCGGCCGGCGAAGTCTCGGGCGCGGTCGTGGTCTGCGTCATGGTCATGCTCCGATCACCTCGACGGCGTGGGTGGGTGGCGCGGGCGCGGGGCCCGGCTTGCGGCTCTGCAGCGCCGCCCGGAGGCGCTGCAGCGGAGTGGGCGGGAGATTGCGGGTGCTGCCCCGGCCGAAGCGGCGCTCGAGGTAGTACTGCGGCACCGAGAGCACGCTCGTCATGAGCAGATACCAGATGCTCACCACGATGAGCAGCTCGACCTGCTTGAGGTTCGACGAGGAGATCACCGAGGCCTGGGTGTAGAGCTCCATCACCGCGATCACCGACAGCAGCGACGTGTTCTTGAGCATCGAGATGAGCTCGTTGCCCATCGGCGGGATGATCACGCGCATCGCCTGCGGCAGGAGCACCCGCCGGAAGGTGTAGAGCGGCGACATGCCGAGCGAGTAGGCGGCCTCGCGCTGCCCCTCGTCGACGGACATCATGCCGGCGCGCACGATCTCGGAGGAGTAGGCCGCCTGGTTGAGCGTCAGCGCGAGCAGGCCGGCGATGAACGGCGTGACGAGCGCGTTCGTGTCCATCGACCAGAAGACGACGTCGGTGAGTGGGATGCCGAGGCGGATCTGGTCGAACAGCAGCCCGAGGTAGCCCCAGAGTACGATCTGCACGAGCACCGGCGTGCCGCGGAACGCCCACACGTAGAACCAGGCGACGCTGAGCAGCACCGGGTTCGAGGAGAGCCGCATCGCGGCGATGACGATCGCGAGCACCGTCGACACCGCCATCGAGATCACCGTGATGAGGATCGTGAGCCAGACCCCCTCGAGGATGCGGGCGTCGAAGAGGAACGCGCCGACCGTCGTGAAGTCGAGGTTCGGGTTCGTCGCGATGATCCCGACGAACCACACGATCAGGGCGAGCACGACGACCGCGCTGATCCAGCACCAGGGGCGCCGGAGCGGAATCGCCTCGACGTCGTCGTCGGTGGAGAACCCCTGGTCTGCCGCAGCCGAGCCTCGTGAGATCATCGGCGCGGTCACGAGGCGGCCTTCCCCTGGTTCACCGCGGCGGTCTCCACCGCGTAGGCGCCGATGTTGTTGCGGTCGAGCACCTGCTGGTAGGCGCCCTCCTCGATGAGCGCCTGGAGTGCGGCGCGCACGGCCTCGACGAGCTCGGTGTCGTCCTTGAGGATCCCGATACCGCTGAACACGGGATTGAAGCCGGAGGGGTTCTCGGGGTCGCGCACGATCTCGAACGCCTTCCCGTCGTCGGTCGTCGCGACGACGTACTCGGCGACGACGGCGTCGGCGGTATAGGCCTGGCTCTTGCCCGCGCGGAGGGCGGTCTGCGCGTCGAGATCCGAGGGGAGCTCCATGACGTTGATGCCGCAGTCCATCGCGCGCAGCAGCTCGCCCTGGATGGTCGCCTTCTGCACCGACACCGTGAGCCCGCAGAGATCGCGCTGGGTGGTGATGCCCTCCGGGTTGCCGTGCTTCACGGCGATGGCGAAGCCGCCGTGGGTGTAGTCGACGAAGCTCAGGGTCTCCTGGCGCTCCGGGGTGTCGTTCATGCCCGACATGATGATGTCGTTCTTGCCCGCCTGCAGCGACGGGATCACCGAGTCGAAGGCCTGCTTGTTGAGCGAGACGTCGATGCCGAGCTTCTGCCCGATGAGCCGGCCGAGCTCGGGATCGAAGCCGACCGCACGGTTGGTCTCGTCGTACATCGCCATCGGCGGGAAGGGGATGTCGACGGCGATGTCGATCCGCCCTTTCTCGACGATCTCCTCCGGCAGCAGCTCGGTGAGCGCCGCGTCGGTCGTCGTGCTGATCTCATCGCCGACGGGCAGACCGTCATCGGCGCCCGACCCGCTCGCGGCGCCGGCTCCCGAGGTCGTCGTGTTCGAGCAGCCGGTGACGACCAGCGCGAGCGCGGCCGCAGCTGCGAGCAGGGTGAGGGATGTCTTCTTCATGGGGGTCCTTCGTCGTTGGAGGAGGATGGGGGTCGGAGGGCGCGGCGGACGCCGCGCCCGGCGTCAGTCGCGCGCGCCGAGCACCGGCTCGTGCAGGCGCAACAGGTCGTCGTAGGTCTCGCGTCGGGTGACGAGGCGGGCCTCCCCGTCTCGCACGAGCACGATGGCGGGCTTGAGGGCGCCGTTGTAGTTGTTCGCGAGGGTGTAGTTGTAGGCGCCCGTGCCGGGCATCACCACGAGGTCGCCCACCCGCGCCGCGGGCATCGGGGCGCCGTCGATGAACAGGTCGCCCGACTCGCACTGGCGACCGACGAGCTGCACCGTCTCGGTCCACGGCTCGTCGATGCGGTCGGCGAGCAGCGCCTCGTAGCGCTGCGCGGTGAGGGCGATGTCGAGGTTGTCGGCGAGGCCTCCGTCGATCGCCACGAAGACGTCGCCCGTGCGCTTCACCGACACCACGCGGTACAGGGTGACCCCCGCGCGCGCGACGACCGATCGGCCCGGCTCGATCATGAGGCGGGCGTCTGCCGGCAGGTGCTCGCGAGCCGCGGCGACGATCGCGTCGAGGTACTCGTCGACGGACGGCGGGGTCTCGTCGTAGGTGTACTGCACCCCGAGCCCGCCGCCCACGTCGTAGGTGCCGAAGGTGCCGACGGTCGAGATGTTGGCGACCGCCTCGGCGAACTGCCGGGTGTTCAGGATCTGCGAGCCGATGTGCAGGTGCACCCCTTCGAAGTGCATGAGCGGGTGCGCCTGCATCCGGGCGATGGCGCGCTTCGCCTGGTCCATCGGCAGGCCGAACTTCGACTTCGCGCCGCCGGTCGCCTGGGAGGCGTGGGTCTCGGCTTCGACGCCGGGGATCACTCGCAGGAGCAGGGCCTGCGGGCGCTCGAGCAGCCGCTCGAGCCGATCCAGCTCGTCCTCGTTGTCGACGATGATCGCCCCGACGCCCGCCTCGAGCGCCATGCGGAGTTCGGCGTCGGTCTTCGCGTTGCCGTGGAAGTGGAGCTTCTCGGGCCGCACGCCGGCCGCGAGCGCGAGCCGCAGCTCGCCACCGCCTGCGACGTCGACCGAGAGGCCCTCCTCGTGCGCGATGCGGTACATGCCCGGCACCGGCAGCGACTTGGAGGCGAAGAGCACCTCGGAGTTCGGCCAGCGCTCGGCGAGGCCGTCGATGAAGCGGCGGATCTGGCGCCGCAGCCCGGCTTCGTCCATGATGTGCAGCGGGGTGCCGTACGTCTCGGCGAGCTCGGTGACCCCGACGCCGCCGATCGCGAGCTCGCCGCCGCGCGGGCCGTCGATGCGAGCGGACTCCTCGGGGAGGATGCTCCAGAGGTCATCGAGCCTGGTGCCGTCGGGGGCGGTGCGGGCAAGCGTCTGTGTGTGGGCCACTGGGATCTCCGTTCACGTCGTCGTGACACCCACTTTAGGCACCTAGGCCCCCGCCTATATTGTGGTTTTCTTATATATTTACGGCATGGAATCCAAGATTTCGACAAGTCCTGCGGACGGTGCGCTGCGACTCGAGGCCCTGGTCTCGGAGCTGGGCCCGCACACGGCGACCGCGGTCGGCGCAGACCCGGCCGGCCGCACCGTGCGCGCCGCCGAGTTCCACGACGCGCTCGAGGAGCTGCCCGACGAGCCCGACACGCTCCTCCTGGCCCCCTCGACCACGCAGGCCGCGGCGGCCGAGTTCGAGGCGCTCGCCGTTCTCGCGGCGCGACTCGGCTACGCCGCCATCGCGCTGAAGTGCCGCGACGCCGACGTCGACGCGCTGGCGGGGATCTCGCGCCGCACCGGAATCCCCCTCATCCGCGTCGGCGAGCGGGTGAGCTGGCGCATCTTCGACGCGCTCATCGCCCAGCTGCTCGGCGAGCACCGCTACAGCGAGGACACCCACCGCGACCGGGGCGCAGAACCGCTCTTCGCGCTGGCGAACGAGCTCGCCGAGTTCTTCGGCGGATCCGTCGCCATCGAAGACCTCGGCCGTCGCATCATCGCCTACTCCTCAGTGCCCGGGCAGGTCATCGACCGCCTCCGCACCCAGGGCATCCTCACCCGGAAGGTGCCGGACTCCCCGTTCAACGACGACCAGTACCGCACCGTGCTCCGGTCGACGGAGCCGATCAAGTACCCGCGCCTCGACGACGAGGAGCCGCGCGTCGCCTTCGCGATCCACGCCGGCACCCTGCCCCTCGGCACCGTGTGGGCGATCGATGCGAGCGGCGCCCCGGAGCTCACCGCCGAGCAGGAGGAGCGCATGCGCACCGCCGCAGCCCTCGCCGCATCGCACATGCTCGACGACCTGCGCGTGCGACGCGCCACCCAGCAGCCCCGCGAGGACCGGTTTCGCACCCTGCTCGACGGCGACGACGTCGGCGGCTCGGAGTTCGCCGAACTCGGCATCTCCGAAGAGCACGGCGCAGAGCTCCTCGTGTTCTTCCCCGAGCAGCGCGAGCACTCGCCCCTCCCGGCGCACCTGCGCTCCCTCCTGCAGCGCCACCTCGTGCTCCAGCGCCCCGAGGCGGTCACTGCCGTGCGCGGCGGCCGCGTCTACGCGCTCGTCGAGCACGCCGGATCCCGGTCGCCGCGAGATCTCGTCGAGCCCGTACTGCCGGTCATCGACCGGCTGCTCGGGCCCGGCGTGCGCGTCGCGCTGCCGGGCGTCGCGTCGAGGCCCGGCGAGATCGCACCGCTGCGCGACCTCGCGACACGCCTCTTCGACGTCGCGCCCGCGGCGCCCGCCGACGCGCCCGACGCGCGCCTGCTCACCGTCGAGGCCCTGCGACCCGCGCTCGTCTTCGAGCGGGCCGCCGCCCTCTTCGCCGAAGCCCCCGAACTGGGGTCGCCGGCGATCGGGCTCCTGCGCGAGACCGACCCCCTCGTGGCCGACACCCTCATCGCCTGGTGCGGCGCCTTCGGCAACGTCGCTCGCACGGCGCGCGAACTCGGCATCCACGAGAACACGGTGCGCTACCGCCTGAAGCGGGCGCACGAGCACCACGGCGTCGACCTCTACGATCCGGATACGCTGCTCGCAGCGTGGCTGCAGCTGCGCTGCGGAGTCGGGGCCGTCTGACCCGAAGGAACCCGCGAGGGCGCGGTGCGCTACTCGGCGCGTGCGATGCGCGTCATCTCGTCGCGCGGCACCACCTTGACGCGGGTGCGGCCGGCCTGCTCGCCGAGGCCGAGCTCGTGGTCGTCGAGCCGGTGCCAGCCCTCGATCGTCGTGTACGGCACCTCGCGCGCGTGCAGCAGCTCGGGGATCGCCTCCGCCTCGGGAGCCTCGGGCCGCCACCAGTTCGCCCGATCCTCCATGAGGCACTCGAGGGTCTCCATGGCGTCGCTCTTCGTGTGACCGATGAGACCGACCGGTCCGCGCTTGATCCAGCCCGTCGCGTAGACGCCGGGGATCTGCTCGCCCTCGAGATCCTGCACGCGGCCCTGCGCGTTCGGGATCACGCCGCGGGCGTCGTCGAAGGGGATCTCGTCGAGCGGCGAACCGAAGTAGCCGACCGCGCGGTAGAGCGACTGCATCGGGATCACCTCGAACTCGCCCGTGTCGATCACGCCGCCCTGCCCGTCGGGCGCGGTGCGCTCGACGCGCAGGCCGGCCACGCGACCGTCTTCGACGACCACCTCGACCGGCTTCGACCAGAAGTGCAGGTGCAGGCGGCGCGACGCCGGCTCGACCTCGCCGGCCTCGCGCTGCTGCTGCTCGGCCCGCCACTTGTCCATGATGCGGGTCATCACCACGACCTGCTTGTTCTTCGAGAGCGTCTCGTCGGCGTAGGCGTCGTCGACGTCGAAGTCGCGCTCGTCCACCACCATGTCGACGTCGCGCACCTCGCCGAGCTCGCGCAGTTCGAGCGGCGTGAACTTCACGTACTTGGGGCCGCGGCGGCCGAAGAGGTGCAGCTCCTCGATCGGGTTCTGCTTGAGCCCCGCGTACACGTTGTCGGGGATCTCGGTGGGCAGCAGGTCGTCGGCGTGCTTGATCAGCATGCGCGAGATGTCGAGCGCCACGTTGCCGTTGCCGACGACGCCCACCTCGCGCGCCTCGAGCGGCCAGGTGCGGGGCACGTCGGGGTGCCCGTCGAACCAGCTCACGAAGTCGGCGGCGCCGTAGGAGCCCTCGGCGTCGATGCCGGGGATGTTCAGCGAGGCGTCGCGGATCGCGCCCGTCGCGAAGATCACCGCGTGGTAGTGCTTCTTGAGGTCTGCCAGCGTGATGTCCTCGCCGTAGCGCACGTTGCCGAAGTAGCGGATGTCACCGCTGTCGAGCACCTCGCGCAGCGCGGTGATGATGCCCTTGATGCGCGGGTGATCGGGCGAGACGCCGTAGCGCACGAGGCCGTACGGCGCCGGAAGCTGCTCGAACAGGTCGATCTCGACCTCGAAGTCGCGCTCCGCCTTCAGCAGCAGATCGGCGGCGTAGATCCCCGCCGGCCCTGCCCCGACGATCGCCAGTCGCATCTTGCTCATTCTCAGCCTTCCCTGTTCACGATCGAATCGGCCATGCGCTCGAGCGCGCGCCGCACCGAGGTCTTCGGCAGCACCTCGAGCACGGCCTTCGCATCCTCGGCCCAGCGGTGCGCCGTGGCCTCCGTCTCGCGGGTCACCTCGTGGGCCCGCAGCTCTTCGACCTCGGGGTCGAGCACGGCCGGATCCGCGCCCTCGCGGATGGCCGAGACGCCCGTCTCGATCCTGCCCAGCAGCTCGGCGTCCGAGGCGCCGCCCGCCGCGGCCCGCTGCTGCAGCAGCAGCAGCGGCAGCGTCGCGACACCCGCGCGCAGGTCGGTGCCGGCGCGCTTGCCCGTCTGCTCCTTCTTCGGAGACAGATCGATCACGTCGTCGATCAGCTGGAACGCCACGCCGATGCGCTCGCCGTACTCCATCACCGGGTCGGCGTACTCGGCCGGAGCGCCGCCGAACATCACGCCCATGCGGGCCGCCGTCGCGATCAGCGCGCCCGTCTTGTCGGCGAGCACCTGGATGTAGTGCTCGATCGGCTCGTCGCCCGGCTGCGGTCCCACCGTCTCGTGCAGCTGGCCCAGGCAGAGGCGCTCGAAGGTGCGCGCCTGCAGCAGGATCGCCTCCTCGCCCATGCCGGAGACGAGCGTCGAGGCTCGCGCGAAGAGCAGATCTCCGGCGAGGATCGCCACCGAGTTCGACCACACCGTCTGGGCCGCCGGCACCCCCCGGCGCAGCTTCGCGTCGTCCATCACGTCGTCGTGGTACAGCGACGCCAGGTGCGTCATCTCCACCGCCTGCGCGGCGCGGCGCACCTGCTCGTTCGGGCCGCTGCCGAGCTCGCTCGTGAGCAGGGTCAGCATGGGTCGGATCCGCTTGCCGCCGGCCTCCATGAGGTACCGCGCAGGCGCGTCGGCTACCGGCGACGCGAAGCGCAGGTGCTCGGTCAGCTCGGACTCGATCAGCTCGAGCTGCTGCTGCAGCTCCTTCGCGTGCCGGCGATCCTGCACGCCACGGAAGAGGCGCATGGGCAACGCCTGGGTCGCAGTGTCTTCGGCCATGGAACGGCTCACTGGGTGGCTCCGCCCTTCGGGGTGTCGGTCTTCGAAGCGTCGGTCGAGGCCCTGGATACGAAGCCGCGGTGCAGCGCCACGATGCCGAAGGTGAGGTTGCGGTAGGCGACGCGGTCGAGGCCGGCCCCGCGCATCCACCGGCAGAGCTCGGCCTGATCCGGCCACGCCTCGATCGACTCGTTGAGATAGCGGTACGCCTCGGCCGCCTCGCGGTTGATGAGGCCCGCGATGCGGGGCAGCACATGGCGGCCGTACCACTGGTAGGGACTCCGGATCAGCGACGACGGAGGCGTCGAGAACTCCGCGATCACCACCCGCCCGCCCGGCTTCACGACGCGGCTCATCTCGGCGAGCGCCTTGCGCGGATCGCTCACGTTGCGCAGCCCGTAGGAGATGGTGGCCGCGTCGAAGCTGTCGTCGTCGAAGGGCAGCTGCGTGGCGTCGGCCCACACGAAGTCGATCAGGTCGTTATCGGCGTGACGGCGGCGCCCCTCGGCGAGCATGCCCTCCGAGAAGTCGGCGGCCATGACGTGCGCGCCGTGCGCGGCCAGAGCGGCCGACGAGGTGCCCGTGCCCGCGGCGAGGTCGAGGATCCGCATGCCCTTGCGCGGGGCGATCGCACGAGTCGTGGCGATGCGCCACAGCCGGTCGTTGCCGACGGTGAGCACGTCATTGATCAGGTCGTAGCGAGGGGACACCTCGTCGAACATGGCTGAAACATCGGCCGCATGCTTGGTCTCGGTGTCGGGTCGGGTCACCCCTCCATGCTAGTCCTTCGCACCTCGGGACTGGCATGGAGCCCGCCGCCGTCCGACACCGCGCGCGATGCCCGCGCGAACCGCACGCGCTCGCGCGTTCGCCCGGGCCGACTCGTGGCGTCGTCTCCGCGGAGAGCGTCGGCCCGGTCCGGGCGCCTCGGCGGCACCCAGGCCGAGCCGGTAGATTGGTGCGGGTGACGAGCGATCCCGAGGTGCCCCGGCTGCGTGCGGTGACCCGCAGTCTCGCCGGCATCCCGGATCTGCTCTCCCTCGCCGACCCGCAGCGGCCCATGCTCTGGCACCGCGACGACCGCGGCAGCGTCGGCCTCGGCGAAGTGCTGCGCCTCGGCTTCCGCGGGCCGAACCGCTTCCGCGACGCCGCCGAGCACTGGCGCCGCCTCGCCGCGGCCGCCGAGATCGACGATCCGGTGGGTCTGCCCGGCACGGGCCTCGTCGCGCTCGGCGCCTTCGCCTTCGACGACCGCAGCACCGCCGAGAGCGTGCTGGTGGTGCCCCGCCTCGTCGTGGCCCGGCATCGCGACGCCGCCTGGATCACCGAGATCTCGAGAGTCGACGAGGCAGGGGGCTCCGAGATCACGGGCGTCGAAGCCCCCGGCGTCGAAGTGCCCGGTGCCGAAGCCCCGGGCTCCCCTGCGCGATCGTCGGCGCCCGAGCTCCCCGCCGCTGCCGCGCCAGGCGAGTGGCGGGGCACCGCCTTCGCGCCGCGGGCCCTCCCCCACGGCAGCGGGCGGTCGACGCGCGACTCGGTCGACGCCTACATCTCGGGCGTGCACGAGGCGGTGGAGCGCATCACCCGAGGCGAGGCCGAGAAGATCGTGCTCGCCCGCCAGATCGAGGGGCGCGTCGAAGCCGGGGCCGATCTGCGGGTGCCGCTGCGGCGGCTCGCCGAGCGCTACCTCGACTGCTGGACCTTCGCGGTCGACGGCCTCGTCGGCGCGAGCCCCGAGACGCTGATCCGCTCGACGGGCGGCGCCGTCTCCGCCCGCGTGCTCGCCGGCACCCGCGCCAGGCACGACGACGACCCGCAGCGCGACGCCCGCGCCCGCGCCCAGCTGCTGACGAGCGCGAAGGAGCAGCACGAGCACGCCTTCGCCGTGCAGAGCGTGGTGACGGCGCTGTCGCCCCACGTTCGCGATCTGCGCACGAGCGAGGAGCCCTTCCCGCTGCGCCTGCCGAACGTGTGGCACCTCGCGACCGACCTCGGCGCGACGCTCGACGAGCTCAGCTCGGCGATCGAGCTGGTCGGCGCACTGCACCCGACCGCCGCCGTCGCGGGCACGCCGACCGCGGCCGCGGTCGAGTCGATCGCCGAGCTCGAGCCCTTCGACCGCGGCCGCTACTCGGGCGCCGTCGGCTGGATCGACGCCGCCGGCGACGGCGAGTGGGTGATCGCGCTGCGGTGCGCGCAGCTGGGCGAGCCCGCCGCCGACGGGTCGCGCCCGATCGTGGCGAGCGCCGGCGGCGGCATCGTGGCGGGCTCGGATCCCGAGCACGAGCTCGGCGAGACGGTCTCGAAGCTGCGCCCCATCACCGAGGCCTTCGCCGAGTAGGCTCCGCGCCTCGCCCCTCGGCGGGGTCAGGCCGCCTCGGCGTGCGGAAGGCTCAGGCGGGCCAGCGCATGCCGGCGGTGCGCTCGATGCGGGCGCGCTCGGCCGCGACGTCGAAGTCGGCCTCGGGCCACCGCGGATCGATCCGCTGCAACTCCGAGATCACGATGCGCTGCACCGCGGCTCGCGCATACCACTTCGCGTTCGCCGGCACCACGTACCAGGGCGCCCGCTCGGTGGCGGTGCGCTCGATCGCGATGCCGAAGGCGTCCATGTATTCGGGCCAGAACTCGCGCTCGTCGACGTCGCCCGCGTTGTACTTCCAGTGCTTCTCGGGGTCGTCGAGACGGGCGAGCAGGCGCTCGGCCTGCTCCTCGGGAGAGATGTGCAGCATGATCTTCACGACGCGCACGCCGTCGTCGACGAGCCGCCGCTCGAAGTCGACGATCGCGCCGTAGCGGCGCTCGATCTCCTCGGGAGGCGCGAATCCGCGCACGCGCTGGATCAGCACGTCCTCGTAGTGCGAGCGGTCGAACACGCCGATCATGCCGGGCGCGGGCACGCGCGGCTCGATCCGCCACAGGAAGTCGTGGGCGCGCTCCTCCTCCGTGGGGGCCTTGAACGCCGAGAGCGCGAGCCCGTAGGGCTCGACCTGGCTGAACACGTGGTTCACGATGCCGCCCTTGCCCGCCGCGTCCATCGCCTGCAGCACCACGAGCAGCCGGTCGCGCGCCCCGAGCCGGCTCTGGGCGAAGAGCTTCTCCTGCAGGCCGCGCAGCTGCTGCGCCGAACGGACCAGCTCTTCGATCCCCTCCCGCTTGCGGGCCTCGGTGCCGGGTTTCGCGTCGGGATCCACGTCGCGCAGGTCGAAGCCGGGCCCCACCCGCAGCAGCCGCGTCACATCGTCGGTCCAGAATCCCCCGGTCATGCGTCCTCCTCCGTCGGCGTCCCCTCCACTGTATGCCCGCCGCGCCGTCGGACCGTCCTCGCCGCCGCGCCGTCGGGCCGTCCTCGCCGCCGCGGCGCGCGCCTCCCGCTGGGAGTATCGCCCGCAGCCGCGCTCCGACGGAGCTATGGCGCCAGCGGAATCTCGACGAGGCTCGGGCCCGTCACCGGCTCCGTGAGCAGGTTCTCGAGCTCGCCGCGCGTGGCGACGCAGCGGTACTCCCAGCCGTAGGCGCGGGCGAGCGACTCGAGATCGGCCCGCTGCGGCGTGCGCATCACACGGGTGAAGAGCTCGGGATCGGCCGCACCGGCGACCTCGAGGCCGTCGAAGATGGTTCCGCCGCCGTCGTTGCCGACGAAGAGCTGGATGCGCGGGGTCGGCTCTCCCTCGGGCAGCAGCAGGGAGCCCGCGTCGTGCAGCAGCGCGAGGTCGCCGATCAGCACGCGCGTGGTGCCAGCGGCCCGCGCGGGATCCGCGTCGCCCTGACTGGCTGCGGCGATCCCGAGCGCCGTCGCGACCGTGCCGTCGATGCCGGCGAGGCCGCGGTTGGCGTGGACGTCGACCTTGCGCGCGGCGGCGAGGCCGTCGAGCACCCGCACGAGTCGCGAGGCGGCGAGCACCAACCGGTCGTGCGGCCAGGTGGCGCGCCACACGCTCTCGACGAGCAGCTCTCGCGAGATCGGCTCGCGCATCGCGGCGACCTCGGCGCGCGCATACGCGCTGCGCTCCTTGTAGCCGGTGGCGAGGGCCGCCTCGAGGTCGGGCTCGTGCACGGTGGTGCGCTCGCGCAGCAGCTCGCGGTCGGCCAGCACCCAGGCCCCCAGCCAGCGGCGCAGCGCGCGCGGATCGTGATCATCGGCGACCCGCACGCGCGGCACGACGCGGGCGGCGCGGGCGGGATCGTAGTGATCGGCGCGGGGGTGCGGATCGACCACGACCACGTCGACGTCGTCGCGTCGAAGCAGAGCGGGCACCTGGCGGGTGAGCGTGGGGTGGCCGAACACGACGGCCTGCTCCACGAGCTCGCCGAGGGGCGGGCCGTCCTCGCGCGGAGCGGTGAGCAGGGTGGCGTAGGCCGCGATCGTCTCGCGCCCGAAGCGCGAGCCGCTCACCACCTCGGCGAGCAGCGGCAGCCCCGCGGCGTGGGCGAAGGCCTCGGCCTCGGGTCCCGCGCCCTCCCCCGCGATCACCACCGCGAGTGCGTCGCCCCGGTGCACGTAGGCGTCGGCATCCGCGGGGTCGACTGCACCGTCGCGCGGCGTGACCGACGCGGCCCGGATCGCCGACCCCTCGTCGGCGGCGGCCTCGAAGCCGCGGCCGATCATCGCGTCGAAGCCGCGCGTTCCCGAGAGCGGCTCTCGGAACGCGATGTTGAGCTGCACCGGACCGGCGGGGGCCGCTCCCGGCGCCCCGAGCGAGGCCCGCAGCGCGGCCTGGGCGAGGGCGCCGGGGTCGCGGCCCGGATCCCGCGGCAGGTCGCCGCCCGCTTCGAACTCGGGAGCGGGCACATCGAGTGACAGGCGGGCGACTGAGCCGAAGAGGCCGGCCTGGCTCGTGGTCTGATTGCTGCGGATGCCGCGCAACTCGTCGGGGCGGTCCGCGGTGATGAGCATCAGCGGCACCCGGGCCTCATGCGCCTCGAGCACCGCGGGGGACAGGTTGGCGACGGCCGTGCCGCTCGTCACGATGACCGGGGCGGGCACCCCCGTTTCACGTGCAACGCCCAGCGCGAAGAACGCCGCCGAGCGCTCGTCGAGGCGCACGTGCAGACGGATCGCGTCGGCCCGCTCGGCCGCGGCCGCCGCGAGGGCGAGCGCCTGCGAGCGCGACCCCGGGCACACCACGATGTCGCGCACGCCGCGGCGGATCAGCTCTCCGAGCAGTTCCACCGCGAACACCGAAGACGCGGCCGGCCCCGCGGGGGCTCCCGACCCGTCACCGCCAGGCGAGCCCGAGCCGTGCGGCCCGGCGCTCACTTCTGCGCCGCGTCGTCGTCGGGGCCCGGCTGCTCCTCACCGCGCGGCTCGGCATCGGGATCGGATGCCTCTTCGCCCGGGAACTTCTCGTCGTCGAGCTCGCGCAGCCGCTGTTCGAGATCGCGCATGTGCGAGTCGAGGTCGGCCGACGACATGCGGGTCCCCGCGAATCGAGGGTCGTCGTCGGGCGCCGCAGGCCGCTTGGCCGGCGTCGCCCCCTTGCCGATCATGAACCAGAGCACCCCGCCGATCACCGGCAGCAGCACCACGAGCACGACCCACACGGGCTTCGAGACGCCGCGCGCGCGCGATCCATCAGTCATCGCCGCATCGACGAGAGCGTACAGCGTGAACGCCACGGCGATGACGATCCCGATAATCACGAATCGCACCATACACCCATGGTACCGATCCCGACTGTGTCGATTCCGACCCTTGATTCGGGCGGCGGGAGCACTGCCGATTCCCGATCCCGTCTCCCCTCCGTCATCCGAGCGCATCGACGGGAGCACCCGCCGGCCCCTCGGCGACGGCTCAGCCGCCGCCGGTACACTCGTGCGGGTGAAGACCCCCCGCTCCGCCTGGATCACCTACACCGCACTGCGCCTGCTGTTCTTCGCGGCACCGTTCGCCCTCATCTACGCGCTGGGGCTCTCGCTGCAGTTCTCGATGATGCTGTCGGCGCTCATCGCTGCGGTGCTGTCCGCGCTCATCAGCGTGTCCCTGTCGGTGCTGCTGCTCTCGAAGCCGCGCGAGGCGGCGTCCGAGAGCATCTACGAGTGGCGCAACCGCGAGCGCACCGCCGACGACATCGTCGAGGACGAGGCGATCGAGGCCTCGGAGACCGCCGGCCCCGTCTCCGACGCGGGCACCCCGGCCGAGACCGAAACCCCTGTCGCGGAGACCGCAGCGGACGCCCGGGCGGCGGAGGCGACCGGCACCGCGGTCGCCGATGACGAGACGGATGCCGCGCGCCCCGAGCGCGCCTAGCGTCCGCAGCCGTCGGACGTCGCCGCCCGCGACGCGCACCGGCACTCGCGGCCGGCACCGGCCGGCCGGCACCGCTGAGAGCCGAGCCCGGCCCCGAGCCCACCCTCGACGTCGGTGGTGCGCAGTAGCGTTGAACCGTGAGCGAGACGACGGCGCAGAAGGCGCCCCGGTGGAGCATCCTCGGTCGCGACGACGACGGCGCCGCGACCGTGATCGACGTGCGCGCCGACGGGTCGCGCGGCGAGCCCGTCCCTGTCGAGCCGCACGACCTGCCCGGCTTCATCGCGCGGCGCGAGCGCAGCGCATCACCGCCGCGCTGGGTGTGGAGCGACGCCCCGAGCTGGTACCCGCAGCTGCTCGCCGCCGGGGTGCGGGTGGAACGGTGCCACGACCTGCGGCTGTCGCACGCCATCCTGCGGCGGTCGGAGCTGGTGCGCGAGCGCGGAGCCCTGCTCGCGGCAGAGGAGTGGGACGCGGCGCCGGGTCTCGAGGCCGAAGAGGCGCCCGAAGATTCGGCGCTCTTCGAGTTCGAGGGTGCAGGCGCGGTCGCGCCCACCGTGCCGCACGATCCCGAATCGGCGAGCGCCGAGTTCGAACGGCAGCTGGCGGCGATCTCGTCCAGCGCCGACCCGAACCGGCTGCGCCTGCTGCTCGCCGCCGAGTCGGCCGGAGCGCTCGTTGCCGTCGAGATGCGATCAGCCGGTGTGCCCTGGGACGCCGCCGAGCACGACCGCCTGCTGCGCGAGCAGCTGGGCCCGCGCCCCGCCGGCGGCGCGAAGCCGGCGAAGATGCTCGCGCTGGCCGACGAGGTGCGCGCGGCGCTCGGCCAGCCCGAGGCGAGCCTCGACTCCCCGCCCAAGCTGCTGCGCGCGCTCAAGCGGGCGGGCATCGACGTCGAATCGACCTCGCAGTGGGAGCTCATGGAGATCGAGCACCCGGCGATCGAACCGCTGCTGCGCTACAAGAAGCTCTCGCGCTTGCTGACCGCCAACGGCTGGGCGTGGATCGACGAGTGGGTGCGCGACGGCAGGTACCGACCCGTCTACGTGCCGGGCGGCGTGGTCACCGGACGATGGGCGTCGAGCGGCGGGGGCGCTCTGCAGGTGCCGCGCGGGCTGCGCCCCGCCCTGCGCGCCGACCTCGGCTGGATGCTCGTGTCGGCCGACGTCGCACAGCTCGAGCCGCGCGTGCTCGCCGCGATGTCCGGAGACCGGGCGATGGCCGCCGCGGGCTCCGGCAAGGACCTCTACTCCGGCATCGTGCAGAGCGGCCTCGTCTCGACGCGGCAGGAGGCGAAGATCGCGGTGCTCGGCGCGATGTACGGCTCCACCACGGGCGACAGCGGTCGGCTGGTGCCTCGACTGCGGCGCGGCTTCCCCGCCGCGATGCGGCTGGTGGACCGGGCCGCCGAGGTCGGCGAGCAGGGCGGCACGGTCTCGACCTGGCTCGGTCGCTCGTCGCCCGTCCCCGGCGCCGAGTGGGCCGAGACGCAGTCGCTCGCGAGCCTGCCCTCGGCCACGACGCGTGACGAGGCCCGCGCCCGCCGCGCCGCCCGCGACCTCGGGCGCTTCACCCGCAACTTCGTGGTGCAGGGCACGGCCGCCGAGTGGGCGCTCGCCTGGCTCGCGGAGCTGCGCCTCAGGCTCGCCGCCATGCCCGCCGCGGCGCCCGCACCCGCGACGGCGTCGGGGCCGGTCTTCGAGCACCGCCCGCACCTCGTCTTCTTCCTGCACGACGAGGTCATCGTGCACGCCCCGACCGAGCAGGCTCAAGCCGTCGCAGACGCCGTGCGGGCCTCGGCCGAGGCAGCGGGTCGGCTGCTCTTCGGCGAGACCCCCGTCGACTTCCCGCTCGACGTGCGCGTCGCCGAGCGGGCGAGCAAGGAGTGAGCGCCCCGGCCGGCGAAGCGGCGAGGACGCCTCAGAAGGCGAACGCGACGCCCACGAGCACGCCGTAGACGAGCGCCGCGAGGCTCGTGAGCTGCAGCACGAGGATCAGCTCGCGCGGAGTCTTCGCCGTGATCGCGATGAGCACGCAGGGCGCCACGATCAGCAGCACGAACCACACGAGCACCATGCCGGGGTTCACGAAGCCGTAGAGCGCCGGCACCGCGAACGGCAGCAGCACGCAGACGATGTAGAGCGCGCGCGAGGCGCGGTCGCCCATGCGCACCGCGAGGGTCCTCTTGCCCGCGAGACGGTCGGTGGGGATGTCGCGCACGTTGTTGATCACGAGCACGGCCACCGCGAAGAAGCCGACGCCCGCGCCGGTCACCCACGCCTCCTGGGTCTGCACGTCGGTCTGCAGGTAGACCGTGCCCACGGTCGCCACGATCCCGAAGAAGATGAACACCATCACCTCGCCGAGACCGGCATAGCCGTAGGGCCGCTTGCCCCCCGTGTAGAACCAGGCGGCGAGGATCGCGAGCACACCGAGCGCCAGGAACCACCAGCGCCCGCTCAGCACCACCGCCACGAGCCCGGCGACCGCCGCCAGCGCGAAGAACACCAGCGCGGTCGCGAGCACCCGCTTCGGGTTCACGAGGCCCGATCCCGTGAGCCGGGCCGGGCCGACCCGGAACTCGTCGGTGCCGCGGATGCCGTCGGAGTAGTCGTTGGCGTAGTTCACGCCGATCTGCAGGAAGACGGCGACGGCGAGCGCGAGCAGCGCGAGCGGCAGCGAGAAGCCCTGCACCATGTGCGCGACGCCCGAGCCCGCCGCCACCGGGGCGACCGCCAGCGGAAGCGTGCGCAGGCGCGCACCGCCCACCCAGTTGCGCCACGTGATGCGCGGCGCCTCGCCCGAGCTCACCTGCCGTTCGGCGGCCGCCCGCACCGCGGGGTTACCCGACCTGCGCCGATCCTTCGCGTTCACTCCTGCTCCTCCCCCGCGGCGATCCGGGTCTCCCGGAAGCTCGCCCGCAGCCGATTCAGCCACTCCTCGATCGCCCGCAGATCGGGCTTGCCGCCCACGAGACGCGGCAACTCGTCGGTCTCGGTGGCCCACGCGGGGGCGGCCGCGGGGCCGAGGCGATCCCGGATCGCGGCGCGCACCTCCTCGAAGGCAGCGCGCGAGGCACCGCTGCGCGACGGAGCCGTTGCGCCCGCGGCCTCGGCGGCCGGGGTCTCGACCACGAGGCTCACACGCTCCCCCCACTCCGGGTGCGGCGTGCCCACCGCGACCGCGCTCGCCCAGCCCTCGAACTCGCGCACCGCGCGCTCGACCTCGTCGAGCGACACGTTGACGCCGCCCGAGATGATCACCCGGTCGATGCGGCCCGTGACCGTGAGCATGCCGCCGAGCAGCTCGCCGGCGTCGCCCGTGCGATACCAGCGGGTCGCCGATCCGTCGCGATCCCGATCCTCGACGAACCGCTGCGCGGTGAGCTCGGGATCGCCCACGTAGCCCAGTGCCAGCGACGAACCGGCCAACTGCACCTCGCCCCCTCGGACGCGCACGCGCGTATCGCCGATCTCGACCCCGTCGTAGACGCAGCCGCCCGCCGTCTCGGTCATGCCGTAGCTGCGCTTCAGCGCGACACCCAGCTCGTGCGCCCGTCGGCGCATCTCGAGCGTCACGGCCTGCCCGCCCACCAGCACGGCGTCGAAGCGGCGCAGCGCATCGGCGGCATCGAGATCCCGCTCGGCCAGGTCGAGCAGGCGCGAGAACTGCACCGGCACGAGCGACACGTAGCGGCGACGGGTCTCGAGCCCGTCGGCGGCCTCGAGCAGCGCCGCCGGGTCGAAGCCGCCCGCGACGTCGAAGAAGCGCGGCGCGATGCCCGACACCTCACTGCGCACCAGCATCTGCAACCCCGAGATCAGGTGCGCCGGCAGCGCGACGAGCCACTGGCCGTCACCGCCCAGCCGCTCGTGCGTCGCCTCGGCGCCCGCGCGCAGCGCCCCGGCCGACAGCGCGACCGCCTTCGGCACACCCCGCGAACCCGAGGTGCGCACCACGACGGCGGTGCGCTCGGGCAGCTCGGCGCCCTGCAGCGCTTCGATCGCCCGCGCATCCGCCTGCTCGTCTGCGACCGGGAGGATGGGGGCGCCGCCGCTCAACGCGTCGCCGAGCGCGGCCATCAGCCAGGCTCGATCATCGGTGGGGATGGTGCGGAGTCCGTTGGGCGCAGTCACCGTTCCAGGCTACTCGCTCGGCCTGGGCAGCGACGGGCGCGGCTCCGGGCACGGCCCCCTGGGGATGAGCAGCGTGAGCACCGTCGCCACCGCCGCCGCCGCGATTGCGATCCAGAAGCAGGTCGCGAACGCGCCCGCCGTGGGCACCGCGCGGCCCTCGTGCTCCACGCTCATCGCCGCGAGCACACCGCCCATCACGGCCGACGCGCTCGACGTGCCGACCGAGCGGAACAGCGCGTTCAAACCGTTCGAGACGCCCGTCTCGTGCGCCGGCACCGCCCCCATGATGATCATCGGCATCGCCGCGAACGAGAACGCGATCCCCACGCCGATGATGGCGTTCGCGACCACGATGTGCCACACCTCGCTCGACCACAGCAGCACGAACACGTAGGCGATCACGATCGACGACGTGCCGACCGTGAAGAGCGGGCGCGGCCCGAAGACCCGCTCCAGCTTGCCCGAGAGCGGCGACAGCACCATCATGATGAGGCCGGCCGGCATGATGCAGATCGCCGCCTCGAGCATCGTGAGGCCGAAGCCCGCACCCGTCTCGCGCGGCATCTCGAGCAACTGCGGGAACGTCACGTTGGATCCGAAGAGCGAGAACCCCATGCCGATCGCGGCGAGGTTCGTCAGCAGCACCGTCGGGCGGGCCGCCACGCGAAGATCGACCAGCGGGTCGCTCGTGCGCAGCTGGTAGACGCCCCACACCAGCAGCACGACCACCCCGACGCCCATCGAGCCGAGCGCGAGCGGCGAGCCCCACCCCCAGTCGGCCCCGCGCGACACGAACAGCAGCAGTCCGGTCAGGCCGATCGCCAGCCCGATCGCACCCACCACGTCGAGGCGCCCGCCCGAGATGAGCGTGTCCTCGGGCACCGCGACCACCACGGCCGCGATGCCGAGCGCGCCGAGCCCCGCCGACATCCAGAACAGTGCGTGCCAGTCGGCGTTCTCGGCGATCAGGGCGGCGAGCGGCATGCCGACGGCGCCGCCCACGCCCATCGTGGCGCTCATGAGCGCCACCGCCGTGCCGAGCCGTGCGGGCGGGAGCACGTCGCGCATGATCGCGATCCCGAGCGGGATCACGCCGGTCGTGATGCCCTGCAGGCCGCGCCCGATGATCACGCCGATGATCGACGACGAGAGCGCCGCGACCAGCGAGCCCACGATCAGCGCCGCGAGCAGCACGAACACCACGCGCCGCTTGCCGTACATGTCGCCGAGCCGCCCCGAGATGGGCGTCGCCACCGCCGCCACGAGCAGCGTGATCGTCACCACCCAGGTGGTGTCCTCGCGCGACGCGTGCAACAGCTCGGGCAGCTCGCCCTGCAACGGCACGACCAGCGTGAACATGAACGCCGAGGTGAGGCCCACGAACGCGAGTGCGCCGACAGTCGCCCAGCCCGGTGGTCGTCTGCTGAGCCTCGTCATCACCTGCAAGGCTACACCGCCTGCTCGCGCCCCGGTTTTTCGAACTGATTTTGGTGCTCACCGC
>NZ_KB714601.1:408415-504587 GCF_000349545.1 Leucobacter sp. UCD-THU
GGGGCGGGGGCGGATCGGAATTGCGGTGCCGGAGTGGGGGCGGGTGCGGGAGGTGGTGGCAACCCGATCCCCCACCTCCAGGTGCACCGATCGACGCTCACACACCCCGATTCGCCAGAAACCGGTGCCGGACGATCGATCGGTGCGGCAGGAGTGGAGGACGGGCGGGAGCCGACCGACGCCGGGCTCGGGGTCCGCGGGCACGGCGGCCCGACGGTCCCGACGGCCCCGGCGGGCCGGCGGGCCGGCGGGCCAGCGAGCCTCGACGGCCCCGACGTCACCGGTCCGCGCAACCTCCTCCCACGCGCACCGATCGACGCTCACACACCCCGATTCGCCAGAAACCGGTGCCGGACGATCGATCGGTGCGGCAGGAGCGGTGGACGGGCGGGAGGCAGACTGATCCGCGGGCCCGACGCGCGGATCCGGGGCGCGGATCCAGGGCTCGGATCCGGGGCACGAGGCGCGGCACGAGGCGCGGGTTCGACTCGCGAGACGCGGATCCGACACGCGCGTTCGGGACGCCGAGGCACAGCGACCCGGCGGCGCGGCGACCCGACAGGACCCGACCTCCACGCCTCCCCCGACGGTGCCGACCTGCGCGACCTCTCCCAACCCACGCGCACCCATCGACGCTCACACACCCCGATCCATCTGAAAGCGGTGCTGGCGGATCGATCGGTGCCCTAGGCGGATGGCCGGGCGCGAGGCAGAGTGAAACGCCGACTCCGAGCACCGGCCTGGAACGCCGACTCCGAGCACCGGCCCGGAGCACCCGCTCCGAGCACCCGACTGAAGCGTCGGCCCGGCACGCCAACCCGAAGCAACTCGCGCCCGGGCGGGCGAGCACCGCGCCGGAGCGCCGGAGCGGGCTAGTAGTGGTACGGGAACGGGCTCCAGTCGGGCTCGCGCTTCTCGAGGAACGAGTCGCGTCCCTCGACGGCCTCATCGGTGCCGTAGGCGAGACGCGTGGTCTCGCCGGCGAAGAGCTGCTGGCCCACGATTCCGTCGTCGACGGCGTTCATCGCGTACTTGAGCATGCGGATCGCGGTGGGCGACTTGCCGAGGATGGTGCGCGCCCACTCGATGCCGGTGCGCTCGAGCTCGTCGTGCGGGACGACCTCGTTGACCGCGCCGATCTCGCGTGCGCGATCCGCGTCGTACTCGCGGGCGAGGAAGAAGATCTCGCGCGCGTTCTTCTGCCCGACCTGGCGGGCGAAGTAGGCGCTGCCGTAGCCGGCGTCGAACGAGCCCACGTCGGCGTCGGTCTGCTTGAACTTCGCGTGCTCGCGGCTCGCGATCGTGAGGTCGCACACCACGTTGAGCGAGTGACCGCCGCCCGCCGCCCAGCCTGGCACGAGCGCGATGACGACCTTCGGCATGAAGCGGATGAGCCGCTGCACCTCGAGGATGTGCAGACGGCCGGCACGGGCCTGCGCCTCGGGCCCCACGGTCGTCTCGGAGTCGCTGTACTTGTAGCCGTCGCGGCCGCGGATGCGCTGATCACCGCCCGAGCAGAACGCCCAGCCGCCGTCGCGCGGCGAGGGCCCGTTGCCGGTGAGCAGCACCACGCCCACACGGGGGTTCACCCGCACCCGCTCGAGCGCGTCGTAGAGCTCGTCGACCGTGTGGGGGCGGAACGCGTTGCGCACCTCGGGCCGGTCGAAGGCGATGCGCGCGATTCGGCCGTCGAGGCTCAGGTGCGCGGTGATGTCGGTGTAGCCTTCGGCCCCCGGTGCGGTCTGCCATTCGGCGGGGTCGAAGAGATCGGAGACGGGGCGAGGCGGTTCGTGCTGCGCACCCTGCGGGGAGGGTGATGCGGACGAACTCTGCGGAGGCTGCTGCGTCATGCCCCCAGCTTACTTGCGCGGTTTCTTCGGCTTGGGGGCGGGCAGCGCCGCCGCCGTCAGGTCGATGAGCGCGGTGAGCCACTCGCGGTCCTCCCAGCGGTCGCCGCTCACCCGGAAGTAGAGCTTCGATCCCGGATAGGCGGGCGCTTCATCGGGATCGCCGAGGTACTCCCGGCCGGCGTCGGTGGGTTTCACGAACAGCTCGTCGTCGCACACGAAGGCGACGGGCTTGTCATCGCAGTACAGGCAGTACTCACCGAACATCTTGCGGCTGCGGATGGTGGGCAGCGCGCTCAGCTGGTCGGTGAGGAACTCGACGGTTTCGGCCCGGGTGCTCATGCCGCCAGGCTACCTCCCTCACCCGTCGCGCAGTAGATGATCCGCTGTTCGGATGAGTTCCCCGCCATCCGTCCGCACGGCGGCGGATCCACTGCGCGTCGAGCGCACGAGGTGGGAGGATCGGAGCATGAGTGATGCCCCCGATCCCGAGACGGCCACCCTCCCCCCGCTCGCGGAGGTGCTCGCGGCACTGCGCGTGGTCACGATCCCCACCCGCACCCGGTTCCGCGGCATCTCGGTGCGGGAGGCGGCGATCCTCGATTCCCCGCTGGGGGCGAGCGAGTTCTCGCCCTTCCCCGAGTATGGTGACGGCGAGGCGTCGGCGTGGCTCGCGGCCGCCCTCGACTTCGGCTGGTGCGAGCAGCCGGCGCCGTTGCGGGATCGCGTCGAGGTGAACGCGACGGTGCCCGCGGTGGCGGCGGATCGTGTGCCCGAGATCCTCGCCCGCTTTCCGGGATGCCGCACCGCGAAGGTGAAGGTCGCCGAGCGGGGTCAGGATCTCGCCGACGACGTGGCGCGGGTGCGGGCGGTGCGCGAGGCGATGGGACCGGATGCGCTCGTGCGCGTGGACGCGAACGGGGGCTGGGGCGTCGATGAGGCCGTGACGGCGCTGCGTGCGCTCGCCGAGTTCGACCTCGACTACGCCGAGCAGCCGTGCGGAGGCGTCGACGAGCTCGTCGAGGTGCGGCGGCGGCTGAGCACGGGCGACGCCGGGGAGGGCCCGCTGCTCGGCGAGGGCACTGCGTCCGAAGGATCCGGAGTCCTCCCTTCACCCCTCGTGCGCATCGCGGCCGATGAGAGCGTGCGCAAGGCGGCCGACCCGCTCGCGGTGGCGCGGGCGGGCGCGGCGGATCTGCTGATCGTGAAGGCGCAACCGCTCGGGGGCATCCGACGCGCGCTCGGGATCGTGGCCGAGGCCGGTCTGCCGGTGGTCGTGTCGAGCGCGCTCGACACCTCGGTCGGCATCGCGATGGGGCTGCACCTCGCGGCGGGGCTGCCGCTCGCCGAGCGCGACGGGGCGCAGGGTGCGGTGCTCGCCGGCGCGTGCGGCCTCGGCACGGTGGCGCTGCTCGAGGGCGACGTGTGCTCCGATCCGCTGCTGCCGCGCGACGGCGCGATCGAGGTGCGGCGCCCAGAGCTCGATCCCGAACTGCTCGCCCGTTACGCGGCTCCCGCCGCGCGCGAACGGTGGTGGCGGGAGCGCGTGGCCCGCTGCCACGCGCTGCTCAGCGCCTCCCGGTGATCGCAACCGCGCGGCGAGCACCGCGGGCGGGCGCTCAGCCTTTGAGCCCCGGGAAATCCTCCTCGCGCCACTCGGTGGCGATCCGCTGCCCCTGCCGGTGCGCGGCCAGCTCGCGCTCCCGCAGCTCGACTCGGCGGATCTTGCCCGACGAGGTCTTGGGCAGTTCGAAGAACTCGACCCGGCGCACGCGCATGTAGGGCGGCAGAGCGGCTCGGGCGTGAGCGAGGATCGCGCGGGCGGTGTCGGCGTCGGCGGAGGCCCCGGCGGCGAGCGCGACGTACGCCTTCGTGACGTTGAGCCGGGTGTCGTCGGGGGCGCCGACCACGGCGGCCTCGGCCACGAGCTCGTGTTCGATGAGCGCGCTCTCGACCTCGAAGGGGGACACCTTGAAGTCGCTCGACTTGAAGATGTCGTCGGTGCGTCCGACGAAGGTGAGCACCCCCGTCTCGGGATCGCGCTGGGCGACGTCACCCGTGTGGAAGAGCCCACCCGAGGTCGCTCTCTCGGTCGCCTCGGGGTTGCCGAAGTAGCCGGGCATGAGGTTCTTCGGCCGCTCGGGGGTGAGCCGCAGGCAGATCTCGCCCTCCTGCGTCTCGGCTCCGGTGAGCGGGTCGACGAGCACCGCGTCGACGCCGGGCAGCGGGATGCCCATGGCGCCCGGCACGATGGGGTCACCCGGCATGTTGGCGATCAGGGCGGTGGTCTCGGTCTGGCCGTAGCCGTCGCGGATGTCGAGGCCCCACCATTCTCGGATGCGGGCGATCACCTCTGGGTTGAGCGGCTCGCCTGCCGAGAGCAGTTCTCGGAGCGCGCGCGGCTTGCGGTCGAGGCGGTGCTGGATGAGCATGCGCCACACGGTGGGCGGCGCGCAGAAGGTGTTGACCCCTGCGCGGTCGAGTTCGGAGACGAAGTGCTCGGCGTCGAAGCGCGTGTAGCCGAGCACGAAGATGGTGGCGCCCACGTTCCAGGGCGAGAAGAAGCTCGACCAGGCGTGCTTGCCCCAGCCGGGTGCGCTCACCACGGAGTGCACGTCGCCGGGGCGCACCCCGATCCAGGCCGTGGTGGTGAGGTGCCCGAGCGGGTAGCTGGTGTGGGAGTGCTCGACGATCTTGGGCAGGCTCGTGGTGCCCGAGGTGAAGTAGATGAGCGAGGGATCGGCGCTGGCGGTGGTGTGCGGGATCACCGCGAGCGAGGCGGCGCTCGACTCCTCGTAGCGCAGCCAGTCGAAGAGGGCGGCGCGGTGGTCGCGGTGCGCCTGCTCGAGACCGACGCCGACGCGCCCGTAGTCGCCGGGCACGTCGGCGAATTTGAGGGCGTCGTCGGCCGCGGCGAACACCCAGCGCACGCGGCCGCGCTCGATGCGGTCGCGCAGTTCGTGCGCGCCGAGCACCACGGAGGTGGGCAGGATCACGACGCCGAGTTTCAGGGCGGCGAGCATGATCTCCCAGAGCTCGATGCGGTTGTCGAGCATCAGCATCGCGACGTCGCCCTTGCGCGCGCCGATGCCGCGCATCCAGTTGGCGACCTGGTCGGAGCGTCGCTTCATCTGCGCGAAGCTGCGCTTCTGCTCGCCGCCGTCGGCGTCGACGATCCACAGCGCGGTGTCGTCGTTGCCCTCGGCGATCACATCGAAGACGTCGTGCGCCCAGTTGAAGCTCGGCCCGACGTCGGGCCATCGGAATTCGGCGCGGGCGCGGGCCGGGTCGCCTGCGAGGTCGAGCAGTTGGTCGCGGGCGTCGAAGAATGCGCGCGTGGCGTCGATGTCGGTCATGGTCACTATTCTGCCCTTCTCTTCAGCCCCTCGACCGGGATGCGCGGCGCGACGCGGGCCGGAAGCCGGTTTCGGGTCGCCGCACGCTCACCGCGGGGTCGGTTTCGGCGGTGCGGCGCCTGAGTGCGAACACGAGCTGCACGATCACGGCGGCGAGCATGAGACCGCCCATCGCGACACCGAGCCCGCCGCGGACATCGCTGCCGCTCATGGTGGGCACCACCCAGAAGAAGAGCACGCACTGCGCGAGCGCCGCGACTGGGATCGCGACGAAGGAGATCGCGGCCAGGGAGAGGCTGGTGCGGCGGCCGGTGCGCACGAGGAAGGCGATCACGCCGACCGAGGCGGCGACGACTGCTCCGGCCAGGGCGAGCAGCGCGGTGAACGGCAGCCGGTAGGAGTTGAGGTATCGCCCGTAGGCCCCCGCGTCGACCCGCGCGAAGGTGCCGGGTGCGAAGTCGAGTCTGGCGCCGAGGTCGGTGTTCTGGTTGAGCTCGTGTTTGCCGAGCCAGGAGTTGAGGTCGGGGTCGACTGCGAACGGCTCGGCGGGCTCTTCGAGCGCGCTCGAAGAGCCGGGGCGCGACTTGACCTCGTCGACGTCGAGTTCGACGACGAGGGCCCCGTCGTCGCGCCGCTGCTGCGAGCCGATCCGCAGTTCGTGCGCGCCGCTGCGGTCGTCGTAGACGCGGTTCTCGTAGACCCAGGGCCGCATCCAGTTGCCGTGCTCGCCCGGCTGCTTGCGCAGGTCGTGGTCGGAGACGATCCAGCCGGCGTCGACGATCTCGTCGACGAGATCCGGTGCGACCACGAGCTGCACCCGGATGGGCCGCACCGGCGATCTGCCGTCGAAGTAGGCGCCGGCCGTGGTGTAGTACTCGTCGTCCCAGAAGGAGTAGAGGGCGGTCCAGCGCACCTGCTCGACCGGGCCGCCCGCCTTCGGGGCCTCGACGGCGGCGTCCGAGAGCGTGTACTCGATCTCGATCTCGTGCGTGCCGTCGAGCACCTGCTCGAATTGGGTCACGACCGCCAGGCTTTCGCGCTGCGGCACCTCGCGGAACGGAGCGGGGTCGCCGTCGATGCGCACGGACCCGACCTCGACGCCGAGCCGCTGGCCGAGGCGCGCGCTGGGCCACTCGCGGGCGAACTGCGGCACTCGCGAGGCCGAGCCGTCGAAGCGCACGGTGTTCGTCTCGGTGACGCTCAGCCGCGCGCGGCCCGATTCGTCTCGTGAGAGCTCCGCCTCGATCTCGAAGCCCTGCACCTCGGAGTAGAAGGTGCCCGGCAGCTCATCGTGCCGGGTGACACGATCGATCGAGCTGTCGTACGGGGGCGGTTGCGCGGAGACCGTGAAGATGGATCCGGCGAGCACGAAGATCGCGGCGACGATCGCGAGCAGGGCCGGGGCCGAGATGAAGTGGTCGGTGCGCCATCCGCGGCCGGGCTCGTCGTCTCCGGTCTCGCCGGCGGCGTGCAGCACGACCGCTCGGCCGGCGTCGCGGGCTCCCTCGAAGAGCAGCGCGTACGGCAGCAGCGGGTCGTCGAGCGGGCCGCGATCCCGCAGCCGGGTCGCCCGTGCGAAGACATCGATGCCTTTGAGCTGCTGCACCGCGAGCGCGCCGTCGCGGGTGAGCGGCCGGGGCCGCCACACGGCCGCCACGGTGACGACGGCGAGCAGCGTCGAGGCCATCACGAACGCGAACGGCCACCACACGACCAGCAGGACGACCTGATGCGACAGCTGCCGCAGCAGCCCCCACTGCACGAGCGCGATGGCGACGGGCGCGAACAGGAACACGTCTCGCACGTAGCTGTCGGGAGCCCAGCGCAGGCCACGGGCCTCGACGGCGCCGCTCAGCCTCCAGCGCGCCCTCCACTTCCACATCGACGGCAGGTTGCCGAGGCGCCCGGCGCGATGCCCGGCCCGGGCTGCACGGGCGATCCAGCGCGCGCGAGCCGCACCCCCGGTCTTGGGCCTCGAACGGCCGCGGCTGGCCGACGCGGGCGGGCGCTCGAGCGCGTTCATCAGCTCGGCGTGCCGCGGCCGTCGCAGCAGCTGCGCCGCGAACTCGGGGGTGATGCGCTCGGGCGGCTCGCTGCGCGACAGATACCAGGGATCTCCGGCGCTGTCGGCCCAGACGACGCGGCGCGCTGCGAGGGAGAAGAGCAGCAGCACGGCGAGCAGGGCGAGCGGCAGCAGCGGTCCGTAGCTCTGCACCCAGAACAGCGTCGTCTTCGGCGGCAACTCGAAGGTGCCCTCGCGGAAGCTCGCGTCGACCCAGATGTCGGCGTTGGGCGGCAGCGTGTCGTCGTTCGTGAAGGAGTAGCGCACGCCCTCGGCAGACTCGCCCTCGGGCGTCAGCCACTCGGTACCGCTGATGAGCAGCCAGCCGACGTAGGCCCGCGGCTGACGCACGAGGGCATCATCGAGTTCGGGGGCGAGCGCGAGCGAGACCTCGATGCCCTTCGTCGCCTGCGGCCACGTGGGCGCGAAGAGCGGCCACGACAGCGCATCGACGGTGCGGCCGGTCGCCTCGTCGAGTTCGGGGGCGATGAGGTGGTGCAGGTCGTAGGCGATCGTGATGCGCTGCTGCCCCGCGAAGCGCTCGCCGTCGGGCCTCGTGAGGCGCACCGTGGTGGTGGTCGCCGCCGGTTCGACCGCTGCCGTGGCCGCTTCGCCGTCGACGGTGGCGGCGTGCAGGGCGAACTCGACGTCGTGGCCCTCGAACTCCGTGACGATGGTGCGCTCGACCGCCGCCTCGGGCCCGTTCCTGAAATCGGCGGTGTAGCTCTCCTCGACGCGCGCGACGAACGCACCCTGGTCGTCGCGCTCGACGACGTAGTCGACCTCGACATCGCGCGCGATCCAGTCGACCTCGTCGACCTTCGCCGACGCGATCACGTCGTCGAAGTCGAGGGGCTCGTTGATGACCGGCCCGACGAGCAGGAAGACGCCGATCGCCGCGATCAGCCCGCACGCGAGCCGGATCACCCATCGCAGCGAGACGCCGCCGACCGCCCGCAGGCGGGCCTCGACGGCCGTGAGCACGCCGGCGAGCCATCGGAAGAGCGCGGTGTGCTCGGGCTGCGGATCGGGGATCCTGCCCGTGTTCAGCAGCTCGGGATCAGACGCGTCGAGGTCGAAGGGGTCGAAGCGCTCCGATCGCTCATCGTCGTGGTGCGGCGTCTCTCGCATGCTTCGACCCTAACGACGACCACCGACACTCGGCGCCCGTGTCAGCTGCGGAACACCGTGTGCAGTCGCGGGTCGCCCACCGCGTCGCGCCCGCCGAGGTCGTCGATCTCGAAGAGCACCGCGGTGCCCGCCACCTCGTAGTCGAGCTTGCGCAGCACCTCGTGCGCCGCCGCGAGGGTGCCGCCCGTCGCGAGCACGTCGTCGATCACGAGCACTCGGGAGCCCCGCGGGAAGTCGGCGTGCGCCTCGACCTCGGCGATGCCGTACTCGAGCGAGTAGCCCACCCCGGCTGCGGGGCGGGGCAGCTTGCCGGACTTGCGAATCGGCATGAGGCCGGTGCCGCTCGCGTAGGCGGCCGCACTCGCCAGCAGGAAGCCGCGCGCCTCGAGCCCCGCGATCGCGTCGAAGGTGCCGCGGAACGGGGCGATGAGCGCGTCGACGGTGGCGCGGAAGGCGGGCCCGTCGGCGAGCAGCGGAGTGATGTCGCGGAAGAGGATGCCGGCGCTCGGGTAATCGGGGATCTCGAGGATCAGGGACTCGGCGCGCTCGAGCTCGGCGCTCGACTCGGGGTAGTAGGGCATGTCGAGGGGCTCGTTCGTCGTCTCCGTCACGCGAACCAGAGTACCGGCAGGCGGCGCGGCGGAGCGCGCGGATCCCCGGGATCCGAACAGCACGACCGCCGCCATCCCACCCGGCCCGCGAGCGGTCGCGGAGGGCGCGCGAGGGCGACACGCCCGTGCGCCGCGGAACCCGCCCCGATTTGAAGAGCGGAGCGGAGTCGTGTAATGTCTTCCTGGTTGGTGAAACCAACGTGCGCCCCTAGCTCAGCTGGATAGAGCATCTGACTACGGATCAGAAGGTCGGGGGTTCGAATCCCTCGGGGCGCGCCAGAAGAAGATCCCGGTCAGGAATCATACCTGACCGGGATTTCTTTTCCGGCTCAACAGGTGCCGAGCTTGTGCCGAGTTGCGCGCTCACGCCGCTCGCGAGCAGCCAGTGAAGTTGCAGCTGCCCGGGCGATAATCACCTGCCGGATCCTCCGCGTTTCACGCGCTCAAGAAGTCCCGAAGAATCGGCAGGAGTTTCTCGGGCTCATCGATGTTCGGCTCGTGGGCGAAGTCGCCCAGCAGGCTCCTCGATCCTGGCGTCAGTTCACGAAGGCGCTCCGACCAACCGGTTTCCAGCAGACGATCCCGCTTCCCCTCCACGAACCAGACCGGCACCGAAACACTCCCCAGGTCGCCAAGGAAGGTGTCCTCTCTCGGGGGGCTCTGCCGATTCGGCGCGCGCAGCCTCGGCGCGTTCTGCGCCTCCCAGTGCCCTGGCATGAGGCTGAGCTCGAGACGCGTCTCGATGTGATCTTCCAGATCGTCGACGTTTGATACGACCAGCGAAGTGATCTTGCGGGCCGCCTCGAGCGTGGAATCGAAATCGGCGAGTGCCTCGATTCCCGATGGGAGCCGGTACGGCCCCCCGCTTCCCGACAGCGTAAGAACCCGACTCACCGGCCATGCCCCGGGTGACTGCGCAACAGCTCGCAAAGCGAGGGATCCCCCGAACGACGCCCCGATGAAGGCCGCATCCCCGATACCGAGCGTGCGGCAGAAATCCGAGATGTGATCGACGCGGAAGGAGTACGGCGAGCGATCGAGGAATACCGCTTTGTCGGTCTCGCCGAACCCGAGCAGGTCCGGGGCCACGACGTGGTAGTCCTCAGCCAGTGCGCCGATCAGCTCCCTCCAGCACAGCCACGCAGACGCCCCATAGGCGCCCTCGTGCAGCAGCACGACGGTCGGGAGCTCCGGTCGGCCGGCTTCGATGTAGGCGGTTCGGAAGCTTCCTGCCCTCACCGTGCGGAACTGCGCGGCGGTGCTCTCCGGGGGTCTCTTACTCATTGTGTACGTTCCTTTCGTTTGATTCGCGCATGTACCGTCCCAGGTCACGGCATGACCGATCCGCCGTCGACGTACAGGTTCTGGCCCGTGACGAACGCGGCATCTTCGGAGACGAAGAACGCGACCGGGCCGACGACGTCCTCCGGACGAGCACTCCTCTGGATCGCACGGCTCCGAACATTCGCGTCTTCCGTGTGGCGGAATCCCTGCACCATCCCGGTCTCCGTGAAGCCCGGGCTCACGACGTTCACCGTGATCGACCTTGGCCCGAGCTCTCGGGCAAGGCTTCTCGCGAAGCCCATGACCCCCGCTTTGGAGGCGGTGTACCCGAACATCTCGGCCGGCCCCTTGGGCACCGTGCCCGACCCGAACATCACCACGCGCCCGCCGTCGTTCATGACCGGAACCAGTTGCTGGAACATGCCGATAGTGGCGACGAGGTTGACCTGGATCACTCGCTGCCAGACCTCCGGGTCGGTCTCCGTGAGGCCGGAGAAATGCACCACCCCGGCGCAGTGCACGATCGCCCGCACCCCTGCCTCATCGACGCTCTCCCGAATCGCCTGGCGCACCTGTTCAGGATCCGTGAGATCCATCAGGACGCTGCGCGTGTCGGGCGCTGGCCCGGGAACCCGATCCCAGCCGACGCAGCGATGCCCCCGCGTCGTCAGCGTCTCGATGGTCGCGCGCCCGATTCCTCCTGAGGCGCCCGTCACAATGGTCACCCCGGCGGTCACGATGCCCGCCCCTTCGAGGCGTGGTACCACGAGAGCACGCGGCTCTCGATCAGATCGAAGACCGCGTTCAGCACGTAGCCGACCACCCCGAGCAGAATGATGCCCGCCCACATCGCTGGCATGTCGAACTGCCGCTGGGCCTGGATTACGAAGTAGCCGATGCCGTCCGAGCTTCCGACCATCTCGCTGATCACCATCAGAATGATGCCGAGGGAGAGCGACGTCTTCATGCCCGCGAAGAGCTGCGGCGCAGACGCGGGGACGGTGATACTGAAGAACCGGTCGAGGCGACTGAGCCTCAAGGATCGCGCGGTATCGATGTTCGTCGCGTCGATGCTCCGCACACCCCCGACCACGCTGATCAGCACCGGCCAGATGGTTCCGAACACGATCAGGGCGACCTGGGTCTGCACTCCGATCCCGAACACCACCATGAGCACGGGGAGAACCGCGGGCGCTGGGAGGCCCCGGCAGAACTCGACCACCGGCGAGTACATGCGATAGAGCGCATCGGAGAGTCCGAACAGATACCCGAGCACCGCTCCCAGCAGCACCCCGATGGCAAAGCCCAGCGCGAGCCGGCCGAGGCTCGGAAGCATATCGGTCGGCACGCGGTCGAACAGCCAGGCATCGGCGAACGCCTCCATGATCCTCGGCATCGAAGGGAGGAAGAACGTCTCGGAGCCCAGGCTGGCGATCCAAATCACGGCTACGAGCAGCACCGGAACCACGATCTCCAACGAACGCCACCGCCGGTTTCCGCCTGATGGACGGCGCTGTTTCGAACGCTTCAGCGAACGGATCCGGATCATCGCCGTCGATGATCCATCTGAGGGTGTGCTCATCAGCTCCCTGCCTTCCTGTGCGAGACGTGCCAGTTGAGCAGCCGTCTCTCGATCTGCACCATCACGATGTTGATCAACACCCCCAGGCAGCCGGTGACGAAGATCAACGCGTACATCTCCGGGACGTTGCCCGACGAGCGCGAGACATTAATCAGCGAGCCGAGTCCCGGAGCCCCGATGATGATCTCCGTGCTGACCACGAGCGCCAGGGAGATCGCCGATGCGAGGCGGATCCCGGTGACCACGTAGGGGAAACTGCTCGGGATCAGCACATTCAGAATCATGCGCCGGGTGCCGACCCGCGCCGATCGCGCCACATCGAACTGCAGCGGATCGAGATCTCTCATGCCGTAGATGGTTTGCACCAGGATCGGCCAAGTGGACGCGAACGCCGCGAGGAAGACCTTCGACTCCATTCCTGCCCCGAACATGATGATCGCGAGCGGGATCAGCGCGACCGAGGGAACCGGGCGCAAGAACTCGATGATCGGGCGCAGCGCATAGTAGATCGGATCGACGAGCCCGCAGATCAGCCCGACAGGCACTCCGATGGCGAGGGCGATCAGCAACCCGAGCCCCCAGCCGCCCATCGTCAGGAGCACACTCGACCACAGCGTCGCAGAGCCAAGCTCCTGTCCGATCTGAAGCACGATCTCGGACACCGGAGGAACGAACCTCGGATCCACGAGCCCGAGCCGCGACGAGAGCTCTGCCGCGATGAGAATGCTCCCGATACCGAGCAGCGCGAGCAGCAGGTTCCGCGCCGGAAGGGGAAGACGCTTCTCATGGCTTCCCCTTCCGGCGGACGGCGCACTCACCGTGATGGAAGTCAACGAGAAAGCCCCGCCGTCAGCGTCTCAAGGTCGACCTCACCCTCGACCAGGTCGTATCGCTGGCCCAGCTCGACGAAGAGCTCGATGTGCTTGGGATCGGCCTCGGTGATGAACGTGGGAAGATTCATCTCGGCGACGATGTCTTCAGGGATGCTGAGAAAGGTCGGCACGACGGCGCGCGCGGCATTCGGATTCTCCTTCGAGTACTCGACCGCGGCCTTCAGCCCGTTCTGGAACCCAGTGACCGTCGCCTCACTCTCCTGCAGGAAGGGCATCGTCGTGAAATAGACGCCGGCTTGGAACCCGGGGGTCACGAGCTCGTAGGGGAAGGCCACGGGGCGGGCGTCATCCTGCATCTCCGACATCGTCACGAACGGTTCCAGCATGAACGCCGCATCGACCTGTCCCGAGGCGAGCGCCGCGGGCATTTCCGGGAACGGAATCTCGACCATGTTGACGCCGTCGGTGTCGATCCCCTCGGCCTCAAGCGCGTTCTTCAGCGTCACCTCGAGGATGTTGCCCAGTGCATTGACCGCGATGGTCTTCCCGGGCAGCGACTCGAGCCCGACGATGTCGCTGTCCGAAGGCACCAGCACGGCGGCGTTCGCATCCGAACCGCCCTGGACGTCCTGTCCGGCGGCGACGCCACCCGAGACGACGGTGATCGGCAGGCCTCGGCTGCTGGCGATCACCAGCGACAGCGTGTTCGAGTAGCCGAAGTCGATATCCCCCGCGACGACGGCGGCCGTCACAGCGGGACCGCTGTCGAGCACCTGGATGTCGACGTCGAGGCCCTGCTCCTCGAAGAAGCCCTGTTCGACCCCCATGTACAGTGCAGCGTTATCGGCAGCCGCGAAGACCCCGACATTGACGGGAACGAGTCCGTCGCCGTCACCCGGCTGCTCGGCGCCGGCGGATCCGCTGCAGCCCGCCAGGAGCGCGATGGAAGCGGTGGCGGCGAGCGCCGTCACCATCGTCTTCTTGATGTAGTGCTTCATTGCAGTTCTCTTCTCTCTCGTTTCTCTGGCCTACGGACTACCCGTCGCTGCAGGGCGGCCGACCCCGGTCGACGAAATCTGGATAGGGGAATCGTGCGGAGGTCCCTCCGTCGATGACGATCGACTGGCCTGTGAGGGATCCGCAGGATCCGAGCGCGACGAACAGCAGCACCGCTGCGACCTCCTGTGGCGTCACGAGTCGGCCGAGCGGGATCGCGCGCGCGAACTCCTCGGCGCGCTTCCCGGCGAGCAGCTCGTTCATCCTGGGTGTGGCGACGACTCCGGGCGATACCGCGTTCACCAGTACCCGTCGCTCGGCGAGCTCGACGGCCGCCGATTGCACGAGCGAGTGCAGGGCGGCCTTGGCTGCGGCATACGCCGCCATGCCCTGGCCACCGCTGTGCGCGACCGCCGAACTGACGAAAGTGATCGTGGCGCCGTCCGGAAGCCGCGGCTGCAGATCTCGCAGAATGCGTCTGGCGTGGTCGACCACGATCGCGAGCTGTCGATCCCAGGAACCGTCATCGATCTCGTCGACCCTCGAGAAGTACGCGACCCCGATGACATCGACCACGCAGTCGACGACCAGGCCCTCTGTCTCGATGACCTCGATGACACATTCCATTCCGACCTGCTCCGTGGCGTCCGCGCTGCAGGCGATCCCGCCGACCTCATCGGCCACCCGTCGCGCTCGCCGGTCGTCGATATCGACGCAGATGGTCCGCTTGCCCGTCTGCGCTAAGGCGTGCGCAGCCTGTCGGCCGATGCCGTTCCCGGCGCCGAACACGATCGCAGCGCCATCCGATCTCACCGGCGTGAGATAGTCGGGAACCGCGCTGACGTCCTGGTCAACCACGATCCGCTCCGAGGGGCGACCCTGGACGCACGGAGGTCATGATGGACTCGAACACGTGCGCCCTCAGATGCGCGAACTCCGGAAGTTCCTTCGTGGTGATCTGATCTCGCGGCCGGGGCAGGTCGACCGCGAGCTCCTCACGCACCTGGGTCGGTCGGGACGACAGGATGACGACGCGATCGGCCAGGTAGACGCTCTCATCGATGTCGTGCGTGACGAACACGACAGTCACATCGTAGGTGTGGCGCAGCCGGAGCACCAGATCTTCGAGTTCGCTGCGCGTCTGAGCATCGACCGACGCGAAGGGCTCGTCCATCAGCAGCACCTTCGGCTGGAAGGCCAGCGCGCGGGCGATAGCCACCCGCTGCTGCATGCCGCCCGACAGCTGCCACGGGTACTTGCGCTCGAAACCGCTGAGGCCGACTGCTTCGAGGGCCTCGCTCACACGCCGCGTACGCTCGGTCTTGTCGATCGGCAGCCGTTTCAGCGTGAACTCCACATTCTGAGCCACCCGCATCCAGGGAAAGAGCGACCTGCTGTAGTCCTGGAATACCAGCCCGAGGTCCGCCGGCGGCTCGGTCACCCGTTTGCCCAACACTTCGACCTCGCCTTCACTCGGGCTCATCAACCCGGAGATGCACCGCAGCAGCGTGGTCTTTCCGCAGCCGGAGGGGCCCACCACGCAGATCAGCTCGTTTCGCGCCACCTCGAAAGAGATGTTGCTGATCGCCTCGACCGCCTCGTCTCCTTGGCCATAGACCTTCTTGAGACCACTCACCCGCATCACGACGGAGGCCTCCTCGGAGACCGCGTCTGCGAGCGTGCTCATGACCTCGCCTCTTCGTCCTGCGCCTCGAGCGTCTTCCCTCCGACGCCCCAGTGATCGCGCGGGATCGCGGAGAGAACCACCTGCACCTTGGCGGCTGGGATCTCGGCCGACTGCGCGTAGGCTTCGGTGACGGCGCGGACGATGCGTCCCGCCTCCTCAGAGCTTCGCTGCTGGGCCTCGAAAACTTGAATGTACGGCATCTTCTACTCGCTTCCTTCTCGTTTGCTCGGCGACACCGAGACGTAGTCCTGCGTTTCGACGCTTCTCGAGTCCTCAAAGAAGCGATGCAGCGAGAGCGGCCAGTTCTGAGTGACCGTGCCCCGCTTGTTCTTGTACCAGTTGTCGAATCCGTCGACGCCCCAGGCGCGCAGCCTGTTCTCGCGATCCATCTCCCGCGCGTACTCGCGGTACGCCTCATCGGTCACGTCGATCTGCCGACCGCCGCGGAGCTCCATCTCGATGATGAGCCGCACGATGTACTCGGCTGCACACTCCGACATGAAGACCGCTGAACCGGTGACCACCAGGTTGGTGTTCGGGCCGTAGAGCATCCCGAGGCCGGGGAAGCCCGGCACCGATACCCCTTTGTATGCGCGGGCCTCGCCATCCCAGAACTCCCGGATCGACGTGCCGCCCGTGCCGCGCACATCGATGGTGGAGAGGAAGTCGCTCGCGGCGAAGCCGGTGGCGTAGACGATGACGTCCACCTCGATCTCCCGGCCCCCGACAAGCATCAGCCCGCCTGGCGTGATGTGCTCGACTCCGTCGGTCACCAGTTCCGTGTGCGGAGAGGTGAGGGCCCGCGCCCATGATCCGTCATCGCGCAGAAGGCGCTTACCACCCGGCGGGTAGGTGGGGATCACTCTCTCCAGCAATTCGGGGTGGTCCGCGAACTGGCTGCGGAATCTCTCGAGCAGTTGTTCGCGGAACTGCAGGTTCGACATGGAGATGGTGCTGGCATTCGAGGCACGATCCCATTCGGCGTCAACGGTGACGAGGGACATCCTGCCCTCTGCCGCGAGCCAGAATTGCCAGAAGCGCAGCCACTTCGCGTACTCCGGAAGCAGTTGCAGAAGAGTGAGCATGCCCTCGGGGAGCGGTTGCTGGTAGGTGGGTGTCGGCATCATCCAGGGCGCTGTGCGCTGAACGACGTAGAGCCCCTGCACCTGGTCGACGATCGAGGGGACGATCTGGTAGGCACTGGCGCCCGTGCCCACGACTGCGACACGCTTACCCGTGATGTCGAGGTGTTCAGGCCACGTCGCAGAGTGGCACCACTCGCCGGCGAAGTCTTCGATCCCCGGGATGTCCGGCAGCTTGGGAGTGTTGAGCTGGCCGACCGCCATCACCACGAAGTCGAAGACTTCGGTGAGAGGGAGCCCGTCGGAGCCGGCGGAGGTCACCAGCCACTTCGCCTGATCCTCGTCGAAAACGGCGGAACTGACGTACGTATTGAACCTGATCTTGTCTCGGATCTCGTACTCGTCGGCCACGACGTCGAAGTACTGCCAGATGTCATCTCGCTTCGAGAACTGGTCGGGCCAGTCGGCTCTCTGCGCGAACGAGAAGGAGTAGGCGAAATTGTTCGTATCGAGCCGGCACCCCGGGTAGCGGTTCTCGAGCCAGGTGCCTCCGCATCCCGCGTTCTTCTCGAACACCACGTGGTCTACCCCGGCGCGCTTCAGGTTGTACGCCATCGCGAGACCAGACATTCCGGCGCCGATCACGGCCACCCGATAGCGAGAGAGATCGATCCCCCTCGGAACGGTGGGCGTGCCGTGCTTGGGCTCGCCGAGCTCGTGCAGCAGCAGATCTTCGTACTCCTGCGCTTCTCCACCGGTGAGGAAATCCAGAATGCGCTGGGGCGGCACGCTGACTGCGGCGCGTTCTCCGGAGAGGTACCGCGCCACCCCCTCCACTGCTAGTGTCCGAGCCTGCTCCTGCTGTTCCGGCGACATCCCGCCCTGCGGGAAGATCTCGGCCTGCGCCGGAGTGAGCGGGGGTCTCACCTGTTCGGAGACGAATCGTTCATCGCCGAGCAGGAAGGCCAGGGTCGCCAGGAGCGGCGGGAGCTCCGCACCGGCGACCAAGCCGCGTAGTTCGCTCTTGGAATAGTTCGGCAGCTGCGGTGCGACTGAGGGATTGATTTCGATGGTGCTCATGAGCGGTGGGGGTTCTCCTTGCGGGTTGACGGATTGCGGATGAAGTCGACGATGACGCGGACGAACTCCTCTGGCGCATCCAGGTTCGGCAGGTGCCCCGATCCGGGGATCTCCACGATCAGGCTTTCTCCGAGCGCGGTCGCTACCTCTTCAGAGAGGACTCGAGGCGTCTTCTCGTCTCGGTCTCCGATGAGCACCAGACTTGGGCAGACCACCCGAGCAGCAAGCTTCCGCGCGTCGACGCCGAAGCAGACGGCCGCTACCGCGGCATAGTCGTCGGCTGGAATACCGGCGATTGCGTCTACTAGCCGGCCCGGATGCGGTTCGGGAACATCGCGCGTCAGGGTCGTCTCGACGTAGCGCTCGGCATAGCCGCGCATTCCAGCCTCGACCACCGACGCGTCGATGCTGTTCAGTCGCGCCTCGACCGTCTGCTCCGGAAGATAGATGAACGAGTCGGAGACCACGAGTGAGCGGACTTCTTCTGGGTGCAGTGCCGCGTATGCGACGGCCTGGAAACCTCCCATCGAGACCCCGACGAGATGCACCGGCCCCTGGTGCTCGGCTCGTATCTGCCGCCGCAGCGAGGCTACCCAATCGAGGAGGCTGTGCTCACCGGGACGCGGCTGCTCCCCGTGGGCGGGAGTCTCCGGTGTGATGGCCAGCATGTCGGCGGGCAGCAGATCGACGACACGCGCCCATGAGCCGGCATCCGCCCCGAGGCTGTGCAGGAAGGCGACCGGTATCTCTTCGTTTCTCAGGTGATTCATGTGCCTGTGCGCGCCTTTCAAGCTTCGTTGCTGTTCGCGTTCTCAGAAACACAAGCACATATTCCAGTCAATGTAATCTTGCTTTTCGCCTAGTGAAACACGCGCCACCCGGATACGATGGCCAACATGGCACAGAAACGCTCGGAGCCTTTGGAGCTGGTCACCAAGACCACCACTGTGATCGAGCTGATTGCCGATCGAGGCAGCGCCGGAACCACGCTCATCGCTCGCGAACTCGACATGTCGAAGGCGAGCGCGTACCGCATCTGCCAGACACTGGTGTCGCGTGGATGGTTGTCACAAAACCAGGCAAAGCAGTACCAGTTAGGCCCGGTGCTCCGCACCACGCTGCAGCAAACCACGGGAGTCGCCTCCTACAAGGAGACGCTCTTCCCGTACATGACCCAGTTGCACCGCTTGACGCAGGAGTCGATCCATCTCACCCACCTGGAGCGCCGCCTCGTCGTCTACGATGAGCAGTTGGTCTCGACCCGCCCCGTGAGGTCGGTGATCAAGGTCGGCGGCCGCTCGCCGGCACATGCGGTCTCTCCCGGGCTCATCCAGCTGGCGTTCCAGACGAATGAGTATGTCGAGAACTATCTCTCCGCTCCGCTGGCGAGATTCACTCCGGGAACCATCGCCACGCCTCAGGCGCTCCGAACGACGCTCGCCGAAGCCCGGGAGCGAGGCTACGCGTTCAACCTCGGCGGGTACCGTTACGACGTCGGAGGCGTCGCGCGGGCGATCCTCGTCGGGGGGCGCCCGGTCGCGGCGATCTCGATCTGCTGCCCCGTGTATCGTCTGAGCGCAGACGTCGTGTCCGACTATGCCGAACTCCTGATGTCGGTTGTGGGTGCGGCGCAGAGTGAGATCGACGAGGTGGCCGGGGAGATCGCCGCATAAAGGCTCCGGCGGTTCGTCCGATCCTCGCGACAGGGAGGCACCTGAGCGACGCCCACTTCAAGAGACGACAAGCCGTCTTGCGCTATATTCGGGGCGAAAGGGTCGAATCACAACCCGGAATCTCGATGAAGGGCCGAAAATGAGCAGAGTGCGATCCATGGACGAGAAGGATCGCATGATCCTCGCCTGTCTCCGCGAGGACGGCCGCATGGCCAACACCCGCATCGCCGAGCGGGTCGGCCTGACCGAGCGCACCGTGCGGAAGCGACTGCAGCGCCTCACGCAGGATCAGGGCCTGAAGGTGCTGCCCGTGATCGACCCCGATCTCATCGGCCTCGACACCTGCATCTACGTCGGCTTCAACGTCGAGCGGTCGAAGCTGCAGCAGGTCGCGGCTCGGGTCGCGGCGATGCCCGAGGTGCGCTATCTGGCCCACGTCGCCGGCCCTTGGGACCTGCTCGCCGAGGCCTTCCTCGGCTCGAGGGAGCACCTCGCCGACTTCCTGCTCAAGGAGATCGGCGAACTCGAGGGCGTGACCTCGACCGAGACCATCAACGTGCTCAGGATCGCGAAGTTCGGCTACGAGTGGGAGGTGCCCGACGTGACCAAGGAGCACCTGCCCGAGCACAGCATCGCGCATCCTGAGGGGTAGCCGGGATCGCGGCTCCGGCAGGAGCCGGACACCCCGGGAGGGTGCGGGCCGGATCGCCTCGGGCTGATCCGTCCCGCGCCATTCCCGGGGCTTCGCACTACCGCAGATTGTGCTTCGCGTTGGCGAAGAGCATCTGGCTCAGCACCTCCCAGACGAGCCGCGCGGTGATGTTGCTGGGATCGTACAGCGGGGCGAGTTCGACGTTGTCGACCGCGCTGGGCCCCCGCTCCCCGATCATCTGACCGATGCGGATGATCTCGGGACCGGTGAAGCCGCCCGGCTCGGGGCCCGTCGTGCCCGGGGCGTAGGCGGAGTCGATCACGTCGCAGTCGAAGGACACGTAGACGCCGTCGACGCCGTCCCAGGCCTGGTCGAGCGCCTCGGCGATGGTCTTCTCGAAGCCTCCCCGCCGCACGTCGGACATGGTGACCACGTTGATCTCCCGCCGCTTCACGGCCTCCCACCAGTCGGGCACGTTGATCGTGCCGCGCGCGCCGATGGCGACGACGTTCTCGGGGCTCACGTTCGGGAGGTCGGCGGCCCGCACGAGCCCGCTGCAGTTGGTCTGATACTCGCCGCCGATGTCCTCGCCCGCGTCGAGGTGGGCGTCGAGGTGCACGTACCCCATCTTGCGATCGCTGCCGAGGTGCTCCGACAGAGCGCGGGTTCCCGGCACGCACACGGAGTGGTCGCCGCCGACGATGAGGGGCATGGCGCCGGCATCCAGGATCTTGGCGATCTCGGCCTGCACCATCTCGTGCGTGCGCTCGAGATTGCCGACTGCGACCGGGCTGTCGCCGCAGTCGACGAGGTCGTAGCTCTCGAAGAGATCCACGTCCCACTCGAACGACCAGGGGAACGTCATGTTCGAGGCGATGCGGAGCCCTCGCGGCCCGTTCGAGCTTCCCGGGCGCTCGATCGCGGCGTTGCCCCCCTCGTAGGGGAAGCCGAGGAACGCCGCCCTGGGGCGCCGGTCGCGCAGCTCATCGGTGGGCACGTGCGGGGCGCCCAGAAGCGAGATCACCCCGCTCGAGATGGCCGCGAAATTACTGATCTGGTTGTGCGCACTCACGATATTTCCCTCAAAACTCCGATTCGATCACTGCGGTCCGAATTATGGCCCCTGATCTTCATTACAGCGCCGTAATTCGTCGCTAGTATTGCACATTAGGCCGAGATAAGGGTACCTTCAAGTCGCTGGAATGTTGAGGACAGGAACATTGGAGTTCACATGAGCCAATCAGGCACGCTGGCGGCGCCCGAGCCGGGCAGAACGATGAAGCGAGAGTTCACGACGGGCTCGGCCCTGTCGATGGCCTTCGTCTTCATCTCGCCCATCGTCGCGATCTACAGCGTCTTCGGCGTCGGGCTGCAGGCCGTCGGGCCCGGCTTCTGGTGGGGCTGGGTGGTGGTGTTCGTCGGCCAGACCTTCGTCGCCCTCACGCTCGGCGTGCTGGCCTCCCGCTGGTCGGACGCGGGCGGCGTCTACCAGTGGTCTCGTCGCCTGCTCGGGGAGCGCTACGGCTGGTTCGCCGGCTGGACCTACATCTGCGCCCTGCTGATCGCACTGACCTCGGTCTCGTACAGCGCGGCGATCTTCGTCGCCGCGCTCTTCGACCTCGACGCCGGCAACGTCGCCCTCGTCACGCTGCTGGCGATCGGCATGCTCGCCGTGACGACCGCGCTGAACCTCGCCGGGCGCTGGGTGGTGAAGGCGATCGCCTACGCCTGCGTCGCGGCGGAACTCGTGGCGTCGATCGGCATCGGCGTCTACCTGCTCCTCTTCGAGCGTCACAACAGCCCGGCGATCCTCTTCGAAGGCCTCGATCTCTCGCCGGGCGGCGCCCTGCTCTCGGCCCCGCTCGTGCTCGCCCTCGTCTTCGCCGGCTGGTCGGCACTCGGTTTCGAGAGCGCGAGCACCATCGCCGAGGAGGTGCACGAGCCGCGCCGGGCGGTTCCCCGCGCGATCGTCTGGTCGATTGTCCTCATCGCCGTCACGGTGCTCTTCACCGGCCTGGCCTTCATCCTCGCGATCCCGAGCGCCGATTTCCTCACGAGCACCGAGGCCGCGGCCGACCCGGTGCTCGCGATCCTCGCCCACTACCTGCCCGGCGAAGCGGTCAAGGTGATTCTCGTGATGTTCATCATCGCGTTCCTCGCCAGCCTCATGAGCATCCACACCGCGGTCTCCCGAGTGATCTGGGTGTACGGACGTGACGGCAAGCTGCCCTTCGCCAGCTCCCTCGGCAAGCTCCGCGGGCGGCAGTCGCTGCCCATCACCGCTACGCTCGTGGCCGGCATCATCCCGATGCTGCTCTTCATCCCGCTGCAGAGCGAGGGCATGTACAACATCCTCATCGCGTTCACAGTGATCGGCTTCTTCCTCGCATTCACGTTCCCGGTGCTCGGGTTCGCGATCGCGAGGGCCACGAAGCGGTGGACGCCCCCGAGCGACGAGCCGCTGTTCCTCGGCCGCTGGGGCGGCCCGGTCTCGTGGATCGCGCTGGCGTGGCTGGTGTTCGAGACGATCAACGTGCTGTGGCCCCGCGAGAGCGGCGGCGGTTGGCTCGCCGACTGGTCCTCGGTGCTCGCGACCCTGCTCATCGCCGGCATCGGCGCGGTGATCTACATCACCATGCGGAAACGCTCGCCCGGCATGGATGATCGGGCGCTCACCCGACCCGAAACCGTGGTGGGCGTCGACTGAGGCCGTCTCGCCGCTCCGGCCCGTCCTCCCGTTCTCCGGGAGGGCGGGCCGGGCCCCGCACCGCGCCCCTCGCGCCCTCGCGCTCTCCGCGTCCCTCGCCCGCCGAACCGAAGATCATATCCGGCATTCGCACGGCGGCACCAGCCCCTCCCGCGCGACGCCGGTCTCGCCGATACTGAGTGTCCCTGCACGAAGGAGCACGCCATGACCGACAGCACGCAGCCGCCTGCGGCCCCGCCCATCACGAACATCCACGACGACTCCGACGAGCTCGAAGCCACGATCCCGCTCCCCCGATACCGGCCCGAGCGCCTTCTCTGAGACCGCTTCCGCCCGCACCCTCCCGCGGGGTCGCGAGCCGGCGCGCAGCCGCAGGCGACCGCCCGCCCCGCCCGCTCCACCCGCCACGCTCCGCGCCCGGCGAACAGCTCCGCGAGTGAACCCCGCCCCGTTCGGGTAAGGGGAGGGGGACCGCAGACGGCACGAGCACGAGACGAGGAGCGCGCATCATGACGACCGAGGGCACGAACACCGACCCGCACACGAACGCCGACCCTGGCACGAGGTCGAACCCGGGCGCGGGCGAGGGCATCGCGATCACGGATCCCCACGACGGCACCCCGGTCGGCACGGTGCCGGTCGCCGCGGAGAGCGCGATCCGCGAGGCCGTCGCGCGGGCTCGAGGAGCCTTCTCCGCCTGGCGCGCGACCCCCGCGGCCGAGCGGGGAGCGGCGCTCCGCCGCGCCGCGCACGCGCTCGGCGAGCGGGAGGACGATCTCGCCGACCTCAATCACCGCGAGACGGGTCGGGACCGGGAGGAGGCCGCGGGCGGAGTGCGGGCGGCCGTCGACACGCTGCTGCAGTACGCCGAACTCGCCCCGCTCCATCGCGGGCGCAGCCTGCTGGGGGAGAATGAGGCTCTGGATCTCATGCGCGCCGAACCGCGCGGGGTCGCGGCACTCGTGACCCCCTGGAACGACCCCGTCGCGGTGAGCGCCGGCCTGATCGGCGCGGCCCTCGGTGTCGGCAACACCGTCGTGCACAAGCCGAGCGAGCGCTGCCCGCACCTCGGCCGGCTGCTCGGGGAGGTGCTCGAGCCGCACTTCCCGAGCGGCGTGATCGCGACGGTCATCGGCGGCTCGCGCGAGGGCGAGATGCTCGTGGGCTCGCCCGACGTCGACGTCGTCGCGCACGTCGGCTCCACCCTCGCAGGTGAGCGCATCGCCCGCATCGTCGCTCTCACGGGCGCGCACCTCATCCGCGAGAACGGCGGCAACGACGCGCTGATCGTCGACGCCGACGTGGATCCCCGCTGGGCCGCCGCCCAGGCGGCGGTCGGCGCCTTCTCGAACAGCGGGCAGATCTGCACGGCCGTGGAACGCATCTTCGTGCACCGCGACATCGCCGACGAGTTCCTGGCGGCGCTCGCGGAGGAGGCATCGGATCGCACCGAGCGCGGGGTCGTCGCACCCCTCGTCGACGAGCGGATGCGCGAGACGGTGCACGCCCACGTCGCGGACGCCGTCGCCTCGGGCGCGCGGGTGCTGACGGGCGGGGAGCTGCCCCAGGGGGCCGGCAGCCGCTACCCCGCGACCGTGCTCTCGGACTGCGCGCCGAGCATGCGGATCTTCTCGGAGGAGACGTTCGGGCCGGTCGCCGCGGTGATGACGGTCGACGGCTTCGCCGAGGCGGTCGAGTCGGCCGCGCACGACGACTACGGCCTGGCGGCCACCGTGCTGACCGCCGATCTCGCCCACGCCCACCACGCGATCGACGCGCTGCCCGTGGGAACGGTGAAGGTGAACGCCGTGTTCGGGGGCGCCCCGGGCGGGTCGGCGCAGCCCCGCGGGCGCAGCGGATCCGGCTTCGGCTACGGCCCCGAGCTGCTCGACGAGATGGCCACCGTCAAGGTGGTGCACCTCGGTGCGGCCGTGCGTCGCTGAGGATCCGGCGGTGAGGGTCCGGCGGATCGCTACGCCGCCGTGGGCGCGCTCGACGGCACCGAGCCCCGGTTGGTGAGTTCGGCCGCGTCCATCACGACGGCGCGCAGGCCGCCCGAGAGGCGCAGCACCCGTCGCTGGCGGTCGGCACCCGTGCCCTCAGCGAGGATGCGCTCGAGGCCGCTCTCCACAAGCTCGCGATCGCCCGCGTGGTCGAGCGCGGAGGCGACGTGGGAGAGCAGGGTCGCGACCGCCGCACGGGGGCTGCGGGGCGCCCCGAGGATCGGATCGACGAGACCGCTGCCGCCGATCCCGAACCGGCTCGCCGACCACATGGCGACCCGCAGCAGGCCGGTCTCCGCCGGTGAGGGCGCCGCACCGCGCCGCCAGTCCCGCGACGCGGTCTCGACGAGCGCGCGCACCAGGGCGGCGATCACCACGGCGTGGCCCGCGTCCATGCAGACGTCGGCCACCCGCACCTCGACCGTCGGGTAGTGATCGCTCAGACGGGCGTCGAAGTACACCATGCCGGAGTCGAGCACGACGCCGCTGCCGATGAGCGACTCGACGATCCGGTGGTACTCGCCGGGCGATCCGAAGACGTCGTAGGCGCCGGCCGACGGCCAGCGGCCCCACACCTGGTAGCGGTAACTCGCGTACCCGGTCTCCTCGCCCATCCAGAACGGCGAGTTGCTGCTCAGCGCCAGCAGCACGGGTAGCCAAGGCCTGATGCGGTCGAGCACCGCGACGCCCTCGGCGTCGCTCGACACGGCCACGTGCACGTGGAAGCCGCAGGTCAGCTGCTCCCGCATCGTGAGACCGAAGCGCTTGCCGATCGCGGCGTAGCGGGGGCTCGGCGTCAGGTGGGAATCGACGGGCAGCGCGCTCGTGCCCATCGCCACCGCGCGGGCGCCCACGCGGCGCGCCGCCTGATCCGCCAACCGTCGCCCGTCGAGGATCGACCGCGCGAGCTCGTCGAGAGTGGCGCAGGGGGGCGAGACGATCTCGATCTGCTCCCGCTTCACCTCCCGGTCGAACCCGGGAGGGGCGGTGCCGCCCCCGAGGGCCGCTGAGCGGCGCTCCCCGGGGCCGCGCTCCCCGTCGCCGGGCCCGGGATCACGGCGCTCGCCCCCGAGCAGCACCTCTGCGGCATCGATCACCGCTTCGACGGCGGCGATCGGCTGACCCGAGTGGCGGTCCACCAGCAGCAGCTCCTCCTCGACCCCGACCGTGCGGGGCGCGGATTCGGCGTTCCTCGCGACCATGCTGATCCTCCCGTCCACCGCTCTCGAGCCGGTCATCCGTACCGGCGGCCAGCCGATCCCGAGCCGCTCCGGCCCGTCGGCTGCGCCGCCGACACGTCGTCGGGAATCGCATCCAGCTTCGAGGGTGGGGCAGCGCCCGGTAAGCCCCTTGACTTTTGGCCCGGGCTCCCTCAGGGGCCTGCGAGGCTCTCGGTCCACCTCAGCACGGCCACCGGCTGCCGGGGCGCGCGGTCCGGTCGCGGCTCGTCCGCGGCCGCGTAGTCCTCCTCGAGCACGTGCAGCTGCGCGCCCGTGAGGATCGCCGCTCGGGCGAGCGCCTCGTCGGCGGGCCGCGATCCGAGGCTCGCCGCCTCGCCGGGCACCGACGCGCCGCCGAGTGCGACCCACGGCGCGGAGTCGAGCGCTTCGAGCCGTTCCGCGCCCCGACGGCCCTCGCCGTCCTCGCCGCTCTCGACGTCCGTCTGCTCGGCGTCGATCGAGCGCCCGTCGATGAGCAGCGTCTCCACGCGCGCCTGCTGCAGCGCCTCCACGACGGCGCCCATGCCTCTCGCGCCCCGGCTCCCGTTCTCGGCGGAGGCGCGGTCGAGCGCCTCCTCGACGGCGCGGTGCGTGCGCTCCGTCAGCGCATCGGCGATCGCGTCGTCGAGCACCCGCTCGTCGGACCCCGCCGCGCGGGTGTGCGCTTCGACCTCCACCACGAGCTCCCGGCTCGCCGGCGCGAGGCGCTCCCGCAGCAACTGCCGCGCCCGAAGGTCGCCCGCGAGCACCACCACGACCGGACGTTCCTCCCGCACGAGGCGGTCGACCACCTCTGCGACCTCGGACTGGTTGTGCTTCCAGATCTCCTCGGAGTGGCGCTGATACCGGGCGTGCGACCACCCGCCGGCCTGCACCTTCGGCAGGCTGTCGTCGCGGCCCTCCACCTCGACGACGTGCTGCGGTGCGGATCGGTCGGCCGACTCGGCGCGCACATCCGCGCCCTCGCGCCCGGTCTCCACGACGAGGTACCGGATCGACGACGCCCGATGCCGCAGCAGCGGCAGGATCTCGGGCACCGGGCCGTGCCCGAGCCGTTCCGGCCCGCGGCGGGGCTGCGCGAAGCTCGCGTCGAGCGCCACCTCGCCGCCGCGCACGAGCAGGTACCGGGCAGATGGGCTCGGCACGCCGGTCGCCTGCTCCAGGGCGCGCAGCACCGCTCGTGCATCCTGCTCGGGGGCTCCCAGTTCGAGCAGCCGGTCGCGCACGGAATCCCTGCGCGACTCCTCGACCACCTGGGGCTCGGCGCCCGGCCCGTCGACGTAGGCGAACGTCCACGGCCCCGGCTCGGCGAGCAGTTCGGCGAGATCAGCGTTGGCGGTCATACGTCGCCCTCCTCCCCGTCGCGGCGGTCTCCTCGGAAGGCGCGCTCCACCTCGGGCGCGTCGGTGTCGTCGGGCAGCGGTTCGCTCTCGCGGAACGGTTCGACGTGCGGGCTGCCCCCGTGGCCCTGCACCATCCCTCGCGTCTCCTGCTCGAGCTGCTCGTCCTGCTGGGGGCCGTGCTTCGTGTTGCCGCGCTCCGCGTTCATCGTGCTCTCCTCCCGGTCGCTGTCGTCGCACTGGATCGTTTCGGGCCACGATAGATCGGCGGCCCGCCCGATGGGAGCGGGTTGACGCGTCCGGCGGCGGGCGCTAGAGGCGACCGCACCGCCGCTTAGCAGAGCCGGGATCGCGGAACAAGCCCCGCCCGCGCCGGACGAGACGCGGGTAGCATCGGGCACCCCACGATTCGAAAGGCGGTGCCCCGCATGCAGCAGGATGAGCGAGAGAACGTGCCGTCGCCGGAGGAGCGCCGGGGGCAGGATCCCGAGCAGCCGACCGCGACCGCGCCGGATTCGGTGGATCGGTCCGTACCCACCGCCGATCAGGCGGGCAAGGTCGGGCCGGACGCCGCGGATCCGCCGCGGGCCGCCGACAAGCACGAGCCTGACGATCGTGCGGCCGTGCAGAGCGGGAACGCGGATCAGGACCCCGAGCTCGACGCCGACGAGGGCGCCGACGCGTTCGAGACGGCCGAGGAGGCCGACTCGGGCGCATACACCGGCGGACCCGAACGACGGGACGAGGATCACATCACCCTCGACACCCCCGACTGACCGGGTGCGCCACCCGACTCCGGGGGGAGAGGGGAAAACGGAAGCCCCCGCCGAGGCGGGGGCTTCCGTGCTGTTCGGCACATGGCGGAGACGGGGGGATTTGAACCCCCGGTCAGGTTTTAGCCCGACCCTTCATTAGCAGTGAAGTCCGTTCGGCCGCTCCGGCACGTCTCCATACGCGAACAACGTCATCCATTCTAACCGGACGATGCGGCCCACGGGAAATCGCCCGGTTTCCGCGCGCCCAACCGCGAAGGGAGGGGATCAGCAGGGGCAGCGCGAGCCGGACGCAGAGAAAGAAAGAGAGTAGAGAGAGCGAGAGAGCGAGCGGCGCCGGATCCGGCTCAGCGCCGGGGCACCCCGCGCAGCGCCCGCTCGTAGACGTCGATCATGCGCGCGGTCTGCGCCGACTGCAGGAAGCGCCTCCCCTCCGGCTCGGGCACGCGCAGGCCCTCGCCCCGCTCCCCGGACTCGACGAGCCCCGCCGCCAACTGCTCGGCGGCGACCCGCAGGGTGCGCGCGAGCGCGGCGACGCTCTCGTCGGCCACGCGCCACTCGACCGAGGCGGCGACGTCGTCGGCGATGTCGTGGTCGCAGAAGACGGTCGGCGTGCCGAGCGCAGCCGCCTCGAAGGGGGTGAGGCCCTGCGTCTCGAAGCCCATCGAGGTCTGCACGAGGGCGTCGGCGTCGCGCATCGCGGCGAGCGCGTCGCGGTAGGGCACCGGGCCGGCGACGGCGACCCGGTCGGTGAGGCCGTGGCGGGCGATGCGCTCGCGCACGCGGGGCAGCAGCAGGCCGGCCCCGTGCAGCACGACGTCGGCGTCGATCCCCGACTCCGCGACGGCGTCGATGAACTCGAGCACCCGTTTCTCGTGGCTCATGCGCCCGAGCCACACGAACCTCGGCCGGTCGCGCGGCGAGCGGGGCGTCGCCCGCACCTCGTCGATCGCGGCGTCGTCGACGCCGCCCCGCGTGACGAGCACCTCGTCGGCGACGCCGTGGCGTTCGAGTTCGTGGGCGAAGTGCTGCGACGGGGCGGTCACCGCGGTCGCCTCGGCGGCGAGTTCGGCGAGGTAGCGCCAGGCGCCGTGCGCCGCCCGGGCGACGACGCCCCGCGGGCGGCCGAGCACGAGCCCCCGCCACGCGCGCAGCCCGAGGAACACGATCGGGGCGAGCGGTGTGACGGCGCGGGTGCCCTCATCGACGTGGTTGTGCATCGTGTGCACGATCGGCAGCGCCGCGCCCCGCTCGCGCGCGGTCGCGAACCCGCGCGCCGCCCCGCCCCGCCCGCGCGCCGCTCCGATCCCGCGCGCGGCGCGCAGCCCGATCATGGCGCCCCAGAAGTCGCCCTGCACGTGCACGAGGTCGACGGGCGGTCGCTGCGCGAGCGCCTCGGCGAGCGCGCGGTCGGAGCGCCGCCCGGGCCAGGTGATGCCGTACTCGCGGTCGCGGGTGATGGGCCGCGACGGCAGGTCGACGTAGGCCTCGCGGTCGGCCTCGGCGGGCGCGTAGCCGGGGCGGTGCAGCGCGGGGGCGGCGATGGTGACCCGGTGCCCGCGGCGTTCGAGGTGCTGGCGCTGCAGCCGGATCGCCACCTGCACGCCCCCGAGCGACTCGGGGTGCTGGTCGGTGACGATGAGCACGTGCATGTCAGGCGTCGCCCCGGTACAGCGACTCGAAGGTGTCGAGGGTGCGGTCGATGTCATGCACCTTGACGGCCTCGAGCGACGCCTGCTGCATGCGCCGGTACTGCTCGGGCGCGAGCCCCAGCACGGCTTCGACGTGCTCGGCGAGCTCTCGGTCGTTGCCGGCCTGGAAGAGATGCCCGTTCTCGCCCTCCTGAACGAGGTGCGGCAGCGCCATGGCGTTGGCGGCGACGATCGGCAGCCCCGATGCCATCGCCTCCATCGTCGCGATCGACTGCAGCTCGGCGATCGAGGCGATCACGAACACGCTCGCCTCGGTGAGGTGGGCGCGCAGCTGCTGGTCGCTCACGCGGCCGGTGAAGCGCACGCGATCCGCGATGCCGAGATCCTGGGCGAGCTTCTCGAGGCTCTTGCGCTGGTCGCCGTCGCCGACGACGGTGAGGCTCACATCGAGTTCGGGATCGATGCGCGGGATCGCGCGCAGGATCACGTCGATCTCCTTCTCGAGCGTGACCCGTCCGACGAACACGAGCCGGTTCGCGGTGCGCGGTTCGAGGTCGGCGGTGTAGTCGGAGGCGCGCAGCCCGCAGCTGACGGGCAGCACCCCGCGGCGGTGGGTGTTGCGCTCGAGGAAGTCGGCGGCGCGGCGCGTGGGCGTGGTGACGGCGGCGGCGCGGGTGAGCACGCGGTCGGCGTCGTTCCACCCCCAGCGCACGAAGACGCGTTTGGCGCGCTCGGGCAGCAGGGTGAAGTCGAGCACGTTCTCGGGCATGACGTGGTTGGTGGCGACGATGCGGATGCCCCGCTTGGCGCCCTCCTTTGCGAGGGCGCGCCCCACGACGATGTGCGACTGGATGTGGATGACGTCGGGCCGCACGGCGTCGAGCAGCTTGCGGGCGTAGGAGCGGGCGCGCCAGGGCAGCACGAAGCGCAGCCAGTCGTGCGGGTACCAGCGCCAGCTGGTCCACCGGTGCACCGTCATGCGCTCGCCCTCGATGGTCTCGGAGAAGCTGCCCGTGCGGTTCATCCGCTTCGAGGGGGCGACCACGTGCACGTCGTGCCCGCGCTGCACGAGCCCCGCCGCCAGGCGCTCCGCGAAGCGGGCCGCTCCGTTGACGTCGGGTGAGAAGGTGTCGCATCCGATGAGGACGCGAAGAGGGGGCTGGCGATCGGTGGTGCTCACGGTGTGCGGGAGTCCTTCGGTCGATGGGGTGTTGCCGGTGGGCGAACGCACTCAAGTGTATGCAGCGACGCCTCGGAATCATCGCAGCGCTGCGCCGAGTCGGCGCAGGCCGCTCCGAGGGGCCGATCAGGCGCCCGAGGGGGTGCGGGGCGCGGGCGGCTCGGGATCAGGATCCGGATCGGGGCCGCGTCCCGGGTCGCTCCGCATGCGGGGCACGTAGCGCGGGATCCAGCGCGCGAAGCCCGCGGCGCCGAGCACCGCGAGCACCCCCGTGACGGTGCTCGCGAGGGGCAGCGACACCGCGGCGATGGCGGAGACCGCGAGGGGCGCCGCAGCGCCGCCGAAGTCGGTGAGCGTGCGCCACGCCGCGAGGTAGGGGGCGGGGTTGCCGCGGGGGGCGAGGTCGGCGCCGAGGGTGAGCAGGATGCCGCTCGACAGTCCGTTGCCGATGCCGATCACCACCGAGCAGCCCACCAGCCACCAGACCGCCCCGGGCAGGTCGTGGGTGGTGGCGAGCAGCAGGAAGCTGAGCGCCATCGCCACGGTCGCCGGCAGCGCCGCCCACAGGCGGCCGAATCGGTCCATCACCTGGCCGCTCACGTAGAACAGCGCGAAGTCGATCGTGCCGGCGATGCCGACCACGAGCGCGACGCCCGTCGCGTCGAGGCCGATCGAGACGCCCCAGAGCGGCAGCAGCACGTCCTTCACGGAGCGCAGCCCCGAGAGGATCGCCGCCGAGCCGCCGATGCGCAGCAGCGGTTCGCGGCCGACGCGGATCGCGCCGATCACCCCGCTCGATCCCGGGGCGGGCCCGGGCCCGGTGGTGGCTGGGCCACCCGGGGGGCGGTCGGACAGCAGCCGCTCGGGATCCGGAGCGAATCCCACGAGCAGCGCGGTGAGCGCGAGACAGACGACGAACGCCCAGACGGGCGCCTCCTGCGTGCCGGTGAGGCCCAGCAGACCGGCCGCCAGGAAGGGCCCCGCGAACCTGCCGAAGCGGTGCGACCCTCCGATCAGCGACAGGGCCCGGGCTCGGAACGAGACCGGCACCCGGGTCGTCATGAGCGAGTGGCGCGCGAGGCCGAACGTCGCCTCGGCGAAGCCGATCACGAACACCGACGCTCCGAGCACGGCGAGGCTCGGGGCGAGCGCCACGCCCAGCGCGCCCGCGAACGCGACCGCGGACGCGATGAGCATCGCGATCCGCTCCCCCGACCGAGACACGAGCCAGCTCGCGGGCAGGTTGCCGAGCAGGCGGCCCACGACCACGGCCGAGGCGATGACGCCGGAGAGGCCGAGCCCGGCGCCCTGCGACACGGCGATGACGGGCACGATCGGCAGCATCGCGTAGGCGCCGAGGGTGAACAGGATCGTGGGCCCGTAGATGCTCGGGGCGAGGCGCAGCAGCAGATCCCGTGTGGAGTTCGACATGTCACCTCCAGCGTACGCCCGCGGGCGGTCGGATCGCGCCGGGCGCCGGGTGCCGGGCGGAGGTCGGCCGGGGGGCGGCCGGCTCCCGGCCGAGACGGAGGCGGAATACTAGCTCTTTTCAGCCAGTGCGTCTGCGCGCTGGTGATCGACGCATGAGGCGAGCACGCTGGATCGGTGCCCAACATCCACTCGGAAGCCGCGCTGAAGATCGGCCGTCGCGTACGCGAGGTGCGGCATCGACTCGGCATCTCGCTCGAGGATCTCGGCGAGCTCTCCGAGATCAGCTGGACGAGCATCGGCAAGATCGAGCGCGGCGTCTCCAGCCCCACGGCCGAGACCCTCGTGCGCCTCGCGACCGCACTCGAAGTCGACCCGGGCAGCTTCCTCTCGGGCCTGACCGCCGACGACTACGGCGCCCGCCTGCACCAGCTCTCGGCCCGGGATCTCATCAGGGCGCGGGCCGAGCAGGGCCGCGGGCGGCGCCGGCGCAAAGCCTGAAGGGGGTCCGCAACCGGCCCGACCGGAGTCGTCAGGCCAGCCGTCTCAGCGCAGCGTCGCCGACAGCACCGTGAAGGTGCGATCGCGGGCGACCTCGCGCACGGGCCCGATCTCGCGCTCCACGAGCGATCGGTAGCGCAGGTGCGAGTTGAAGACGAGTCGCAGCTCGCCGCCCGGCGCCAGCGCACGACGGCACGCGCGGATCAGGCGGTGGGCCACGCCGGCGTGCACCGTCGATCCCGTGTGGAAGGGCGGATTGAGCAGGATCAGCTCGGCCCACCCGTCGGGCACGGCGTCGAGCGCGTCGGCGCGGTGGATCGCGACGCGATCCGCCACCCCGGCCTCCATCGCGGTGAGCCGCGTCGCCGCGACGGCCGCGGTCGACTGATCGGTGGCGACCACCCGTGCCGCCGACCACCGCAGCGCGGCCGAGACGGCGAGCACCCCGTTGCCGCAGCCGAGATCGACCACCCTCGCGGGTCCAGCCCCGCCGTCCGGCGAGCCGCCGCCGGCCTGCGCGTCGCCGAGACCCTCGAGCAGCAGCCGGCTGCCGTGGTCGAGCGTCGCGCCGCCGAAGGTGGCCCCGAACGCCGCGACGCGGAACGCGAGCGCCGGGTCGGAGCCCCAGCGCGGAAACGGCGCCGGCCCCGCGTCCCGCGGCCCGCTCGCGGTCAGCACTCGGGCCTTGCGCCGCCCCAGCCCTGCAGAGACCTCTCCGAAGTATCGGCCGAGCACGCCGTTCTGCGCGACGGTCATGTGCTTCACCCGGCCGCCCGCGTACACGCGCACGCCGGGGTGCGCCCAGCGCGCGATCGACCAGGCGATCTCGTCGAGCGCGTCGAGTCCCCGAGGCAGCTGCAGCAGCACGAGCCGTGCACCCCGCAGCAGCGACTCGTCGAGCGGGTGCGAGGCGTGCAGGCCCGCGAACCCGAGGCGCTCCGCGTTCGCCTGCAGCGCGAGCTCGCCGAGCAGCGGGTCCTGGTGCACGCGGATCCCCCGCGCTCCGAGCACCGCGGCCCCCAGGGTCAGCGCCCCGTGGCGGTCGCCGATCACGACGACGTCGCCGTCGCCGGCCTCCCGCAGCTCGGCGGCTGCGGTATCGAGGATCAGCTCGTCGGCGGAGTCGTACGCCTGCAACTCGGGGGCGTCGAAGTCGGGATGTCGCGAGAGGCGCGCGAAGAGCTCGGCTACGGCTTCCACACGACGACCTCGGCGTTGCGGCGCACGCGGGTGCCGCGACGCAGCGTGATCACCTCGCCGCCCGCGGCGCCCGCGGCGAACACGCGCCGCTCGGGTCGCTGCAGCCGCTCCTCGGCGAGGGCGTGCTCGAGGTCTCGCACGCGATCCTCGAGCTCGCGCACGCGATCCTCGAGGTGCAGCACCCGCCGGATCCCCTCGAGACTGAGCCCCTCGGCCGAGAGCCGCGAGACCTCGCGCAGCCGCGCCACGTCGTGCAGGGAGTACCGGCGGGTGTTGCCGCGGGTGCGCTGCGGCGACACGAGCCCGATGCGGTCGTATTGGCGCAGGGTCTGCGGGTGCATCTCGGCGAGTTCGGCCGCGGCGGCGATCGCGAACACCGGGGTGTAGCGATCCATCTGCGGTTCTGCCATGCGACTCACCTTCCTCGGGTCAGCCCCGGGCGCGCGACAGGAGATCCTCGCGCGGATTCTCCTGGGGCTCCACCTGTCGGAACGCCTCGAGGGCTTCGCGGGCCTGCTCCGAGAGGTGCGACGGCACGACCACCTGCACCTCGGCGAGCAGGTCGCCGGTGCCCTTGGAGCTCTTCACTCCGCGGCCCTTGACCCGCAGCACCCGGCCGCTGGGCGTGCCCGGCTGCACCTTGAGGCGCACGGGATCGCCGCCGAGCGTGGGCACCTCGACGGTGCCTCCGAGCGCGGCCTCCGAGAAGGTGATCGGCAGCTTGAGGCGGAGGTTCTGCCCGTCGCGCTCGAAGACCGGGTGCTTGCGCACGCTCACCGTGAGGATGATGTCGCCCGACGGCCCGCCGTTGGGGCTGGGATCGCCCTTTCCGCGCACCTTGATCTTCTGCCCGTCCGAGACGCCGGCCGGGATCTTGACCTTGACGGCCCCGTTCGGGGTCTGCAGCGTGACGGTCTTGCCCTGCACCGCGGTCTCGAAGTCGAGTGTGGTCGTGGCCTGGATGTCGCGCCCCGGCTGCGGCACGCTGGGGCCGCCGCCGAACAGGTTGAAGATGTCCTCGTAGTTCTGCCCGCCCTGCGGGAAGCCGCCCTGGTAGCTGAAGTTCGCGCCGCCGCGACCGCCGCCGAACATGCCTCCGAAGATGTCCTCGAAGCCCTGCGCGCCTCCACCGCCCGCGGTGAAGCGGGCGCCGCCGGCGCCCATGGCGCGGATCTGGTCGTACTCGGCTCGCTGCTCCTTGTCGGAGAGCACCGAGTAGGCCTCGCTGATCTCCTTGAACTTCGCCTCGGCGACCGTGTCACCCGGGTTGGAGTCCGGATGGTACTTGCGGGCGAGCTTGCGGTAGGTCTTCTTCAGCTCGGCATCGCTCGCGTCCTTCGAGACGCCGAGGACGGCGTAGAAGTCTTTCTCGAGCCAATCCTGACTAGCCATCTGCCCCCACCGCCACCGCTACCTTGGCGGGGCGCAGCTCGACGTCGCCGACGCGGTACCCCCGCTCGATCACGTCCAGTACCGTCTGCTGCTCCGTGCCGGGAACCGGCACCTGGGCGATGGCCTCGTGCAGCTGCGGGTCGAAGGGCTCGCCCTTCTCGCCGTAGCTCTCGACGCCGAGGCGCTCCATGGTGCCGCGGATCTTCTGGGCGATCGTGGCGAACGCGGAGCCCTCCACGAGGTCGCCGTGCTGCTCGGCGCGATCGAGGTCGTCGAGCACGGTGAGCAGCGGGGTGACCGCCGCCGCGACGGCGCGCTGCTTCTCGAGCTGGGCGTTGGCCTCGGTGCGCTTGCGGTAGTTCGCGTACTCCGCGCTGAGACGGCGCAGATCCTCGAGGTAGGGGTGCTCCTCCGCAGGGGCGCCCTCGGCCTCGTCGGCCGTCTTCGCGTCGGAGCTCTGCTCAGCGTTCAGGATGTCGTCGACGGTGAACCCGTCTTCCTGCGGCACGGGGCCGGAGGCGTTCGCCTCCGGCCCCGTCGTCGCAGGAACATCGTCGCTGTTGGGGTCTTCGCCCGGCGTGCGCTGTTCCTGATCCGCCATGGTTACTTCTGCTCCTCGTCCTCGACGACCTCGGCGTCCACCACGTCGTCGTCGTTCGACTCCCCGGAGCCGGCATCGGTCGTGGGCTGCTCGGCCTGGGCGGCCGCGTAGATCGCCTCGCCGAGCTTGGTCTGGCTCTGGCCCAGCTTGTCGGCGGCCGTCTTCACGGCATCGTCGTCATCGCCGGCCAGTGCCTGCTTCAGCGCGTCGAGGTCGCCCTGCACCTCGGTCTTGACGTCGTCGGGAAGCTTGTCCTCGTTCTCGGAGATGAGCTTCTCGACCGAGTAGGCCAGCTGCTCGGCGTTGTTGCGCTGCTCGGCGGACTCGCGGCGCTTCTTGTCCTCGGACGCGTGCTCCTCGGCCTCGCGCACCATGCGCTCGATGTCCTCCTTGGAGAGCGTCGAGCCGCCGGAGATGGTGATCGTCTGCTCCTTGCCCGTGCCCTTGTCCTTCGCGGAGACCTGCACGATGCCGTTGGCGTCGATGTCGAAGGTCACCTCGATCTGGGGGATGCCGCGGGGCGCGGGAGCGATGCCGGTGAGCTCGAACGTGCCCAGGTTCTTGTTGTCGCGAGTGAACTCGCGCTCGCCCTGGAAGACCTGGATCGCCACCGAGGGCTGGTTGTCCTCGGCCGTGGTGAAGGTCTCGCTGCGCTTCGTGGGGATGGCGGTGTTGCGCTCGATCAGCTTCGTCATGATGCCGCCCTTGGTCTCGATGCCGAGGCTCAGAGGGGTCACGTCGATGAGCAGCACGTCCTTGCGCTCGCCCTTCAGCACGCCGGCCTGCAGGGCCGCGCCCACGGCGACGACCTCATCGGGGTTGACGCCCTTGTTGGGCTCCTTGCCGCCGGTGAGCTTCTTCACCAGCTCGGTGACGGCGGGCATGCGGGTCGAGCCGCCGACGAGCACCACGTGGGCGATGTCGGAGACCTTGACGCCGGCTTCCTTGATCACGTCTTCGAAGGGCTTGCGGGTGCGCTCGAGCAGATCCTTGGTCAGGTCCTCGAACTTGGCGCGGGTGAGCGTCTCGTCGAGGTTGGCGGGGCCGTTCTCGGTGAGCGAGAGGTAGGGGAGCTGGATCTGGGTGCTCGTCGAGTTCGAGAGCTCCTTCTTGGCCTGCTCCGCGGCCTCCTTGAGGCGCTGCAGCGCGATCTTGTCATTCGAGACGTCGACGCCGGTCGAGGCCTTGAACTGCTCGGCGAGCCAGTTGACGATGCGCTGATCCCAGTCGTCGCCGCCGAGGCGGTTGTCGCCGGCGGTGGCGCGCACCTGGATGGTCGAGAAGTCGTCGTCCTTGCCCACCTCGAGCAGCGAGACGTCGAAGGTGCCGCCGCCGAGGTCGAAGACGAGGATGAGCTCGTCTTCCTTGCCCTTGTCGAGGCCGTAGGCGAGGGCCGCGGCGGTGGGCTCGTTGATGATGCGGAGCACGTTGAGGCCCGCGATCTCACCGGCCTCCTTGGTGGCCTGGCGCTCGGCGTCGTTGAAGTAGGCGGGCACGGTGATGACCGCGTCGGTCACCTTGTCGCCGAGGTAGGTCTCGGCGTCGCGCTTCAGCTTCATGAGCGTGCGGGCGCTGATCTCCTGCGCCGTGTAGCGCTTGCCGTCGATCTCATCGCTCTTCCAGTCGGTGCCCATGTGGCGCTTGACCGAGGCGATGGTGCGGTCGACGTTGGTGACGGCCTGGCGCTTCGCGGTCTCGCCGACGAGCACCTCTCCGTCCTTGGTGAATGCGACGATCGACGGGGTCGTGCGGAACCCCTCGGCGTTCGCGATGACGGTGGGCTCGCCGCCCTCGAGCACGGCGACCACCGAGTTGGTGGTGCCGAGATCGATGCCTACTGCACGTGACATGTGTTCTCCTTACGGTTGCTGTTCCGGATCCGCTCCCCCGATCCGGAGGTGGCATCCGCGGCCTTGCGCTCAGGGCCGACCGGTTATCGGGCCAGACCTTGAGCCTGATGCACTCAAGTTTACTCGAGGCCACCTCGCCGTCAAGTCCGCCCGGGTAAACTTGAGCCGAACACACTCAACTCTCAGGGTTCACCCGGCGCCTCCCTCGTGTTTCCCTCGATCGAGTACAGTGACCACATGAGCGACATCGCCTCAGATCCCGCGCTGCACGAGAACCACTTGCACGATCCGCAGGCTCCGGGCGTCAAGAAGCGCACGATATTCGCCTGGTCGCTGTGGGACTGGGGATCCGCCGCATTCCAGGCGGTCGTCACCACCTTCGTCTTCACCGTCTACATCACCTCGTCCGCCTTCGGCCCTGAGGAGCAGACCTCGGTCGCCCTCGGCACCACGCTCTCGATCGCGGGCGTCGCCGTCGCGCTCTTCGCGCCGCTCTTCGGGCGCCTCACCGACGCCACCGGTCACCGCAAGCACTCGCTCGCGGTGACGACGGGCATCGTCATCGCCTGCACCGCGCTCATGGTGCTCGTCGCCCCCTCCCCCGACTACTTCATGCTCGGGCTGGTGCTGCTCGCGATCGGCAACATCGCCTTCGAGTTCGCGAGCGTCAACTACTACTCGATGCTCACCCAGCTGTCGACGACCCGCAACGTGGGCCGCGTCTCCGGCTTCGGCTGGGGCATGGGCTACCTCGGCGGCATCGTACTGCTCACCATCGTGCTCGTGGGCTTCATCCTGCCCGACACCGGGTGGTTCGGCGTCACGAGCGACGGCGGCTGGAACGTGCGCGTCGCCATGGTCGTGTGCGCGCTCTGGTTCGCGGTCTTCGCGATCCCCACCTTCTTCGCGGTGCCCGAGGTCTCGGCCGACCGCGATCGCCGCGTCGTCGGCGTCATCGCCGGCTACCGCGCGATCTTCCGCAGCATCGCGCAGCTCTGGCGCACCTCCCGCCACACGCTGTTCTTCCTCATCGCGAGCGCCATCTTCCGCGACGGGCTCGCGGGCATCTTCACCTTCACCGGCATCGTCGCCTCGCTCTCGTTCGGCTTCGACCCCGCGACGGTCATCATGTTCGCGATCGCGGCGAACGTCATCTCGGGTGTCGCCACCATCTTCGGGGGCGTGGTCGAGGATCGCTTCGGCGCCAAGAACGTCATGACCGTCTCGCTCGTGCTGCTCGTGATCGGGCTGATCCTCATGTTCGCGCTCGCCCCGCTGGGCGCGCCCGCGTTCTGGACCGTGGGCCTGTTCGCGACGATCTTCGTGGGCCCCGTGCAGGCCTCGAGCCGCAGCTTCCTCGCCCGCCTCACGCCGCCCGGCAAGGAGGGCGAGATGTTCGGGCTCTACGCCACCACCGGTCGCGCCGTCTCGTTCCTCGCACCGGCGATGTTCACCCTCGCCGTCGCGATCGGGGACGCGACGATCTTCGGCATCCTCGGCATCGGGCTGGTGCTGCTCGTGGGCCTCGTGCTGCTGCTGCCGGTGCGGGTTCCCGCAGACGCCTAGACCTCCCCCGCCGAACCCGAGCCGCCTCGCGCGGATCGACCGGCGGCGGGAATCCCGCCCGTGTCGATGCTGCGACGCTTGTCGCGCCGCTCGACGGCGAGGCTCACCAGCATGAGCGCGAGTCCCGCGCCGGTGAGGATCGCCCCCACCCAGCCGGGCGCCAGGTAGCCGAAGCCCGCCGCGATCACGACACCGCCGAGCCAGGCGCCCAGGCTGTTGGCGATGTTGAAGGCGGCGTGATTGAGCGCGGCGCCCAGCAGCCTCGCCTCGTTCGACACCCTGATGAGCCGTGACTGGAGCGACGGCATGAGCAGCGCCGACGTGCCGCTCGCGAGGAAGGCGAACACGAAGAGGCCGACCGGGGTGTGCGCGAAGACGGTGTAGAGCACGAGCGCGACGAGTGAGAGCGCGAGTCCGAGCGCGGCGGCCCCGCCGGAGCTGCGGTCGGTGAGCACACCGCCGACCAGGTTGCCGATCGTCATGCCGAGCCCCATCGCGGCGAGCACCCACGGCACCGCCGCGACCCCGAGCCCGACCTCGCGCGTCGTCACCTCGGCGATGTACGAGTACACGGCGAAGAAGCCGCCGAAGCCGATCGAGCTCACCCCCACCATGATCCACACGCGCGGATTGCGCAGCGCCGAGAGCTCCCGCAGCGGGCTCCTCGTCGGGTCGCCGGGGTAGCGCGGCAGCAGCACGAACACGAGCAGCAGGGTCGCCGCGAAGAGCAGCGCGACGAGCCCGTAGACCCACCGCCAGCCCAGCTGCTGTCCGACCATCGTCGAGAGCGGCACCCCGATCACGTTGGCGAGCGTCAGGCCCGACATGGCGAGCGCGATCCCCCGCCCCTGGCTGCCCGGTCCCATGAGGCGCCCCGCGAGCAGCGACACCACGCCGAAGTAGGCGCCGTGCGGCAGCCCGGCGACGAAGCGGAAGACCGCGACCGAGCCGAACGTCGGCATGAGCGCCGAGGCGAGCGTGCCGAGGGTGAGCAGCGCCAGCAGCCAGTAGGTGAGCGTGGTCTGCGACATGCGCGCCCCGAACACCGCGAAAGCCGGAGCCCCCACCACGACGCCCAGCGCATACCCCGTGATGAGCACGCCGGCGTGCGCGATCACCTGGGGCGGATTCTGCTCGTAGTCCGGCAGCAGGTCTCGCGCGATGTCGGGCAGCAGGCCCATCGTCGCGAACTCGGTGATGCCGATCGCGAAGCCGCCGAGCGCGAGCGCGAAGAGAGCCAGGTTGCGTCGGAGCCGGGTGATCTCGGGCACGGGCGCGCCGCCTTTCGTTTCGGGATCGCGGGCCCTACCTGAGGCGTCGCTGCTCGAGCTCCCAGTACTCGAGGCCGAACGCCTGCGCCTCGGTGACCGTGCGGTAGCCGCCGAGCCGTTCGGCCGCCTCGATCACCCGGATGGTGTGCCGGTAGATGTCCATGACGGCCCCCGCAGCCTTCGCATCGGCGCCGACGGCGACGAGCCCGAGATCGGGGTGCAGCACCACGCGCGGGATCGGATCGAGCATCACGAGCGCCTCGTCGGCGCCGCGGTTGCGCTCGAAGTACCGGCGGTACTCGGCGACTTTTCGNGCTGGTGCGCAAAATCGTTTCGAAAAGACGTAACCCGCCACGTCGTCGCCGAGCAACGGCACCCGCTTGGTTCGGATGACGTGCTCGAGCGTCGTCGGGCCGAGGCCGGTGAGCCGCTCGAGGTCGGGGCGCGCCAGGAAGGCGCGCACTTCGTCGTCGTCGCAGCGCAGCGCGTGCACGTGACCGGCCGAGTAGCGCCGCAGTTCGGTGAGCAGGGTGCGCGCCTGCTCGGAATCGCCGGGGCGCAGCTCGCTCACGGTATCGGCGAAGGGGGCGCGGATCGGCCGGCCGAGCGCGGCGATGCGCGCCTCGGCGCGCTCGACCAGTTCGAGGTGCAGTGCGAGCGCCTCGTCGACGGTGTCCCCCATGGTGAAGAGACCGTGGTGCTGCAGCACGATGGCGCGCGCGCTCGAGCCGGCCCCCCGCCACAGTTCGGGCACGACCTTGGCGAGGTCGAAGCCGGGCATCACGTACGGCACGGGGACCACCTCGTCGCCGAGCAGCTCGGTCACGAGATCGAGCCCTCGCTCGGTGTCGGTGATCGCCACGATCGCGTCGGCGTGGGTGTGCAGCACGGAGGCGAAGGGGAGGGCGTGATGCAGCAGCGCCTCGATGGTGGGGGCGGGCCTGCCGGGCTCGACCGTGGCCGCCGCATAGCCGTCCATCATCTCGGTGTCGCTCAGCGAGGCGCCCTCGAGCATGCGTTCGAGGTCGGCGCGTCGCAGCTGCACGAGGCCCTCGGGGGCGAGCGCGCCGAGGTCGAAACCGGAGGCCTTCGCCCAGAGGAAGTCGTGATCCTTGGCAGAGGTGTTGCCGCCGCCGTGGAGCACGAGGAAGGGGTCTCCTCCCAGACGGCGGGAGGCCTCGACCGTCCGCCGCCTCAGCGCTTCGGCGGGAGCTCCGCGCTGGTCCGTCGCCATCCTGTTCCTCCTTCTCCGCCGCCCCAGGCGGCTCCCCGATGAGCGCGCGGTCGGCGCCGGAGCGCCGACCGCCGCGCCCTAGTCTTCCGCGCCGCTCGAGAGCTCGCGGTACTCGGCGTGCGCCTCCTCGGCGGTCGCCCCGCCGTGCACGACCGAGCGCACAGCCTGGATCATGGCTGCCGGAGCCTTCCGCTGGAAGATGTTGCGGCCCATGTCGACGCCGGCTGCGCCCTCCGAGATGGCCCGGTGCGCCATGGTGAGCGCCTCGAGCGACGGCAGCTTCTTGCCGCCCGCCATGATGACCGGCACGGGGCAGCCGGCGGTGACCTGCTCGAAGCCCTCGGGGCAGTAGTAGGTCTTCACCATCTGCGCGCCGAGCTCGGCGATGATGCGGGTCGAGAGGCCGAGGTAGCGCGAGTCGCGGGTGAGCTCCTTGCCGACGGCGGTGACCCCGAGCACCGGGATGCCGAGGCGCAGGCCGGCATCGATCTGCTGGGTGAGGTTGTGCACCGACTGCGTCTCCTGCTCGCCGCCGATGAACACCTGCACCGCGACGGCCGCCGCGTCGATCCGCGCGGCGTCCTCCATGTCCATCGCGATGCGCTCGTCCGAGAGATCCTTGAGGATCGACGGACCGCCCGACGCCCGCACCACGAGCGCGGTGTCGAGCGAGGCGGGCACGACGGAGCGCAGCACGCCGCGGGTCGCCATGAGGGCGTCGGCCTGGGGCGCGAGGGGCACGATGTTGAGGTCGACGCGCTCGAGGCCGCTCGTGGGGCCCTGGAAGTAGCCGTGGTCGAACGCGAGCATCACGGTGCGGCCGTCGTCCTTGAAGATGCGGGAGAGGCGGTGGCGCATGCCGAAGTCGAGCTGACCGGCGCCCTTCACGGGCGACCCCGCGGTCACCTGCGGGGTGCCGAGGCCGAAGTCCTTCGAGTCGATGTTGCCTTCAAGATCTGCCATGGTGGATCCTTTCTCGATGATTCGCTGGAGTGTCGCGCGCGACGACGCGCGAAGCTGAGGGTCTGGTCTAGGCGTCGCCCTTGGCGCGGGCGATGGCCTCCGTCGGTACGGGGTCGCCCGGCACCCAGGGCACCTGCACGCCGTCGGCCGGATCGTAGGGCGCCTTCACGAACAGGGCGCGGAACAGCTCGTCCGACTCGTTCACGAAGTAGTGCATCTCGCCGGGGTCGCAGCGCACCACGTCGCCCGCGCTCAACCGGTAGCTGCGCTCGCAGTCGATCCAGAGCGTGCACGTGCCCTCGAGCACGACGAAGCTCTCCTCGATCTGCGCGTGGTAGTGGTTCGAAGCGTCGTCGCCGGGGCGAAGCTGCACCACGCCGAAGTCGGTGCGGGGGCCACGGAGCAGGTACCCGGGGCCGTACTCGCCGAACCGGTACTCCGCCTTGCTCGTCTGCGTCAGTTCCATGCTTGCTCGTCTCTCTTTCCGCTGTTAGCTTCCCGGTGCACGCCAGAGCGACGTCGTGATCCCGGCATTCATGAGGTCCCGCTGCGGGGCGTAGGCCTCGGCCCATCGCTCCCTCACGCCCTCGTAGGTCTGGTGCGCCTCCGCGTCCGGCTCGACGGCGCCGTCCCAGGCGAGCCACGAGCGCGCCGCCGCCGAGGGGGTCTCGAACTCGCCGGCTCCGGCGGCCGCGCAGGCCGCGGCGCCCTGGGCCGTCGCCTCGGTGACGGCGGGGATGCGGATCGGGCGGCCGAGCACGTCGGCGACGATCTGGGCCCACACGCCGCTCTTCGCCGAGCCGCCCGCGAAGATCACCTCGTCGGCGTGGGTGCCGCTGAATCCCTCGACCATCTCGAGGTTGAGGGCGGCGACGATCGCCGCGTTCTCGAGCAGGGAGCGGAACATGGCCGCCCGCACCCGCGCGCCTCCCTCGAGGGAGAGGTTGAGGAACGAGGGCGCGGCGTGCTTCCACCGCCGGTAGTTCATGACGTCGGAGAAGATCGGGATGACGCCGTCGGAGCCGATCGGGATCCCGGCTGCGGCCTCGGTGAGGATGTCGAGCGGGTCACGACCGGTCTCGCGGGCGCGCTGCTGCTCCTCGTGGGCGAAGGTGTCTCGGAACCAGCGCACCGCGGTGCCGGTGTGGAAGGCGATGGCCTCGGCCTGCCAGAGGTCCGGGACGGCGGCGGCGTTGACGCGCACCCGCATCTCGGGGTCGGCGGACGCGGTGGGCAGGTTCACGAACTGCTGCCAGAAGGTGCCGGCGATGATCGCGGCCTCGCCCGGCTCGGTGAGGCCGAGCCCGAGGGCCGCGAGCTGCGCATCGCCTCCGCCGAGCACCACGCGGGTGCCCGTGCCGAGGCCGGTCTCGGCCGCCGCAGCCGCGGTGACGGTGCCGATCGCGGTGCCGGGCTCCTCGGTGCGGGGCAGCAGGTCGTCGCGCAGGCCGCACATGCGCAGCAGCTCGGGATCGCCCCGGCGCGAGCCCAGCGAGACGAAGCCCGACGTGGAGCCGTTCGACGGCTCGATGGCGCGCTCCCCGCTCAACCGGTACAGCACCCACTCGCTGAGCATGAGCACCGTGTCCGCGCGCTCGTAGAGGTCGGGGCGGTGCGATTTCAGCCAGCGCAGCCGGGGCCCGGCGGCGAGTGCGAAGGTCTGCCCGGTCGCGGCGTAGATCCGCTCCTCGAGTCGAGGGTCGGCGGCGAGCGCGCGCACCTCGGCCTCGGCGCGGGCGTCGACGTTGGCGCACGCCCAGATCTCGCGCCCCTCGGCGTCGAGCAGCACGATGCCCTCGCGCATCGAGGTGGAGCTCACCGCGAGGATGTCGTCCCCGCGGAGGCCGGCCTTCGCGAGCGCCTCGCGCACGATCTCGACGATGAGCGCCCAGTTGCGCTCGGTCGCGAAGCCCATCGAGCCCGGAACCCCCGGTTCGGGGTCGTGCTCCCAGCTGCGCTGGGAGATCGCGACGGGGGATCCGTGCAGGTCGAAGATGCAGGCGCGCACCGATCCGGTGCCCGCGTCGATCGCCATGACGTGGCTCATGCGTGTACTCCTGGGTTCATGCCTCGACGCCCTCGGCCGCGAGCAGCGCTCGGGCGACGTCTTCGGTGGTGACGAGCACGTCGAGGTAGCCGCCGCGCAGCGCGCCGAGAATCGCGGGCACCTTGTGCAGGCCGCCGGCGATGCCCACGACGTTGGGGATGCGGCGGAGGTCGTCGACGCCGACCCCGATCCGCCGGGTGTGGAGCGGCAGGTCGAGCACCTCGCCGTTCTCGTCGTAGAACAGGCCGAGGATGTCTCCGACTGCGCCGAGCTTCTGGAACTCGACGAGCTCGTCGTCGGTCACGTAGCCCTTCTGGGCGAGGGTGGCCTGCTCGGCCACGGCGCCGATGCCGATGAGCGCGTGGTCCGCGGCGCGCGAGCGTTCGAGCACGCGCTGCACCACCCCCTCCTTCTGCAGCTCGGCGGCGAGACTCGCCGACGACACCACGATGGGAGCCGGGATCACGGCGTCGGTGTGGCGCGCGGACTTGCCGCGCACCCGGCGCAGGGTCGGCACGTAGGCGTTCACGCCGCCCGTCAGTGTGACCGTGCTGATCTTGGCGGTCTGCTCGACCGGCAGGCGCTCCATGGTGGCCTGCACGGTCTCCCCCCAGCCGATCGCGAGCGTCTGGTCCGACTCGAGCAGGTTCTGCAGGTACTGGGCTCCGCCGCGCGCCAGGCGGCGCGAGACCGAGAAGGCGTCCTGCGTCTCGTCGCCCAGTGCGGGGGGCACCAGCGCCTCGGTGAGGCCGAACGTCTCGCGCAGCTTGCGCCCGATCTGGAAGGCCTCGAAGTGGCTCGAGCCGATGGTGAAGGTCACGATCCCGTTCTGCCGGCTGCGCTCGAGCAGGCGGCCCGCCGTCGCCCGGGAGATCGAGAGCTTCTTGGCCACCTCGTCCTGAGTCAGCTGATCCACGTAGTAGTACCAGGCGGCGCGCAGGATCTGCTCCCGGGTCTCCCAGTTCTCCTCTTCGAGGCTGCCCATGGTCTCGTCCCCTCCCCCAGATTGCTCTGATGTCTCGAATGGCGGTGATGCGGTGAGGGGCGGGGCCCGCCCCTCACCGCGCGGTGCTGCTAGAAGTCGAAGTCGTCGATGTTCTCCGCAGTGAACACCGTACGCTCAGGCATCACGATGATGCCGTTGCCGTCCGCCTCGTAGTCGTAGCCCTGCACCGAGTTGGGCTGCACCTCGAGCTCGCCGAAGCCCTCGACCTCGAACTTGTCGCCGACGTTCAGCTCGGTGCCGTCGAGCAGCATCGACGCCACGTGCACCGACAGCGCGCCCTGCGCCTGCGCGTCCCACAGCGCGAAGCGCTTGAGCGTGCCGTTGTGGATGTACTCCTTCATGGCGTTCGGGGTGGAGAAGCCGACGAGGGTGATGTCGGTGCGGCCCAGGTTCTCGAGCGCCTGAGCGGTGCCCGGCAGGGCGTTCGCGTCGGGGGCGATGATCGCCTTGAGATCGGGGTTGGCGTTGATGAGCGCCTCGGCCTGCTGCACCGCCTGCTCGGTCTGGTTCTCCGAGAAGATCGTGTCGACGACGTCCCACTCGGTCTCGTCCGCGATGATCGACTTCGCCACCTCGGCCCACTGGTTCTGGTCGGTCACGGTGGGGCTCGAGTAGTGGAAGGCCACCTTCGCGGCCTCGTCGGCCGCGATGTCCTCGAGCGTCATGTCGACGAGCAGCTCGCCCAGCTGGTCGGGGGTGCCCTGGCTGATGTAGAACTGGCGGCACTCGGGGTTCACGTCGGAATCCCAGGTGAGCGTCACCACGCCCTGCTCGCGGGCCTTGTCGAGCGACTGGCACAGGCCGTCGGGGGTGGTCGACGACACGATGACCGCGTCGAAGCCCTGGCCGACGTAGGTGTTGATGAGCTCGACCTGCTTCGCGGCCGAGGCCTCGGGCGAGCCGAGGTACTGCACGTCGAGCCCCAGCTCCTCGCCGGCCTCGACGGCACCGGCGCCGCCGGCCTCGAAGAAGCCGACGCCCGTGAGCTTCGGGATGAACGCGATCTGGGCGCCGCTACCGCCGCCCTCGCCGCCCTCGCCGCCGCCCGAGCCGCCGTTCGAGCTGCATCCGGTGAGGGCCACGACGCCCACTGCTGCGACCGCGATGGCCGCCTTCAAACGATTCCGCATCGAATCTCTCCAATCAATCTGTGGCGATCGCTCGCCGTTTCTCTACTTCACACTTCCGACGCGGCAGCTACCGGGGTGCGCGGTCCGTCGACCGCCCCCGCCTGCCTGCGCAGGTTCTCCCGGCGCACGCGGTTGTTCCGCACGCGCTCCGACCAGTTGGCGCTCCACCAGCGCAGGCTCGCGACGGCCACGAGGATGACGCCGGTGAACACGGCGACCTCGTTCTCCGAGAGCCGCGCGAACCGCAGGCCCTGCTGCAGGAAGCCGATCACGAAGGTCGCGACCACCACGCCGAAGATCGATCCCTCGCCCCCGTACATCGACACGCCGCCGATCACCACGAGGGTCAGCACCGGCATGAGCAGCGAGGCCCCGATGTCGGCGCGCGCCGATCCCACGTACGAGGTCAGCAGGATCCCGACGATGCCGGCGGAGAGCGACGTGAGCACGTAGGCGCCCACGATGACGGCGTCGGAGCGGAAGCCCGCGTAGCGCGCGGCGACCGGGTTCGCTCCGATGAGGCGGGCCTGACGGCCGAAGGTCGAGCGGCCGAGCAGCACCGCGAACAGCACGGTGACCACGGCGAAGACGAGCAGCATGTTCGGCAGCCCGAAGGTGCGGCCGCCCGCGATTCCGGTGAACTCGTCGGGCAGGCCGGAGACGCCCTCGAACGAGGAGATGCCGCCCAAGCCCGACGCCGCGAGCGCGAGTCCGGCGAAGAGGAACTGGGTGCCGAGGGTGATGACCATCGGGTTGGCGCGGGTGAGGATGATGAGCAGGCCGTTGACGAGCCCCGCGGCGACCGCGGCGAGCAGACCGATCACGAGCGCGCCCCAGATGCCGACGCCGCTCTTGAAGCTCACACCCATCACGATCGCGCTGAGCGAGGCCACCGAGGCGAAGCTGATGTCGATGCCGCCCGTGATCATCACGATCGCGAGGGGCAGCGCGATGATCCCGAGGTAGATGAAGTCGGACATCGAGAACAGCAGTCGGTTCGGGTCGAGGAACTTCGAGTTGAGCGAGCTGAAGATCACGAGCTCGAGCACCAGCACCCCGATGAGGCCGACCTCCCAGCGTGCGAAGATCTTCAGTCGCGACTGCAGCGCGTTCATGAGCGCACCTCACTTTCGAGCTTCGGATGCCCCTCGGCCGTCTCATCGGCGAGGGCGCTGTAGCGGGCGGCGAGCCGCCGCTTCGAGACGAGGGCGCGCACGCGGGAGTCCGCGAAGAGCGCGGCCAGCAGGATCGCACCGATGACCGTGTCGGACCAGGAGCCGGGGATCCCGAGGAAGCTCAGCGAGCTCGTGGCCGTGCTGATGAAGATCGCACCGAAGACGGCGCCGACCACGGTGCCCACGCCGCCCGTGAGCGAGACGCCGCCGATCACGGCGGCCGCGATGGCCCGCATCTCGATGCCCTGACCGGCCTGGTTGCCGATCGAGCCCACCTGGGCCAGGAACACGAGGGCCGCGGCGCCGGCCAGCAGGCCCGAGATCGTGTAGGCGAGGATCACGATGGTGTTGGTGGAGATGCCGACGAGGTACGCGCCCTCGGCGTTGTCGCCGGTCGCGTAGAAGCTGCGTCCGAACTTGGTGCGGGCCATGAGCAGGGCGAGCGCGGCGATCACCGCGACCGCGATCCAGATGAGGATCGGCACGCCCAGTATCTCGATGCGCCCCACCCGCCGGTAGGCCGCGGGCAGGCTCTCGATCGAGTGGCCTCCGGTGATCAGGAAGGAGATGCCCCGGTAGGCCGCGAGGGTGCCGAGCGTCATCACGATGGAGGGCACGTGGCCGTAGGTGACGCCGATGCCGTTGATCGCACCGAGCACCGCGCCGAGGCCGAGCACCGCGAGCACCGCGACCCAGATGGGGGCGCCGTCGCGCATGAGCATCGCGCCGACGATGCCCGAGAGCGCGAGCGTCGACCCGACCGAGACGTCGATGTTGCGGGTGATGATGACGATCGCGCTGCCGGCCCCGAGCAGGGCGAGGATCACGGTCGAGTTCAGCACCCGGACGAGGTTGGCGGGATCGAGGAAGCTGGAGTGGAACGCGCCGACGATCGCGACGAGCAGCACCACTCCCCCGATCGTGATGATCTCGCGATGCTTCAACAGGGACTTCATGACTGGTTGCCCTCTCTGACCGAACCGAACGAGGCGTCGCGCACCGACCTCAGCGAGATGTCGTCGCCGGCGAGCTCGCCGCGGATGCGGCCGTCGCGCATCACGAGCACGCGGTGGCTCAGGTCGACGACCTCCTCGAAGTCCGAGGAGATGAGCACGACCGCGAGGCCCTCGAGCGCCATGCGATCGATGAGGCGGTAGAGGTCCTCGCGGGCCGCGACGTCGACGCCGCGAGAGGGCTCGTCGAGGATGATGACCGATGGGTTCGAGGCGAGCGCCTTCGCGAGCGACACCTTCTGCTGGTTGCCGCCGGACAGGTTGGCGAGCCGCCGCCTGCGGCTGCCGGCCTGCAGCGAGAGGTCGTTCGCGAAGCGGTCGGTGAGCTCGTTCTCCTTGCGGGTGCTGAGGATGCCGGCGGTGCTCACGCGCTTCAGCACCGAGGCGGTCGTGTTCTCGACCACCGAGGCGATGAGGAAGATGCCGTGCGCGTGGCGATCCTCGGGCACGTAGGCGAGACCCCGCTCGAGCGCTTTGCGCGGCGTCGGGCGCTCGAAGGCCGCGCCGTTCAGGTGCACCGCGCCGGCACCCGGGCGCAGTCCGTACAGGGTCTCGGCCAGCTCGGTGCGCCCGCTGCCGACCACGCCCGCGATCCCGAGCACCTCGCCGGGGTACACCTCGAACGAGACATCGACGAAGCCCTGCCCGCTCATCGACTCGACCGTCATCACCGGTGTGTCGCCGCGATCGAAGGCGGCGCCGCTGTTGCGGCGCTGCTGCAGCTGCGCATCGGGGACCATGGCCTGCACGAGCGCGTCGACGTCGACCTCGGAGGTGTGCGACTGCAGCACCATGTTGCCGTCGCGCAGCACGGTCACACGGTCGCAGAGCTCGAAGATCTCGGACATGCGGTGGCTCACGTAGAAGATGCCGACGCCGCTCGCGGCGAGCTGCCGCAGCTGGGCGAAGAGGCGGTCGACCTCGCGGGCGGTGAGCGCCGCCGTCGGCTCGTCGACGATGAGCAGCCGGGCCTCGCGCAGGATGCCGCGCACCAGCTCGATGAGCTGCTGGTCGGAGATCGACAGCTCGCTCGCGGGCTGCTCGAGGTCGATGGGATGGCCGAGCGATCCGATCACCTCGGAGACCTCGTCGCGGCTCACCTTGCGCGAGCCGAGGGCGAGCACGACGTTCTCGTAGACGGAGAGGTTCGGGAAGAGCTTCGGCTCCTGCGGCACCATGTAGACCGAGTTGGCGTGGGCCGCCTTCGGCGAGAGGTTCTTCACCTCGTTGCCGCCGATGGCGATGCGACCGGCGTCGGGCTCGATGAGGCCGGTGATGGCCTTCATCAACGTCGACTTGCCCGCGCCGTTGCCGCCGACGAGGGCGTGGATCTCGCCCTGGTGCACGTCGATGTTGACGCCGCGCAGCACGGGGTTCCCACCGAACGACTTCCACAGGTCGTCGACCTCGACGACTACGGGACGTTGGGTCAGCGTGTCCGACACTGTCACCTCCACAGCACTGTGAGCGATAATTCACGAGGTGAGCATGCGCTCACCCTCTGACCAGATGATCTTGACACATGCTCACGGTGTAAGCAAATGTAACTTTTCTGATCGTTACCGAAACGTGGCCTCCCGCCCGCACCCTCGCGACACCCCCTGCAGCGCCACGCCTTCCGGCGCACCCCGACGGGCCGGCGCCGGGGTAGCCTGGATCGGTGGCACGCCCCGACCTCTCCCCCGAGCAGCTCGCCGTATACGAGCGCATCGAGCACACCCGCGAGCACGTCTTCGTGACCGGGCGGGCGGGTACCGGCAAGTCGACGATCCTGGGCCACCTGTCGTGGAACACCAGCAAGATCATCGCGGTCTGCGCCCCCACCGGCGTCGCCGCCCTCAATGTGGGCGGCCAGACCATCCACTCGCTGCTGCGCCTCCCCACCGGCATCATCGCCGATCACGACCTCGACCAGCCCGCCGAGCTCAAGAAGATGCTCGCCTCCATCGACACGCTCGTCATCGACGAGATCTCGATGGTCTCGGCCGACCTCATGGACGCGATCGACCGCTCGCTGCGTCTCGCCAGGGGCAAGCGCCACGACCCGTTCGGCGGAGCCCAGATCATCATGTTCGGCGACCCCTTCCAGCTGCCGCCCGTGCCGCCCCGAGACCCCCACGAGCGCGCCTACTTCGCCGACACCTACCGCTCGCTGTGGTTCTTCGACGCGAAGGTCTGGGCCACCACGCCCATGTCGGTGATCGAGCTCAACGAGGTGCACCGGCAGCGCGACGACCGCTTCAAGCAGATCCTCGGAGCGGTGCGCCACGGCGTCGTCGAAGAGGATCAGGCGGCCGAGCTCAACGCGGCGGGCGCGCGCCCCGCGCCCCGCGACGTCATCACGCTCGCCACGACCAACGCCACCGTCAACCGCATCAACGCCGAGCGGCTCGCCGAGATCCGCGGCTCATCGCTGCGCGCCGTCGCCGAGGTCAACGGCGAGTTCAGGGAGAACACCTACCCCGCCGACGAGGTGCTCGAACTCAAACCGGGCGCCCAGGTGATGTTCCTGCGCAACGACTCCGACGGTCGCTGGGTGAACGGCACCATCGGCACGGTCTCCCGCATCGACGGCACCGTGTGGGTCGAGGTCGACCGCGAGGAGTTCGAGGTCGAGCCCACCGTCTGGGAGCGCTACCGCTACCGCTACGACGCCGAGACCAAGAAGCTCGAGAAAGAGGTCGTGGCCGAGTTCGAGCAGTTCCCGCTGCGCCTCGCCTGGGCCGTGACGGTGCACAAATCGCAGGGCCACACCTACGACGCCGCCGNCGAGATCTACACTCTTTCCCTACACGACGCTCTTCCGATCTGAACGGCACCATCGGCACGGTCTCCCGCATCGACGGCACCGTGTGGGTCGAGGTCGACCGCGAGGAGTTCGAGGTCGAGCCCACCGTCTGGGAGCGCTACCGCTACCGCTACGACGCCGAGACCAAGAAGCTCGAGAAAGAGGTCGTGGCCGAGTTCGAGCAGTTCCCGCTGCGCCTCGCCTGGGCCGTGACGGTGCACAAATCGCAGGGCCACACCTACGACGCCGCCGTGATCGACCTCGGCCCCCGCGCCTTCAGCGCCGGCCAGACCTATGTGGCGCTCAGCCGCGTGCGCTCGCTCGACGGGCTCTTCCTGCGGCGCCCGCTGCAGCCGCGCGACGTGATCGTCGACCCCAACGTCGTGAGGTTCTTCGCCGAGCGCCGCAGCCTCGAGAAGGCCTGACCCCGTTCGACGGGCCCGTGCTCGCCGCGGTCGGCTCGCGCAGCCCGGCCGCGGCCTCCGCTCCCGGCTACGCCGCGACGGCGTCGCGCGCCTTGCCGAGGTCGATGAACACGGCCGTGTTGAACGCGTATGCGGCCCGCACCTCGTCGAGCATGCGCGCGCGCTCCTCGTCATCGAGGCCGGCCCCGAGCGCGTCGAGCGCGACCCGGTACTCGTTCTTGAAATCGACGAGCGAGCCCAGCTCCGAGAAGTCGTAGAAGGCGACCCCCTCACGATCCAGGCCGTGCTGCTTCGCGACCCGCTTCGCGATCATCTGGCCGCCGGACAGGTCGCCGAGGTAGCGCGTGTAGTGATGGGCGACGAGGCCGGCGACCCAGCCCTCCTCGGCGATCTCGCGGATGCGCGCGGCGTACGCCGCGGTGGCGGGCACCGCCTCGATGCGCTCGCGCCAATCGTCGCCGATCAGGTGCGCGAGATCGGCCTCGATCGCCGGCATGCGCACGAGCCCCCGCGAGTGGAAGGGGGCGAAGGCGGGATCCGCCGCGAACCGATCGGAGCTCTCCTCGAGCGCCTCGTACATGTAGAAGTGCTGCGCCACGAGATCGATGTAGTCCTGCAGCGAGCCCTTGCCGCGCATGATGTCCTCCATGAAGGTGGCGCCCTCGCTGTCGGAGTGATCCGACCACGAGCTCTCGCGCACCACCGTCGAGAACGGCTTCTCGCCCGACTCGGCGTCGCCCGCCGCGTGGCGCCCGCGCTGCGCGCCCCCGTGATGGTGGGCCCCGTGCGGCGAGGCGCTGCCGTGCTCCTCGCGGGCGGGCACCCCGAGCTTCTCGCAGGCCGACTGGTAGAGCGCGACGACCTCGCGGCGGATCTCGGGGCGCTCCGAGATCGCGCCTCCCGGCCACGGGACCGACACCTCGCGCTCGCCCGACGCGTCGGCCACGAGCCACACGCCGGCCTCGCCCGTCACCCCGACCATGCGGCTCGACACCGCGTCGGGGTAGCCGAACGCGCGGGCGATCAGCAGATTGTCTTCCGGGTGGTCGCCATTCATGTGACCGGTCACTGCGGCGATCACGTCATCTGCAAAGCTCATCACCGTCCCATCTTACTCAGGTAAGCCTTACCTGGGGAGCCCCGGGAACCGCACTCCCAGACTCCCGCACTAGAATCTCATTTGTTCTTTATCGTGTTTCAGCCGAGATTGGCGGTCGAGTTTGATCCCGAGACTTGCACAGCGCTCCCGCTTCGCGGCCATCGCGCTCATCGCGACAGCCGCCCTCGGCCTCACCGCGTGCACCGGCGGATCCGCCGCCTCCCCCTCGGGAGACGTCGCCACCCTCGATCAGGGCCTCTCGGCCGGCATCGACGAGGCGATCGCGACCGCGATGCAGCAGAGCGGATCGACCGAAGCCGTCGTGGGGGTGTGGTCCGGTGAGAACGCGTACGTGCGGGGCTACGGCGACGGCGTCGACGGCAAGACCCTGATCCGCGGCGCCCAGGCCACGCAGCCGGTCATGTGCGCGCTGCTGCTCGACCTCGTCGAAGACGGCACGGTGAAGCTCGGCCGCCTCGTCGAGAAAGATCTGACCCGCCAGTCGGGCCTCGACGAGGTCACCTACGGCCAGCTCTGCGAGATGACCTCCGGGATCGCCGACTACAAGGCCGGCCTCGCCGACATCTTCGTCAACAACCCCACCCGCCCCTGGCCCGAGCAGGAGCTCATCGCCCAGGGCCTCACGGACTCGCCGCTCCCGTGGCCCGGGCTCGACGTGAACGTCTCCGACACCAACGCGCTCATCCTCTCCCGCGCGCTGCACGTCAAGACCGGAGACGACATCTCCGAACTGCTGAAGAGCCGCGTCTTCGAGCCGGCGGGCATGGGCTCCAGCTACTACCCCGCGCTCACGAGCACCACCATCGGCGGCGACACACTGGCGGGACTCGCCTACCCCTCCAACGGGGGCGCACCCGTCTGCGAGGCCGGAGCCGTCGAGAAGCCCGAGGTGTCGCCCTCCATGCTCGGCGGGGCCGGCGGCACGGTCACCACCGTGACCGACCTCAAGAACTTCTACGAGCACTACCTCGACGGCGCCTTCGGGGGCGAGGCCGCGCAGCAGGTCACGCAGACCGCTCCACTGCAGAACCCCGAGCGCGACGCCGAGGGCACCCCGACCGGCGAGCCCGACGAGGCCGGCCCCCAGTGGGCGTTCGGCATGGACAAGGTGGGCCCGCTCTACGGCCGCAGCGGGGCCATCACCGGCACGCTGACCGCCGCTTACCACGATCCCGAGTCCGGGTTCTCCGTGGTCGTCGCCCTCAACAACTCGTCGGCAGGCGCCGGTTTCGTGAAGACGCTCGCGTTCGAACTCGCCGCGCTCTCGTCCGAGGCGGGCGCCGGACCGGAGCTTCCGTGGACCGCCGCCGACCAGGCCGGCCTGCTCGCGCAGGCCGCCATCTGCCAGGCCGCACCCGAGGCCGAGGCCGCCGAATAGGGCGCCCGGCGAGCGCCCCGCGCCCTGCTATAGTTGGTGCGGCGCCATCGCCCTGGGATCGTCGTCTAATGGTAAGACATCAGCTTCCCAAGCTGAGAACGCGGGTTCGATTCCCGTCGGTCCCTCCACTCCTGAAGGCCCGCCCCCGGCGGGCCTTCCCCCATTCCAGGACCTCCGGCAATCCCCGAGAACCCGGAACCGCGGCCGAGGCGGCCGCTTCGACGCGCGGACCGCGCAGACAGCCCCTCCCCGAGATGGGAGAATGGTGCTCATGTCTTCACGCGCACACTCCGCACACACGCCGCTCGAGATCGGCGAGACGATCGAGCTCGACGTCACCGGCATCGCCCACGGCGGGGTGAGCGTCGCCCGGCACGAGGGGCGCGTGGTGTTCGTCGCCGACGCGATCCCGGGCGAGCGGGTGCGCGCCCGGGTGACCGACGCGAAGAAGAAGTCGTTCGCCCGCGCGACGACGGTCGAGGTGCTCGACGCGTCAGAGGATCGCCGCGACCACGTCTGGGCCGAGGCCGCGCTCGATCGCGACCCCGAGGATCGTGCGGGCGGTGCCGAGTTCGGCCACATCTCGCCGGAGCGCCAGCGCGCGCTCAAGGCCGAGGTGCTGACCGACGCGATGCGGCGCTTCGGCGACGTCGAGCTCGCCGCCGAGGAGGGCGAGGATCTCGCCGAGGCGCTGGCCGAACTGGTCGAGCCGGCGCCCGGCGACGAGCAGACGGGCGGCCTCGGCTACCGTACGCGCGTGCGGCTGCACGTCGACGCCGAGACCGGCGCCGTCGGGCCCTACGCGGCGCGCAGCCGTCGTGTGATCCCGGTCGAGTCGCTGCCGCTCGCCACCGAGGGTATCGCGCAGATCGCGCCTCTCGGCGAGTCGATGCCGGGTGCCGCGACGGTCGACCTCATCGACCCGGCCGCCGACGACCCCCGCATGCTGCTCGGACTCACCGAAGAGAAGACGCGGGCAGGTGAGAACGACACGATCCGGGAGCTGGTCGAGGATCGCGGCTTCCTGGTGCGCGCCGGCGGCTTCTGGCAGGTGCATCGCCAGGCGCCGGCAGTGCTGTTCACCGCAGTGCGCGACGCGATCCTCGATCTGATCGACGACGGCCGCTTCGATCCTGCGGCGGGCAACCTCGATCTCTACGGCGGCGCCGGCCTGCTGGCCGCCGCGATGGCGGAGGCCGCCGGGCCCGCGCTCAAGGTGACCACGGTCGAGGCTGACGCCGGCGCGACCGACGACGCGGCCGAGAACCTGTCGGAGCTGGTGGGCGCGCTCGCCCTCACGGCTCGCGTGGACCGGCACCTGGCCGAGCTGCTGCAGGCCTCGGCGCCGGTGCGGGATCGACTGCGCCGCGGCACGGTGGTGCTGGATCCGCCCCGCTCGGGCGCGGGCGGCGGGGTGACGGGTCAGATCGCCGAGCTCGCCCCGGCGAACATCGTGTACGTGGCCTGCGACCCGGTCGCGCTCGCCCGCGACACGAAGACGCTGCGCGAGTCGGGGTACGAGCTCACAGGGCTGCGGGCGTTCGACATCTTCCCGCACACGCACCACTTCGAGACGCTGGCGACGTTCCAGCGGGCGTAGCGGCGGGGCCGGTCGGGCTCGATCCCGACCCTCGCCCGCTGCGCGGCCGGCTTCGCAGCCCGGGCTTGGGTTATCGCACCCGCACCACGCCGGTCATCTCGGGGTGCACGGAGCAGTCGTATTCGAAGTCGCCCGCCTCGTCGAAGACGTGGGTGTAGCTGCCCTCGTGCATGAGCTCGCTCACGAAACTGCCGTCAGCGGCGACCACGTCGTGCTCGGCGGTGCCCTCGAACACCCAGCGCACGGCCGAACCCGGAGCGATCTCGACCTCGGCGGGCTCGAAGCGGTTGTCGACGGCGTGCACGGTCACATCGGGTTCGGCGTCGTCGGAGGGCACGGGATCGGGCTTCGACGGCGAGCACCCCGTCAGGGAGGCGAGCGCCCCGACCCCGACGGCTCCGAGCACGCCGCCGATCGCTCCGCGGCGGGTGATCTCTGGGATTTCGCGGGACACGGTGAGCTCCTGGGGTCGAGGCGAGGGGGGTACGCGGCGACGGACGCGGCCGTCGACGGCGGGAGGGGCGGGCCCGGCTCAGTGGCGGTGCAGGGCCCGGGCGGCGTCGGTGATGGCGCCGGTCATCGACGGGTAGACGGCGAACGCCGAGGCGACCTGATCGACGGTGAGGCGGTGCTCGACGGCGAGCGCGAGGGAGAAGATGAGCTCGCTGGCGCGGTGGGCGACGATGACCCCGCCGATCACGGTGCCGGAGGCCTTCCACGCGAAGAGTTTCACGAAGCCGTCGGTGAAGCCGATCATCTTCGCCCGGGGGTTCACGTTGAGCGGCACGGTGTGGGTGACGTGCTGGGCGAGCCCCTCGGACTCGGCGAGGGTGCGCTCGTTCCAGCCCACCGTCGCGATCTCGGGGTAGGTGAACACGTTGGCGGCGACGTTGCGCAGGTCGATCGGGCGCACGAAGTCGCCGAGCGCGTGCATGATCGCGGTGCGGCCCTGCATGGACGCGACCGACGCCAGCGGGAAGAAGTCGGTGCAGTCGCCAGCGGCGTAGACCGAGGGCACGCCCGTGCGCGCCACCTTGTTGACCCGGATGTGCCCGCTCTCGGTGAGCTGCACGCCCGCCTCTTCGAGGCCGAGGCCGCGGGTGTTCGGGATCGACCCGACCGCCATGAGGCAGTGCGAGCCCTCGATGGTGCGCCCGTCCGAGAGGGTGACGAGCACGCCGGTATCGGTGCGCACGACCGAGTCGGCGCGCGACTTCGACATGACGTTCATGCCGAGGCGCTTGAACTCGCGCTCGATCACCGCGGCGGCGTCGGGGTCCTCGCCGGGCAGCACCTGCTCGCGGCTCGAGACGAGGGTGACCTCTGCGCCGAGCGTGCGGTAGGCGTTGGCGAACTCGGCGCCGGTGACGCCCGACCCCACCACCACGAGGTGCTCGGGGATGGCGGGCAGGTCGTAGAGCTGCTTCCAGGTGAGGATGCGCTCGCCGTCGGGTTTCGCGGAGTCGAGTTCGCGGGGGCTGGATCCCACGGCGACGACGATGGTGTCGGCCTCGACGCGGTCGAAGTCGGTGCCGCCGTCGCCCGCGGCGGTCGAGACGAGCACGGCCCCGGGGCCGTCGAGGCGGCCCTCGCCCTGCACGACGCGCACGCCGGCGCTCTCGAGGCTGTGCAGCATGTCGACGGACTGCGCGCCGGCCATGGCGAGCAGGCGCTTGTTGACCGCGGCGAGATTGACGGCGATCTCGGGGCGCACGGGCTTGCCGTCGCCGCCGGGCACGAAGGCCTGCACGCCCAGTCGGCCGGAGTCGCGCACGGCCTGCACGCCTCCGGCGGTCGCGATGAGGCTCTTCGAGGGCACGACGTCGGTGAGTACCGCCGCCCCGCCCACGCCGGCGCGCTCGATCAGGGTGACCTCGGCGCCGAGCTGGGCGCCCGCGAGCGCCGCTTCGTATCCGCCGGGGCCGCCGCCGAGCACGGCGATCCGATGCTTCCGTTCATACGCTTTCGCCATGCCTCCATCCTAGGCTCTGCGGCCGGCGCCCGCGTCGCCGTCGGAGCCGTCAGGGCCGCCTCCGCAGGGCTTCGGGAACCACCGCGACGGTCTCTCCCGCCACCTGCGGAATAGTGACGGAATCAGTCTGAAAACGGGGGAAACCGTTGCGAACGAACGCCTCCTCTGCTGTTCGCCGCCGAGTACGTTCTCGGGCATTCGCAACGCTCTAGGATCGTTGAAGCGCGGCGACTGGGCACCGCTGGAACGACGAGGTTTGGGAAGGACGACTGCACATGACGAGGTTCGAGCACGGGATCCCCCTCGATGAGTCGTCCGATCGCGCTGCCTCGGGCGTCTCGCGGCTGCCGCGCAGCGCCGGATCCTCCGCCCTCGAGCGCGACCCCGGCATGCCGTCGAGCACCTGGCGGCTGCGCAGCGACGCGTGGGAGTACCTGCGCTTCGCGGTGAAGCGGCTCGCGCTGGGCGGCGAGGACGCCGAGGCGCTCGCGAGCGACAGCGAGATCCACCGCAATCTCCGGGCGCTCGAGACGATGGAGATGTACTGGGCGGGCTTCGGGCAGCGCTACGTGCGCGGCATCGGCGAGCTGCTCGAGGCCGGCGACTACCGGATCGCCCTGGATCGCATCGGCCGCGTCGTCAACCGGCTGCGGGGCGACACCGTGCCCGACGAGCCGCGCGACGAGCACCTCGACGAGCAGGAGCGGGCCGAGCTGGCCGCCGACGCCGACCCCCGCCCGCGCTTCGAGGTGCTCGTGGTCGACGAGACCACCCCCGCCGACCGCGACGCGATGCGCTCCGAGGCGCTGCGCCTGCGCGGCGCCGCCGACGCGTTCGTCTACGAGTTCGTGGTGGTGCCCTCGGCCGACGACGCCGTCGCGGCGGTGCTCACGAACCCCAACATCCTCGCCTGCGTGGTGCGACCCGGCTTCAGCGACCGCACCCGGCAGCGACTGAGCCGCGACCTGGTCGAGACGATCCGCCTGGCCCGCTCCCAGGTGAGCACCGGTCACACCTCCGAACGCTCCTCGCTCGCGTCGGTGCAGCGCGTGCTCGGCCTCGCCGACACCCTCGCCGCGATCCGCCCCGAACTCGACCTGTACCTCATGGCGGGCGCGCACATCGAGGATCTCGCGGGAGCGCTCACGCGCCGCTTCCGGCGGGTGTTCCGACGCGAGGATCAGCTCGAGCTGCACCTCTCGCTGCTGCGCCGCGTCTCCCACCTCTACGACACCCCCTTCTTCTCGGCCATCCAGGATCACGCCCGCCGCCCCGTCGGCGTCTTCCACGCCCTGCCGATCGCCCGCGGCGGCTCCGTGGTCAACTCGAAGTGGATCCGCGACCTCGTCGACTTCTACGGCCTCAACCTGCTGCTCGCCGAGACGAGCGCCACCTCGGGCGGCCTCGACTCGCTGCTCGCGCCCACGGGCGCGATCAAGAAGGCGCAGGATCTCGCCGCGCGCGCCTTCGGCGCGAAGCACTCCTTCTTCGTCACGAACGGCACCTCCACCGCCAACAAGATCGTGCACCAGGCGCTCGTCGGCCCCGGCGACGTCGTGCTCGTCGACCGCAACTGCCACAAGTCGCACCACCACGCCATGATGCTGACCGGCGGCCGCGCCGCCTACCTCGAGGCGTACCCGCTCAACGACTTCGCCTTCTACGGCGCCGTGCCGCTCGACCGCATCAAGCAGCTGCTGCTCGACTACCGCGCCGCAGGCCGCCTCGACGAGGTGCGCATGGTGACGCTCACCAACTGCACCTTCGACGGCATCGTCTACGACCCCGAGCGGGTCATGGCCGAGTGCCTGGCGATCAAACCCGACCTCGTGTTCCTGTGGGACGAGGCCTGGTTCGCGTTCGCCGCCTTCCACCCCGTGACCCGACGGCGCACCGCGATGGCGTCGGCGAAGAACCTTGAGGAGCGGCTCAGGACCTCGGCGCACGCGGCCGCCCACCGCGCTCAGCAGCAGCGGCTCTACGACGCCGACGGCACGCCGGCCGCCGACGAGGTGTGGCTCGAGGAACGCCTGATCCCGAGCCCCGACGCCCGCATCCGCGTCTACGCCACCCACTCCACCCACAAGACGCTCACCGCGCTGCGGCAGGGATCGATGATCCACGTCTACGATCAGGACTGGGTGCGCGAGGCCGAGGAGCCCTTCCACGAGGCGTTCATGACGCACACGTCGACCTCGCCCAACTACCAGATCCTCGCCTCCCTCGACCTGGGGCGCCGGCAGGTCGAGCTCGAGGGCTTCAACCTGGTGCAGCGCCAGCTCGATCTCGCCACCAGCCTGTCGCAGTCGATCGCGAGGCACCCGCTGTTGCGCCGCACCTACCGCGTGCTCACCGCGAACGAGCTGATCCCCGCGGGGCACCGGGAGACTCGGCGTCCCATGCCGCTGCGCGACGGCCTCGCCTCGATGTGGCAGGCGTGGGCGGCCGACGAGTTCGTGATCGACCCGTCGCGGGTGACCGTCGAGATCACCCGCACGGGCGTCGACGGCGACACCTTCAAGCACGAGCACCTCATGAACCGCTACGGCATCCAGGTCAACAAGACCAGCCGCAACACGGTGCTCTTCATGACGAACATCGGCACCACCCGCAGCGCGATCGCCTACCTCATCGAGGTGCTCGTGAAGCTCGCGGAGCGTTTCGAAGAGGATCGGGCGCAGCTCGATCCCGAGCTCGCCCAGGCCGCTCTCGCCGCCGAGGCCCCGATGCCGCCGCTGCCCGACTTCAGCGCCTTCGCCCCGGGTTACGACGCCCCGGGGCTGCCCGACGGCGACGTGCGCACCGCGTTCTTCCGCGGGCAGCAGCGACGGCACATCGAGCACGTGCCGCCCGGCGAGCTGCGCGAGCGCGTCGACCGCGGCGAGCAGCCCGTGTCGGCGGGATTCGTCACGCCCTACCCGCCCGGCTTCCCCGTGCTCGTGCCCGGCCAGATCATCACCGCGGAGGTGCTCGACTTCATGGCCGTGCTCGACACCCGCGAGATCCACGGCTACGACCCGCGACGCGGTTACCGAGTGCTGCGCGCCGAATAGGCTGGTGGGCATGAACCACGCGCAGGATCACGCAGCATCCATCGACGGCCCCGCGGCGCTCGCGGCCGAGGCCGCCGCCGCCATCGCCCGGCTGACGGGCGTCGATCGGCACGACATCGGCCTCACCCTCGGCAGCGGCTGGGGCAAGGCCGCCGATGTGATCGGCGAGACCGTCGCCGTGATCCCGGCCGAGCAGGTGCCCGGCTTCCACGTCTCGGGCGTGCCCGGGCACTCGGGCACGCTGCGCTCGATCCGCCTCGCGAGCGGCAAGCACGCGCTCGTGATCGGGGCGCGCACCCACTTCTACGAGGGTCGCGGCGTGCGCGCCGTCGTGCACGGCGTGCGCACCGCGGCGGCGGCCGGTGCGGCGACCATGATCCTCACGAACGGGGCGGGCGGCATCGATCCCGCATTCAGGGCGGGCGAGCCGGTGCTCATCTCGGATCACCTCAACCTCACCGCCGCGTCGCCCGTCGAGGGCGCCGACTTCATCGATCTCACCGACCTCTACGCGTCTCGGCTGCGCGATCTCGCCCGCGAGGTCGAGCCGGCGCTGCAACAGGGCGTCTACGTGCAGCTGCCCGGGCCGCACTACGAGACCCCGGCCGAGATCCACTACCTGCGGGTGGTCGGCGGGCAGATCGTGGGCATGTCGACCGCGCTCGAGGCGATCGCGGCACGGCAGGCCGGCATGGAGGTGCTCGGGCTCTCGCTCATCACCAACCCGGCCGCGGGCATGGGCGATCCGCTGAGCCACGAGGAGGTGCTCGCCGAGGGCAGGGCCGCCGAGCCGCGTCTCGCCGAGCTGCTCTCCCGCGTCGTCGCGCGACTGTAGGCCGCGCTCGTCGCCTCCCGGCTCGAGGGGCTCGGCGGGGCTTCGAGGGCGCGCACGTCGTGCAACGGGTCCCGGCCCGTTCAGATGGTTCTCGGCCGCTTCGCCCGAGCGGGGTCGGACTCGCCGCACGAGAGGCGGGGCGCCGGATCGCATACGTTCGTACGATCCGCGCCCCGTTTTCGTTGGGAACGTCTGCCGCCGGCGCCCCCGCCCTGCGGATAGGCTGAACAGCGTTGCAGGCAGAGCCGCCACTCGAAGGAGAGAATATGCAGTCGGTCGACGTCGTGGTCATCGGCGCCGGGTTCGCGGGCCTCGTGGCCTCGCGCGAACTCGGCCGGGCAGGGTTCGAGGTGGTGACGCTCGAGGCGCGGGACCGCATCGGCGGCCGCACCTGGACCGACCACCGCCTCGGCCACGACCTCGAGATGGGTGCGAACTGGATCCACTGGGTGCAGCCGCACGTGTGGGCCGAGGCCACCCGCTACGGCCGCGAGATCGTGCGCAGCCCGGCCGCCGAGGAGGCGTACTGGCACGGCGCCGACGGCACGCCGCGCAAGGGCGACCTCGCCGAGTTCATGGCGCTCATCGACGAGGGCCAGCAGCTGGTGATCGACGACGTGCGCGAGGCGATGCCTCGCGGCACCGAGCCCACGACGGGGCACATCCAGGAGCTCGACGCGCTGAGCATCCAGGACCGCTTCGACGCGCTCGACCTCGACCCCGAGGCGCGCGCCGCGAACGAGTCGGTGTGGGTGGGGCACGTGAACGCGCCCCTCGACCAGGTCGGCCTGTCGAGCGCGCTGCGCTGGGTGTCCGCCACCGGCGGCCACTGGCAGCTCATGCACGAGGCGTCGGCCACCTTCCGGGTGGTCGACGGGATGCGCGGCTTCACGGACCGGATCGCGGCCGACGTGCCGGGCGAGATCCGACTGAACACGACGGTCGTGTCGGTGACGCAGGAGGATGCGGGATCCGACGCGCACGCGGTCGTCGAGACCGGGGACGGCACGCGGATCCGCGCACGCCGCGTCGTGAGCACCCTGCCGGTCAACGCCGTCACGGGTATCCGCTTCGATCCGCCCCTGCCCGACGCCTGGCAGCGCCAGAGCGCCGAGACCGTCGCCTCGCAGGGCACGAAGGTGTGGATCCGCGCCGAGGGGCACCTGCCGAGATTCTTCGCCTACGCCAGCCAGCACCACCCGCTGTCGGTGCTCAAGGCCGAGTTCTACTGCAGCGACGAGCGCGGCGACTACACGATCCTCGTCGGGTTCGGCCCCGAGCACGGCCGCATCGACGTCGACGACCTCGCGGGTGTGCAGGCGGCCGTCGACGCCTTCCGGCCCGGCATCGAGGTCACCGAGGCCACCGCTCACGACTGGATGACCGACCCGCTCGCCCGCAACACCTGGATGACCCACCGCCCCGGTCAGCTCACCCGCGACCTCGAGGAGCTGCAGCAGCCCGCCGGCGTCGTGCACTTCGCCACGACCGACAATGCGAATCTCTGGGGCGGCTTCATCGACGGTGCGATCGAGAGCGGCCTGCGCGAAGCCCGACGCGTCGCCGAAGCCCTCGAGCGCAGCTGAGCGCGAGGACGCCGAGCGCGAGGGCAGCGCCCGGCGCCGTCGCGGCCGCTCCCGTGTCTCGGGGCTCACCCGTGTTTCGGACCGAGACGTGGGAATCGATCCGAAACACGGGTGAGGTCCGAAGCTCCGGTGACTCCGGGACACCGGGTCCGCCGGAAGCGGTCACCCCTCGAAGACGACGCGCCCCTCGACGACGGTGAGGCGGATCGGCACCTCGGGCAGCTCGTCGGGGGTCGCCGCGACCGGGTCGGCGCCCCAGACCGTCAGGTCGGCGACCGCCCCCGGGGCGAGCACGCCGCGATCCTGGTGCCCGCGCGCCCGGGCGGGCCACAGGGTGTAGGCGAGCAGCGCCTCCTCGCCGCTCAGCCGCTGCGCGGGCTCGAAGACGTGCGCCGAGGCGTCGCCGGGCGTGTGCCGGCCGCGCGCCCACGCCATGCCGAGCCGCGGGTCGTACTGCGCGACGGGCCAGTCCGAGCCGAGCACGAGGGTGACGCCCGCGTCGAGCACGTCGCGCACCCGGTATCCGGTCTCGTCCCGGCCCTCGCCGAGCCGGGCGGCCCACCCGTCGCTGTGATCGGCGGCGCGCCACTGCATGTGCAGCGGCTGCATCGAGGCGGTCACGCCCGAGGCGGGGCCGTCGCCGTTCGCGAGCTCGCGCAGCTGCTCGATGTCGGCATCGGCGAGCACTTCGAGGTGCTCGACGGAGTGGAAGGGCAGTCCCTCGCGCGGAGGCAGCGAGGCGTAGACGTCGAGCACGCGGCTCACGGCGTAGTCGCCGACGGCGTGCGTGGCGATCAGCATGCCGGCGTCGTGATAGGCCCGCACCACTTCGGCGTAGCGCTCCCACGAGGGCCAGAACGGCGCGCGCCCGTCGCCGCAGGTGTCGGGGGCGTGCAGCCAGGCGGTGCCGGTGTCGATCACGCCGTCGCTGAAGAGCTTGATGGCGCCGGTCTGCCAGAGACGGCCGCGGCGGTCCTTCGCGGCGATGACGCGGGCCACGTCGTCGTCGGTGTCGCCGACGGCGTGCCAGTGGTGCACGGTGACGCGGTGGTCGAGTTCGCCCCGCGCCTCGAGCTCGGCGAGCAGTTCGACGGTGCGATCCTTGCCGTCCATGATGGCTCCGCCGGTGAGGCCGGCCGTGGCGAGCCGCCGGAACATGTCGCGCAGCGCATCGCGCTCGTCGTCGTGCGACGGCTTGGGCGCGGCGTCGAAGAGCAGGTTGTAGGCGGTGGGCTCGCGCAGCTCGCCGGTGGGCGTGCCGTCGGCGTCGACCACGATCTCGCTGGCGTCGTCGAAGTCGCGGGCGCCGGTGATGCCGGCGGCGGCGAGCGCGGGGGCGGTGGCGAGGGCGGTGTGCAGGTCGTAGCAGATGAGCGCGACGGGGCGGCCGGGGGCGGCGTCCTCGAGCAGTTCGCCGCGCATGCCGCCCGGTTCGCCGGCGCCGTGCTCGAACGGCTCGTACTCGAGGTTCCAGCCGCGCAGCCAGGCGCCCTCGGGCAGCCGCTCGTGCTCGGCCGCGATCGCGGCGCGCAGTTCGTCGACCGTGCCGAGCCCGCCGAGGTCGATGCCTGCGGTGAGATCTGCGGCCCAGTGGGGGTGGGTGTGCCCGTCGAAGAGACCGGGGGTGACGGTGGCGCCCGCGACGTCGCGCACCTCGATGCCGGCCTCGGCGGCGGCGTCACGGATCGAGTCGTCGCCGCCGAGAGCGGCGATGCGGCCGTCTCGGACGAGGATCGCGGTGGCGTCCGAGTGGGCGCCGGTGTTGGTGCGCAGGCGCGCCCCGACGATGGCGAGGTCTGCTGCGGTGGGGGAGGTCTGCATGCGGCTCCTTCGATGTGGGTGGGTCTGGGTGCGTGGGCCATCGGAGGCGGGGTCAGTGCCTGCCGATGGCGTCGAAGCGGGTGCGGGGCGGGGTGTCGCGGCCGAAGCGCCCCGGGCGCCAGCGCCGCTGGAACTCGGGATCCCCCGCTCCTCCCTCGATGAGATCGGCGAGGTACTCGCCCATGAAGGCAGCATATTTGAAGCCCTCGCCGGAGTCGCCGCACGCGAGCACGACCCCCGGGTGGGTGCGGCCGACGATGAAGTCGCCGTCGCCGGAGTCGGTCCACGTGCACACCTGCGTCGTGAGCACGCGGGGCGGCACGGCGGTGAGGTCGCGTTCGACGCGGGCGCAGATCTGCTCGGTGCGGCGGGGGTGCTCGGCTCGGTCGAGGTCGTCGCCGAGCGTGCCGCCCGCGAGGGGGCGGAGCGGCTGGTCGAGCCCCACCTTGTAGCCAGCCGCTCCGTTCGGCATGGCGTAGACGCCGGGCGCGTCGCCGGTGGGGCAGTCGATGAGGCCGGGCAGATCCGGAGCCGGCGGCGAGGCGGCGGGATCGCCGAGGGTGACCACCTGCTCGATGTAGGGCGTGAGCGGCAGTGCGAGATCGAGCCCGGGCAGCAGTTCGGCGGTGCCCGGCCCGGCCGCGACGAGCACCTGGTCGGCTTCGAGGGCGTCGCCGTCGGCGAGTGCGACCCGCACCGATCGGACTCCGGGCTCGATCCCCGTCGCGCGCGTGCTCGGGCGGTACCGACCGCCCGTCGCAGTGAAAGCGGCGAGGGCCTCCCGCAGCAGGCGATCGGCGAGCACGACGCCGGCCTGCTCCACGAACAGCGCGTCACGGCCGTCGGGCCGCAGCCCCGCGAATCGCTCCGCCACCCGGTCGGCGGCGACGCGCTCGACGGGCTGGCCGATCGAGACGAGCGCTTGGGCCACGTCGGGCAGGGATGAGTGGTCTCGCCACAGCAGTCCCGTGCGGCGGAAGACCGGTGTGCCGAGGCGCTCGCTCAGCCGCTCCATCGCCCCGAGCGTGCCGAGCATGGCCCGCGCGCGCCACACCCGGGTGTCGGCGAGCCGCCAGAGGCGGGTGCTGCCGCCGCTCGACGCGTAGGGTCCGCCCGCGTCGAAGCGCTCGATCAGGGTGACGCGCCAGCCGCGATCCTGCAGCTGCAGCGAGGTGGGCAGGCCCCAGGCGCCTGCGCCGATGACGATCGCGGTGTCGCTCATGGTGCGGTTCCTCTCGGCCCGGGCGGGCTGCTCGCTCGGCGAGACCGACTCGGAGGGGCCCCGGATCCGCGGATCCCGCCGCCCCTCCGAGCGAGCGCCCCGAGGCCGGGTCAGTCGTCGATGGTGGTGAAGTGCTTGCGCAGCGGCTCGTGCACCCGCCAGACGCCCTTCCACCCGGAGGGCATCACCATCACGTCGCCGGGCCCGAACTGCTCGGGCTGCTGCCCCTCGACCTCGATCGTGACGCGGCCGGTGAGGATGGTGCAGATCTCGGTGTAGCCGTTGCGTTCGGCGGTGAAGTCTCCGGGGGTGCACTCCCACAGGCCGGTGTCGATGCGGCCGTTCGACCAGGTGGTCGTCGCGGCTTCGGTGAGGCCGTCGGTGAGGGCGGTCGGCTTGGGGGCGTGGGCGCCGAGGTCGGCGGCGGCCGTGTCGTGGGCCGAGTGGGTGACGATGGTGTCGCTCATGGGGTCTTCCTGGTGTCTCGGGGCGGGGTGGCGGCGGATCAGTGGCGGCCGGTGATGACGTCGGCGATGTGTGCAATCGGTGAGGTCGTCGCTCGGCCGGCGAGCTCGCTGCGGTCGGCGACGCCGTAGGCGGCGTAGAGACCCTTCGTGGCGAGCCAGCGCAGCGGCTCGGGCTCCCACTTGCGCACGCGGTGGTTCACCCAGGGCAGCGAGGCGATCTCGGTGTCGTCGCCGAGGATGAGGTCGGCGATCGTGCGCCCCGCCAGGTTGGTCGAGGTGACGCCCGTGCCGACGTACCCGCCGCCCCACGCGATGCCGGTCTCGCGGTCGAGACCCACGGTCGCGGCCCAGTCGCGGGGCACGCCGAGCACCCCCGACCAGACGTGGTCGATGCCGGCGCCCCGGGTGGCGGGGAAGAAGCGGTGCAGGATCTCGCTCAGCGTGTCGACCGTGACGGGCGGGGTCTGACCGTCGGTGTCGGTCTTCGATCCGAACTTGTAGGGCACGCCGCGCCCGCCGATCGCGATGCGGTCGTCGGCGGTGCGCTGCGCGTACATGTACACGTGCGCGAAATCGCCGAGCACCTCGCCCCGGTTCCAGTTCAGCTCGTCCCACACCTCGGGGGCGAGCGGCTCGGTCGCGATCAGCGACGAGTTCATCGGCAACCAGAGCCGGTGCAGGCCCTTGAGGTTCGCGGTGAACCCCTCGGTGGCGCGCACCACGAACTCGGCCGACACCGTGCCGTGGGTGGTGCGCACGCGGTGCGGCTCGATCTCGACGACGCGGGTGCGCTCGTAGATCTCGACGCCGCGGCGCTCGACGGCGTCGGCGAGACCCGCGGCGAGCTTGGCGGGCTGGATGCGCGCGGCGTGCGGATGCCAGACCGCGGCCCGCGTGTGCGCGACGTTGATCTTCGCCTTCGCCTCGTCGGCCTCGAGCAGTTCGAGGTCGGTGTGCTTCCACGTCTGCTCCGCGGCGGCGAACTCGCGGATGCGCGCCTCCTGCGCGGGCGTGTAGGCGACGTTGAACTCGCCGCCCTTCTTGATGTCGGCGTCGATCCCCTCGGCTGCGGCGACCCGGATCACCTCGTCCACGGTCTCGTTCATCGCGCGCTGGAAGCGCTCGGCCGCGTCGCGGCCGTGCGTCGCGACGTACTGCTCCCGGCCGCCCGTGATCGCGGCCGTCAGCCAGCCGCCGTTGCGGCCCGAAGCACCATAGCCGACGTGCCGCTGCTCGAGGATCACGACCCGCAGCTCGGGTCGGGCCTGCTTCAGGTAGTACGCGGTCCAGAGGCCGGTGTAGCCGGCCCCCACGATCGCGACATCGGCGGTGAGGTTCCCGGGCAGCTCGGGCCGCTGCTTCGGAGCGCCGATCTGTTGCCACCAGTGGGACACGTTGCCGTTGATCATTCGGGGTTCCTTCGTTGTCGGGTGATACGGGTCTCGGCGGGCGTCGGCGCGTGCGGGGCCTCGTCCGGAGTGGGTGGGCTGTTGATCCAGAGGATCGCTGCGGGGGCGCTCGATTCGTTGACGACCCGGTGCGGTACCGAGCTCAGGAACTCGATCGAGTCGTCGGTGTCGAGGTCGTAGCGGGCGCCGTCGAGTTCGAGCACCACGCGCCCCTCGGTGACCACGACGATCTCCTGCGAGTGGCCGTGGGTGTAGGCGTCGGCCCCGGTCGAGCCGCCCGGCTGGAAGCGGCCGGCGTAGATCTCGAGGTTGCGCAGCGGCGGCAGGGCGACCACGTGCTTCTCAGCACCGGCGAGCGGCAGGGTGGGTCGATCGGCCGCGCGCAGCACACCCCGAGTGTGGGCGGAGGAGTCGTCGAGCAGCTGGGCCGGCGCGACGCCGAGCGCGGCGGCGACCTTGCGCAGCGACGCGACGCTCGCGTTCGTGCGCCCGTTCTCGAGCTGGCTGAGGAAGCTGGAGCTGACGCCGGCGGCGGCGGCGAGCGCTCGCAGGCTCATGCCTCGCAGCCGGCGGAACGACGCGACGCGACGGCCGAGGTCGCCCTCCCCCGGGGTGTCGCGCGGTGCCGCGCCCATGGCTCCTCCTCGATGCCGCGGCCGGAGCCGCACGCTCACTGAACAGTGTGTTCAGTATTCTTTTCACAACGTACAACCGTGCCGGCTCCGGCGCAAGGGGGCGGGCGCCTCCGTCGCCGAAGCCGGCAGCGCCGCTACTCCCCCGCCGCAGGACCGCCGGGCAGAGCCGCCAACCCGCGGATCTCGGCGAAGAGGTCGTCGAGCCCGAGCGTCTGATCGGGCACGTACGCGAGCGGATCGGGTGTCGCGTCGAGGCCCAGCAGACCCTCGACCGTGGCGAGCAGGCAGTACGGCGCGTACGACGGGTTGTACCCGCCCTCCTGCACCAGGATCGCCCGGCCGTCGGTGTGGCGGTCGGCCAGCTCGCGCACCCGTCCGCCGATGCCGTGGAAGCCCGGCATCGACACGTTGTGGCGGCCGTTGGGGTCGTACGCGCTGGCGTCCTGCCCGCTCGCGCAGACGATCATGCCCGGCCTGAAGCGCTCGGCGAGGGGAGCGATCACCTCGTCGAACGCGCGCAGATACCCGGCGTTGCCCGCTCCGAGCGGCAGCGGCACGTTCTGGTTGAACCCCTCGCCCGCTCCGGCTCCGCGCTCCTCGAGGCGGCCCGTCTGCGGATGGCTCGCGCCCCAGGCGCCGTGATCCATGTGCAGGCTCACGGTGAGCACGTCGTCGCGCTCGTAGAAGATGTCCTGCGTGCCGTTGCCGTGGTGCACGTCCCAGTCGATCACGAGCACGCGCTCCACCCCGGCCCGGCGGGCCGCGTCGGCCGCGAGCGCGGCGCCGTTGAAGAAGCAGTACCCGTCCGCCTGCGCGCGCTGGGCGTGGTGCCCCGGCGGCCGCGTCAGCGCGTACGCGAGGGGCGCCGCGCCCGAGAGCACCGTCTCGGCAGCGGCGAGCGCGGTGCCGGCTGCGGCGAGCAACGGCTCGTACGAGCCGGATGCCAGGCGGGTCGTGCCCGTCACCCAGCCCCCGCCCCGCTCGGCGGCCCGCCGGATCTCGGCGACGTAGTCCGCCTCGTGCACCCGCGCCAGTTCCTCCTCGGAGGCGAGCCGGCCGGGTGCGAAGCGGATCGCGTCGGCCGCCGGGCCGCGGCCCAGCACGTCGTGCATCCGCTCGATGCGCAGCCGGCCCTCGGTGTGCGGCTCGTTCGCCGCGAACCAGGGGCTGGGGGCCGTCTCGTGCAGCGCGATGCCCGTGTCGTGGTCCAGCACCCGCGCGTCGAAGTGTACGGCCAGGGGGTCCCGTCGTGTCATGCGCGCACCCCCTCCGATGTCGTCGCTCCCATGGTCACTCCTGCGCCGGGGTCATGTTGTAGACGAAGAAGGCCGGCTCGTCGCCCACGTTCTCGAGGTGGTAGGTCCATCCCGGGGCGAGGTACACGGTGTCGTCGGGGCCGAGGTCGAACACGCCCTCGTCCCAGGTGAGCCGCAGGCGCCCGCGGATGATGTAGTACGTCTCGTCGACGGGGCCGTACCAGTGGTCGGCCTCGGCGGGGTCGAAGCTCTCCCGGCTCGACCAGCGGTTCGTCTGCTCGCCGGGATCCATCCAGCAGACGCCCTGCGTGAGCTCGCTCTGGTGCTCGGCGCGCGTGATGATGCGGTTGATCCGCACCTTCGTGGGCGCGGATCCCGCGTCGACCGGGGTCAGCTCTGCGACCTTGACGTGGACTGGGCGAGGGTTGCGGTCCATGGATTCCTCGTTTCTGTTGCTTCGTCGCGTGTGGGGAAGACGGTGGTGCGGTCGGCCGACCAGCCGAGTCGCACCTCGGCGCCCACGGCGGGGGTGGGCGACTCGACGCCGGAGCGCACGATCAGCGTGCCCGCGCCGGTGGTGATCTCGAGGCGGCTCTGCGCCCCGAGGTAGGTGAGATCGGTGACGGTGCCGGTCAGCTCGCACTCGTCGGCGGGCGCCCCGGCGGGGAGCACTCGCACGCGCTCGGGCCTCACGATCGCCACGGCCGGGCCGTCGGGGAGGTCGCCCGCGGCGAGCCGGATGCCCGCGGCGCCCACGAACTCGCCGCCGACCACCTCGCCCGCGACCGCGTTCGACTCGCCGATGAAGCGGGCGACGAAGAGCGTCGCGGGGTGCTCGTAGAGCTCCTCCGGGGTGCCGACCTGCTCGATCCGCCCCTCGTTGAACACCGCGATCCGGTCGGAGAGGGTCAGCGCCTCCTCCTGATCGTGCGTCACGAACACGACGGTGATCCCGAGTTCGCGATGCAGGCGGCGCAGCTCGAGCTGGAGCCGCTCGCGCAGGGCCCGGTCGAGCGCGCCGAACGGCTCGTCCATGAGCAGCAGACGGGGTTCGAAGACGAGGGCGCGCGCGAGCGCGACGCGCTGCTGCTGGCCGCCGCTCAGCTGCCCCGGCTTCGCCTGGGCCCGCGTGTGCAGTTCGACGAGCTCGAGTGCGGCGAGCGCGCGCTCCGTGCGCTCGGCCTTCGGCACGCCGCGCTGCCGCAGCGGGAACTCCACGTTCTCCCGCACGGTGAGGTGCGGGAAGAGCGAGTAGTTCTGGAACACCATGCCGAGGCCCCGCTTGTGGGGCGGCACCGACGTGATCTCGGCGCCGTCGCACACGACGCTGCCCGCGCTCGGGGCGGTGAAGCCCGCGATCATCGAGAGCGTCGTCGTCTTGCCCGAACCGCTCGGGCCGAGCAGCGTCAGGAACTCCCCGGATGCGACGTCGAGATCGACGTCCTGCACGGCGGCGGCGCCTCCGTAGCGCTTGACGAGGCCGCTGAGCCGGAGCTCGGCGCCAGCGGTGGCAGTCACAGTCATTCGACGTCTCCTAGTCGTTTCGCGGCACGCCGTTCTCGGACGACCTGCACGAGGCGGGGGATGAGGATGATGAGGGTGGAGAGCACGAGCAGCAGCGTGGAGGCCGCCGCGATGCTCGGATCGGTCTCGACGGTCACCGAGCTGTACATCTGCACCGGCAGCGTGCGCACCGTCGGCGACTGCAGGAAGTACGCGACGACGACCTCGTCGAGGCTCGTCACGAAGGCGAAGATGAAGCCGGTGACGATGCCGGGCAGCAGGATCGGCAGCTGCACCTGGGTGAAGCGGGCGACGGGCCCGGCGCCCAGCACGGCGGCGGCCCGCACGAGCGTCTCGTCGAGGCCGCGCAGGGCGGTGCCGACGGGGATCAGCACGAACGGCAGGGCGAGCGCGAGGTGCGCCAGCACGAGGCCGAGCGGCGAGCCGCTGAGCCCCCAGCGCAGGTACATGCCGAAGATGGCGATCGCCGCGACGATGCCCGGCACGAGGATCGGCAGCATCATCGTGACCTGCGCGGTCGCCGCGAGCCTCGCCCGCAGACCGCGCAGCCCGAGCGCCGCGAGGGTGCCGAGTGCGGTGGCGACGATCGCGACGACGAGCGCGATCCAGAGGCTCGTGCCGAGCGAGCCCAGCCAGCGCTGGTCGGTGAAGAACTTCTCGTACCACTGCAGCGACCAGCCCTCGATCGGGAAGGCGAAGCTGCGCTTGTCCGAGAACGACAGCGGGATCACGACGAGCGTCGGCGCCACGAGCAGCAGCGCCGCGACCGCGGCCCAGATGCGCAGCGGCAGGCGGATGCGTGTGGGTTCGTTCATCGGGCCTCACCTCCGGAGATCATCTGCGAGACGCCTCGTCGCAGCGGGGCCACCGCGAGGATCACCACGCAGAAGAGGCCGAGCGTGGCGAGCAGCAGGATGCCGGAGAGCGCACCGGCCCCGGCGAAGTCGACGATCTTCTCCACGCGCTGCCCGATGACCTGGGCGATCATGGCCTCCTTCGGGCTGCCGATCAGCTGGGGCGTGATGTAGAAGCCGAGCGCGAGGATGAACACCAGCGAGCTCGCGGCGAAGAGGCCGGGCAGCGACTGCGGCAGGTACACCTGCCAGAACGCGCGGTATCGGTTCGCGCCGAGGCTCTGCGCCGCGGCGAGCTGACGCCGGTCGATCGCCCCGAGGGCGGTGTAGAGCGTGAGGATCATGTAGGGCAGCAGGATCTGCACGATGGCGAGCACCACGCCGGCGAGCGTGCCGCGCAGGGTCGCGTTCTCGGCGCCGAAGAAGCCGAGGATCGCCGAGACCGGACCATCGCGCTGCAGCAGCGAGATCCAGGCGAAGGTGCGCGCCATGAGCGAGGTCCAGAAGGGCACGAGCACGAGCACCATGAGCAGGGTGCGCGCGGTCGGGCCCACCAGCGTGAGCAGGTAGGCGAAGGGGTATCCCAGCAGCACGCATACGATCACCGTGATGACCGCCGTCGCGAACGTGCGGCCGAGCACTCGAAGCGTCGTCGGATCGGCGAGAGTCGCCGTGTACTGCCCGAGCCCGGGTTCGGGATCGGTGAACGAGCGCACGATGATCACGGCGATCGGCAGGAGAAAGAAGATCAGCACGATGGCGAGCGCCGGCACGATGGCGACGCCGCTGAAGAGGCGCGAGGCGCGCATGGAACCTCCAGGGTCTGGTGAGCGGGATCCGGGTGCCGCCGGCCGGGGCGCGGTGGCGCCTCAGGCCGGCGGCGCAGCGGTCACCGGCTCAGCTCGTGGACCAGGCGGTCCACTCGGCCTCCGCGTCGGCGGAGTTCTCGGCCCACCACTCGACGTCGGTCACGACGGACTGCTGCTGCACCTCCGCGTCGGCGACGTTCCACTTCTGCTGCAGCTCGTCGAGCTCGGGCTGCGCCGACAGATCGGCGGGCGCGTAGGGCTGCAGTTCGGCGAAGCGGGCCTGCGGCTCGGCCTGGGCGGCGTACTCGATGAAGCTCTGGGCGGCCTCGGGGTTCTTGGTGCCCTTGATGATCGAGAGGCTCGCCCACGCGAGCAGGTTGTCCTGCCAGACCGGTGCGATCTCGGCGCCGTTGCGCTCGGCCTCGTAGCCGCGCCCGGACCAGGCGAGCCAGAGGTCTGCCGAGCCGTCCTCCATCGACTGCTGCGACTCGGAGCTCGTGTTCCAGAAGGTCAGCGAGTCGCGGATGGTGTCGAGCTTGGCGTAGGCGCGCTCCGTGTCGAGCGGGTACAGGTCCTCGGGGGCGACCCCGTCGGCGAGCAGGGCGAACTCGAGCGCCCCGGCCCCGGCCCAACCCGGAACCATGCGGGTGCCCGGGTACTTCTCGAGGTCGAAGAAGTCGGCCGGCGTCGAGGGCGCGTCGGCGCCGTCGTAGGTCTTCGTGTTCACGATCATCATCGTGGAGTACTGGGCGATCGGGATCGAGCAGTCGGACCAGGTGCCCTCGGGGAAGTTCGACGTGTCGATGTCGCTGAAGTCGATCTCCTCCACGAGCGTGCCGCAGTTCGCCACGGGGAAGTAGGGCTCGGTGTCGGCGACGTCCCAGATCGTGTTGCCCGACTCGACCATCTGCTGGATCTTCGGGTACGAGGTCGGGCCGTCGTTCTGCACGGTGACGCCGGACTCGGCTGCCCAGGGATCGAGGAAGGCCTCGTTCTGCGCGTCCTGGTAGGCGCTGCCGTAGCTCGCGAACACCAGCGAGCCGCCGCCTTCGGCGGCGTCCGGCGCCGCGCCCGACGAGCACGCGGCGAGCGACAGCACGGCGACCGCCGCGACGGGCACCAGCCTCAAGGGTGACTTTCTCATCTTCGTGACTCCTTCGTCAGCATGAATGGACTATCATAATAACGCATTATTGTTACGGTGCAAGACCCGTCGGGTTCCCATAGGGTGAATACACCGATCGGAGCGGGCCCGGCCTGCACCCCGCCAGAAGGGAACCTGCGTGACCATCGCAATGGAGCACACCGCCCCCGCCGGGGAGCTCGACCTCGCGACCCGCCGCCGCGCCGAGATCCTCACCGGCGCCATCCGGGTCATCGCTCGCGACGGCGTCGTGGCGGCCAAGCTCAAGGACATCGCCCGCGAGTCCGGCGTGAGCCTCGGCCTGATCCAGCACTACTTCGACACCCGCGAGAACCTCGTCGACGCCACCTTCGCGGCGATGATGCGCGTCGTCTCGCACGAGAGCGCGAAGCGGGTGAGCTCCGACGACGACCCCCTGCGCTTCATCTTCGGGATGAACCGCCTGCACGTGCTCGGCACGGTCGGATTCCCGGAGCGCTGGGGCTTCTGGAGCGAGCTGTGGGCGGCGTCGGGGCGCTCCGACCACCTGCGCGAGGTCGCCACCCAGGTCTACCAGCTGTGGGCGCGGCCCCTCGAGGCGGCGCTGCACCGCCTGGCCGATGCGGGCCGCCTCCCGCAGGGCGCGGATCCCGGGCACATCGCGGCCGGGATGCTCGCGCTCATGGACGGCCTCTCCATCCGCACCCTCGCCGAGCCCGACGTCTTCACGCCCGACTTCATGCTGCAGATTCTGAACGAGTGGGCGACGACGCAGCTCGGCGTCGCCCCCGAGGAGGCGGCCCGCCACATCGAGAGCCTCGCCGCCCAGGGCGAGGCGACGATGCCGCGCGCCCTCACCCCCGAGGTCGTGGCCGCGGCGCTCCTCGAGCACGGCGCCTAGCCCTCTCGAAGCCGGCACCCGGGGCCGCGCCCCCGGCCGGGCTCCCGCGGCCCACGGTGCAATAATATGTTATTATCGCCTTCTCTCGACGTCGAGCCCTGTTCGGCGTCGCCGATTCGACCCAGGGATACTCAGAGGTGAGCATGCTCGATTCAACGATTACCCGATTTCTCGCCGAACAGCAGGAGCGGATCTCCGGAACCGACCCGCACGTCGCCTTCTCCGACGAGGAGTACGCGTCGCGACTGGTGCGGCTGCAGCGCGCCATGGCCGAGGACGGCGTGGACACGCTCGTCCTCTCCTCCCCCGAGGCCCAGAACTGGCTGCACGGCCTCGCCCTGCGCTGGTACAAGGCGAACGGCCCGCGCGACTGGCGCCCCCTCACCTGCACCGTCGTGCGCGTCGACGCGGGCTACATCCTGTTCGAGGGCATCGAGCACACCGAGATGATCCGCAGAACCTCCGTCGCGCGCGACGTCAGGCTCCTCCCCCGCTACGAGCGGGACGGCATGCTGCGCTTCATCGTCACCGAGATCGCCGGGGAGGGCTGGGTCTCCGGCTCGCGGGTCGGCATCGAACTGTTCTCGGCGATCCCGAACCCCGCGGTCTCGCGCATGATGGAGGGCGCGCTGCTCGACGCCGGCGCCCGCGTGGTCGACGCCACGCTCACCGCCCGCCGCGTGCGCATGATCAAGTCCGCCGACGAGATCGCCGCCGTCAAGCGCGCGGCCGAGATCTGCGACGCCGGCCTGCTGCACCTCGCGAACGTGCTGCGCCCCGGCATGACCGAGCTCGAAGCCCACGGCGAGCTCATCCGCGGCCTCTCCGCGGCCGGCGGCGAGCCCGCCGGGCTGCACCAGGTCGCGTTCGTCGGCCTCGCCGCCCTCGGTGTCTACCACGAGATCTCGGGCCACCGGGTGATCACCGAGGACGACTTCCTCGACGTCGACCCCTGCGGCGTCTACAAGCGCTACCACTCCAACCGGTCCCAGCTCTACGCGTTCAAGGAGCCCCCGAGCGGCGCGGTCGAGCTGATGCGCATCCTCACCGGCGCGTTCGACATCCTGACCGAGCGCGCCCGTCCCGGCGTGCGCATCGGCGACGTCAACGCCGAGCTCTACGCCTACTACCGCGACGCGGGGGTGTTCGAGCTCAACTCGAGCGTCTGGATCGGCGGCTACGAGATGGGCATCGCCTTCCCGCCCGACTGGGTGGGCGAGTGGAAGTTCACCGTCGTGGGCGGCGAGAGCGACGATCGCGTCTTCGAGTCCGGCATGGTCGCGAACTTCGAGAGCATGTGCGGCATCGGGCTGCTCGACACGTTCATCATCGAGGACGACGCCACCCGGCTGCTGTCGAAGCTCCCCCACGAGATCATGGTCGTCGGGCGGTAGCGGGCAGACCCCCGACGCAGGGGCGTACACTGGTGTGCGGTTCCCCACAAGGGAGCCGCACAGTCAATGGCGCTGAGCCATCGACACCACAACGACGTTGCGTGGCCGGCGCATCACCGCGATCGAAAGCTGCCCCCATCTTGTCCGCCACCTCCGTCACTCCCGCCCGCCCGAGCGGTGCGCCCCGCAACAAGCCGTCCCGCGTGATCCTCGCGAGCCTCATCGGCACGACGATCGAGTTCTACGACTTCTACGTCTACGCCACCGCGGCCGTGCTCGTCTTCCCGGTGCTCTTCTTCCCCACGGGCAACGACACCACCGCGCTCATCGCGTCGTTCGCGACCTTCGGCGCGGCGATGCTCGCCCGCCCCGTCGGCGCCGTGTTCTTCGGCCACCTCGGAGACCGTCTCGGCCGCAAGACCACGCTCGTCGCGTCGCTGCTCACGATGGGCATCGCGACCTTCCTGATCGGCCTGCTGCCCACCCACGAGAACATCGGCGTGTGGGCCGCGGTGCTGCTGCTCGTGCTGCGCCTCGCGCAGGGCTTCGCCATCGGCGGCGAATGGTCGGGCGCCGCGCTCGTCGCCACCGAGAACGCTCCGCAGGGCAAGCGCGCCTGGTACGGCACGTTCCCGCAGCTGGGCGCGCCGCTCGGCTTCATCATCGCGAACATGCTGTTCTTCGTGATCAACAACGCGCTGGCCGACCCCGAGCACCCGGGCGTCGCCTCCGAGGCCTTCCTCGACTGGGGCTGGCGGGTGCCCTTCCTGTTCTCGGCCCTCATGGTGATCGTGGGCCTGTGGGTGCGGCTCAGGCTCGTCGAGTCGAGCGCGTTCGAGAGCGTCAAGCAGAGCGGCAAGGTGACGCGCATGCCGCTCGCCGAGGCGTTCAAGCACCACTGGAGGGGCCTCGTCCTCGGCACCTTCGCGATGCTCGCCACCTACGTGCTGTTCTACCTGATGACCTCGTACACGCTCACCTTCGGCACCCGCCCCGGCCTCGAGGCCGCGCAGCGGGCCGCCGAGGCCGCGGACGCCTCGTTCGACGCCTCCGCCTACGTGCCGGGCCTCGGGTACAGCTACAACGAGTTCATCCTGATGCTCGTGTTCGGCGTGGTGTTCTTCGGCATCTTCACGCTGGTGTCGGGCCCGCTGGCCGACCGCTTCGGCCGCCGCCGCACCCTCATCTCGGTCACCGCGGCGATCGCCCTCTTCGGCCTCACCTTCGTGCCGCTGCTGGGCGGCGGCACCGCGGCCGTGATGTTCTTCCTGGCCCTCGGCTTCACCCTCATGGGTCTCACATTCGGGCCCATGGGCGCGTTCCTGCCCGAGATGTTCCCCACGAACGTGCGCTACACCGGATCGGCCGTGGCCTACAACGTCTCGTCGATCCTGGGCGCCGCGCTCGCGCCGATCATCGCCGTGTGGCTGTGGGGCCTCGCCGAGGGCAGCCCGATCTTCGTGGGCTTCTATCTGACCGGCGCCGCGGTGCTGACGCTCGTCTCGCTCATCCTGACGCCCGAGACCAAGGACGTCGACATGGAAGCGTAGGGCGCCCGCCCCGACACGGCGAAAGGCGGATATCGCACGCGGCCCTCGGGCTTCGCGTGCGATATCCGCCTTTCGTCGTCTGCGGCGGCAGCAGCGGCGTCTCCAGCGATCTCAGGTCGTCGACTCGCCCGCCTCGCCGGTGTCGACGAGCAGCACACCCGAGGGGATGCTCCACATCATGGCGACCTCGTCGCCGCGATTGTGGATGCGGGCCTCCTGGCCGAGCCGCACCGCCCCCTCCGTGCCGTCGGGCAGGCGCACCGTGTAGCGCCGCGAGGCGCCCAGGTACGTCACGTCGGTGATGGTGACCGGGATCGAGTTCTCGTTCTCGCCCACGGGCGTGCCCGCGGTCTCGAGGCGCAGGTTCTCGGGGCGGATCAGGATCGCCAGATCCTCGTGCGACGACTGGCCGTCGGCGACCACGCGGTGGCCGGCGACCTCGATCGCGGTGCGGCGATCCCCGTCCTTCACTCCCTTGCCGAGCAGCACGGTCGACTCCCCGAGGAACCGGCCCACGAACAGCGTCTGCGGCGCCTCGTAGAGATCCTCGGACGTGCCGACCTGCTCGATCCTGCCGTTGTTGAAGACCGCGATGCGATCCGACATCGACAGCGCCTCCTCCTGGTCGTGCGTCACGTAGACGAACGTGGAGCCCACCTCGCGGTGGATGCGCTTGATCTCGCCCTGCAGCCACTCGCGCAGCTTCTTGTCGAGCGCGCCGAGCGGCTCGTCCATGAGCAGCACGCGCGGCTCGTAGACGAGCGCGCGGGCGAGCGCCACGCGCTGCTGCTGTCCGCCCGACAGCTCCGACGGGTAGCGGTCGCCGTACTCGCCCATGCGCACCATCGCGAGCGCGTCGGAGACCATCTTCTTCTGCTGCTCCTTGCCGAGCTTGCGGCGCTGCAGCGGATAGGCGATGTTCTCGGCCACCGTCTTGTGCGGGAACAGGGCGTAGTTCTGGAACACCATGCCGATGTCGCGCTTGTGCGGAGGGAGCTTCGCCACGGGCTTGCCGTAGATGTGCAGGTGCCCCTCGGTGACCGAGGTGAAGCCCGCGATCATGTTGAGGGTGGTCGTCTTGCCCGAACCGGACGGCCCGAGGAAGGTCATGAACTCGCCCGGTTCGATCACGAGGTCGATCTCGTCGACCACGGTGTTCTCGCCGTAGCGCTTCGTCACCTGGTTCAGGCTGATGCCCGCCTCGCCGATCTGGTGGATCACCGAGGTGTTCAGGCCCTCCGCGCGCAGCTCCTGCTCGTGCCCGTCCGGCACGGGGATCTCGTTGTGAGTCATAGCGTTCACGCTACCGGTCGCTTTCTCTTCCTCGTGGCGAACTGGGCGATGAGCATCACGACCACCGAAGTGAGCATCGTGATCACCGCCACCGCCGCCACCGTGGGGTCATTGGTCTGGGTGACGCTGTTGAAGATCTTCACAGGCAGCGTCTGCAGGGTCGGGGACTGGATGAACAGCGAGAGGATCACCTCGTCGAAGGAGGTGACGAACGCGAACAGCGCCCCCGCCGTCACACCCGGCGCGATGAGCGGCAGGGTGATGCTGAAGAAGGTGCGCACCTTCCCCGCCCCGAGACTCGCGGACGCCTGCTCCAGCCGCGGATCGAGGCCCTGCAGCGAGGCCATCACATTGGTGATCACCAGCGGCATCGACACGATGGTGTGCGCCAGCACGAACCCGGGCAGGGTGCCGAGCAGGTCCATGCGCAGGAACAGCGAGTACAGGCCCACCGCCAGCACGATGCCGGGCACGATGAGGGGCAGCAGGAAGTAGCCCTCCATCAGCCCCTTGCCGCGGAACCTGACCTTCGACAGGCCGAGCGCCGCCAGCACGCCGACCGCGGTGGCGACGATCATCGTCAGCACGGCGACCTGCAGCGACGAGCCCAGCGCCTGCAGCCACGACGGGTCGGTGAAGAAGTTCTCGTACCACCGGGTCGAGAAGCCCTTCGGCGGGAAGTTGAACGAGGAGGCCTCGTTGAACGACATCGGGATGATGATGAGGGTCGGCACGATCAGCCACAGCACGATCAGCACCGAGAACGCCCCGAGAATGCGCTTCGAAGTCATCAGCGGTCCACCCCCGGGAACAGGCTGCCGCCGCGGTTGAACCGCGACACGATCACCAGGATCAGAATCGTGCACACCAGCAGGAAGATGCCGAGGGCGGTGCCCTGGCCCCACATGAGGAACACGCTGATCTGCTGCTGGATCAGGGCCGAGATCATGATCTCCTTCGACGACCCGAGCAGCGCGGGGATGATGTAGAAGCCGAGGCCGAGGATGAACACGGTCACGCCGCCCGAGAAGATGCCGGGCTTCGACAGCGGCAGGTAGACGGTGAAGAACGCCGTGACGGGGTTCGCCCCCAGGTTCGACGCCGCCGGCAGCAGCCGCTTGTCGATCTTCGCCATCGACGAGTAGAGCGGCAGCACCATGAACGGCAGCAGCACCTGGGACATGCCGAGCGCGACGCCGAAGGTCGTGCGGATCAGCGGGATCGGACCGATCCCGAACCACGCCGCGAGCAGCCCGTTGATGGGGCCCGTGTCCTGCAGCAGCACCATCCACGCCAGCGTGCGCACCAGGATCGAGGTCCACAGCGGCATCATGATGAAGAGCTGCATCAGATTGCGGGTGCGATCCGACACGATCGTCATCAGATACGCGTACGGGTACGCGAGCAGCAGGCACACGATCGTCACGAGGATCGCGGTGCCGAAGGTGCGCAGCACCACGTTGAGGTTCGCCGGGGTGGTGACGAGCCAGACGTAGTTCTGCACCCCCGGTTGCGGGTCGGTGACCGAGCGGATGAACACATCCACGAGCGGTGCCAGGAAGAACAGAGAAACGATCACGAATGCCGGGATGAGCAGCAGAAGCGGGCGCCAATTCCTCGGCCCCCGCTTCCGCCGCCCGGCATCCGCACCGGAGACCGCGATGGTCTCGGTGACAGTGCCCTCGCTCATGGGTTAGTTTCCGGTCGCCCAACCGGCCCAGGCGGCCGACAGCGCGTCGTAGTTGTCGACCCAGAAGTCGACGTTCGGGGCGATGCCCGTGTCGAGGTGCTCGGTCGTCATCCACTCGGTGAGCTGCTCGTCCATCTGCGGCTTCGCGTCGATGTTCACCCCGCCGTACGAGGTGAGCTCGGTCATCTTGGCCTGCTGCTCGGCGCCGATCGAGTAGTTCACGGCGGCGAAGGCGGCCTGCTTGTCCTTGACGCCCTTCGGGATGCCGTTCGAGTCGACCATGATCATCCACTCGTCCCACATGGGGGCGACGGGTGCGCCGGCTGCCGCCGCGCCGTAGCCGCGACCCGACCAGACGAGACCCATCACGGCCTCGCCGGCCTCGAGCTGCTGCTGCGCCTGGGCGCCGGTGGTCCAGCCGATCACGTCGTCGCCGAGGTCGCGGTACATGTCGAACGCGCTCTCGATGTCCTCGGGCTTGAGGGTCTTCACGTCCTTGCCCTGGGCGGTGAGCGCGAACTCGACCGTCTGCGGGTCGACGTAGGTCGACTGGCTGACGGTGCGCTTGCCCGGGAACTTCTCGGTGTCGAAGAAGTCGGCCGCGCTCGTGGGCGGGTTGTCGCCGAACTTCTCGGTGTTGTAGACCACCACGAGGCCGTAGAGGATCTGCGGCACCATGCAGTCGTCGGTGATCGTGCCCTCGGGGATCTTCGAGGTGTCGATCTGCGAGTAGTCGTACTCCTCGTAGAGGGTGCCGCAGCCGCGCGCGGTGTCGAACTGGGTGGTGTTGACGATGTCCCAGCTGACGTTGCCGCTGTCGACCATGGCCTTGAGCTTGCCCGCGTCGAAGGCGTCCTGGTTGAACTTCGCGCCGGAGGCCTCGGCGAACGGGTTCCACAGGGCCTCGGTCTGGCCGTCCTGGAAGACGCCGCCGGATCCCGCGAACGTGAGGGTGACGCCGTCGAGCGCGCCCTCCTTGATCTCGCCCGCGACGGGGGTGCCGAGGTCGCGCTCGGGCGCGGGCTCTGCGTCGCCGCCTCCGCTGCAGCCGACGAGCGCGAGCGCCAGCGCCGCGGTTCCGGCCACGAGCGAAACGCCGCGGCGAACCTTCGTGTCTCTGAGAATTGACATGTACTTCCTCACTTCATCGTGATGGTGGGGCCGCTCCGAGCGGCCCCTGCGGATGAGCGGATGTTCCGCCCTGCCGCTTCCCGAACCTAGTAGCCGCCGTCGGGGCCGACCCCCGCCCGTTACCCCTTCGTTACCGCGGCGAGGCATCTTTCATAGATTCGTATGGCGGGCCCGGCGACGGTAGTACGAACATAAGGTTTCGCCCACGAGTATGCCCGGGGAGGACTCCTCGGGCCGCATCGATCCCTAGCATGGGTGTCGGGCACCGCTCACCGTTCGAGGAGGAACGCATGGACATCGTCGTCATCGGAGCCGGCCTCGCCGGCCTCACCGCAGCCTGGGAGCTCGAGAAGGCCGGCCATCGGTGCACCGTGCTCGAGGCGCGGGATCGCGTGGGCGGCCGCACCTGGTCGCAGCGTCTCGGCAACGGAGAGGTGACCGAGCGCGGCGGCGAGTACGTCTTCCCCACCGAGTTCCCGATCCGCCGGCTCGCCGCCGAGGTGGGCGTGCCGATCATGTCGCACGGCGTGCGCTACGGCCGCCGCACCGTGAACGGCCGCGTGATCTCCTTCGCCGAGCTCGGCGAGACGGGCGAGCGCGTGCGCGGCACGCTCGCGCGGATGCTCGCCGACGGCGAGCGCGAGGTGTCGCTGGAGCGCGCCTTCGCCGAGGCGCTGGGCGAGGGGTACCGGCTCGACCCGGTCTACCGGCGCACGACCACGTCGGCCGCCGCCGACCCGGCGCTGGTCAGCGCCGAGGCCGTGCTGCTGCACGAGTCGTCGACGGCGGGCGGCTACGTCGAGGACGGCGGGCGCTTCGTGGGAGGCAACCAGGCGCTCGCGATCGAACTCGCGCGCCGTCTCGGCGATCGCGTGCGCCTCGAGCACCCGATCCGCGCGATCGACCAGTCGAAGACCGCGGTGCAGGTGACGCTCGTCGACGGCACCCGAATCGACGCCGATGCGGCGGTGGTCGCGGTGCCGCTGCCGATCCTGCGCGAACTCGAGCTCGGCTTCGCACTGCCGGACGACCAGCAGCGCGCCCTTGACCACCGTTTCATGGGGGTCGCCGCGAAGCTCGGCGTGCCCCTCTCGCGGGTCGACGACGACGTCGCGCTGCAGAACCCGGAGCACACGTGGTGGTCGTGGCGCTCGCTCTCGATCGACGGCGAGCATCGCATCGACGCGCTCTCGTCGTTCGCCGGCGGGCCGTTCGCGCTCGAAGCGCTGCAGGCCGAGGCGGGCGCCGAGAGCTGGGTGCGCGCGCTGCGCGAGATGCGCCCGCAGCTGGAGATCGACGGCGACGTGCTGCTCACGACGTGGGCGGACGACCCGTGGACCCGGGGCGCCTACACCGCCCCCGGCCTCGAGTGGGACGCGGCGGACGCGCGCGTCTTCGAGCGCGCGGCGGGCCGCGTCGCCGTCGCCGGCGAGCACACGGGTCTCGCCCAGTCGCTCTCGGGCGCCGTCGAGTCGGGCTACCGGGCCGCGGCGGCCATCGCACGCGCGCTCTCCTCATGACGAAGCCGCGCAAATGTACCCTTGACTCATGACCTTCACAGTGAGGTCGCTCCTCGACCTGCCAGCCGCGCGCACGGTGTCCCTGACCCCGGGCGTCGGGGAGGAGCGCGTCATCACGTGGGCCCACGTCTGCGAGCAGCCCGATCCGTGGCGCTGGCTGGGCGAGGGGGCGCTGGTCATGACCACCGGCCTCGGCGTGCCGAAGACCACCGACGAGCAGTGCTCCTACCTGCGGGGCATGCAGGCGGTCGGGATCGCGGCCGTGACCGTCGACGAGCACATGATGGACGCGTCGTTCAGCGAGCCGGCGCTCGCGTACGCCGCCCACATCGGCTTCCCGGTGCTGTCGACGGCGCACGAGGTGCGGTACATCACGCTCGCGATGGCGGTCGCCGAGGCCGTGCAGCGCGGCCGCGACAAGCTGGTGCAGCAGACCGAGCAGCGCTACGGCGCGCTGCTGCTCGCCGAGCTCTGCACCGGTGCGATCCCCGGCCCGTCGGCCGCGCGCCTGCTCGAGCCGCACGGCATCCGCCAGCCCTCGCTCGTCGCGGTCGTCCAGGGGGCCGGGGGCCGGGCCGTGCACCACCAGATCCGCGAGGCCTTCGCCGCGCAGCAGCTGCCGGTGCTCACCGCGGCAGAGGGCGATCAGGTGCTGCTGCTCGCCGAGGCGGGCGATGCGCTCGGCCGGGCGCTCGACGCGATCGCGACCGCCGGAGCCCGTGTCGGGGCGAGCGCGCCCTTCGACGGTCTCGACGAGCTGCCGAACGCCGTGCAGCAGGCGCGCAGCGCACTGGTGCGCAACCACCTCGCGAGCGGCGTGCTGCACTTCGGCGAGCACGAGACCACCTCGCTCTTCCTGCCGAGCAGCGCCGAGCAGCTGCGCCGCATCGCGAACCAGGTGCTGGGGCCGCTGCGCACCTACGACGAGCAGCGCGGCACCTCCCTCACGCAGACCCTGCGCGTCTTCCTGGAGGAGAACCGCAGCTGGGTGCGCGCCGCCGAGCGCCTCTTCGTGCACCGTCAGACCCTCATCGCCCGAATCTCGCGCATCGAGAAGATCATCGACCGCGATCTCTCGTCGATCGAGGACACCGCCGAGTGCTGGCTCGCCGTGCAGGCGGCCATCAGCTGCGGCGACCTCGAGCCCGCCGAGGCCGCGGCGCCCTCGGGCCAGCCCGGGGAGGTGCACTGAGCGGCCCCGGGGCGCTCGCAACCGCGGGGAGAAGCCCTCGCGCGCTGTGCGCCCGGACCCGTTGCGAATGGTAGCTTGAAAACACCGCGACGCTCGTGGCGGGGAGGGAGAAACCGCGATGGCACTGCCTGACGACGGGAAGCCGGGGAACGACGGATCCGCGCACTCCGAGGAGACGCTGCTCGAGCGCATCACCGAGGCGAGCGCCTGGGCCGAGCACGACATCGATCCGGACGCGCAGGCCGAGACCAGGCGCCTCATCACCTCGACGCTCGACGGCGACGCCCAGGCGGCCGCCGAGCTGAGCGATGCGTTCGGGGGCAGGCTCGCCTTCGGCACGGCCGGCCTGCGGGGGCGCATCGGGCCCGGCCCGCGGCGCATGAACCGGGTCGTGGTCTCGCAGACGAGCGCGGGCTTCGCGGCGTACCTGCTGGAGCGCGCGGCCTCGGGCCGGGCGAGCACCCCGCCATCGATCGTGATCGGCTACGACGGGCGGGTCGGGTCCGCCGTGTTCGCCCGCGACGCCGCCGAGGTGATGGAGGGCGCCGGCGTGCGCGTCTTCCTGCTGCCCGACGCCGGTCCGACGCCCCTCACCGCGTTCGCGGTGCGGCACCTCGGCGTGTCGGCCGGCGTGATGATCACGGCGAGTCACAATCCGCCCCGCGACAACGGTTACAAGGTCTATCTCGGCGACGACGACGCCGGATCGCAGATCGTGCCGCCGGCGGACGCCGAGATCGCCGCCCGCATCGAGCGGGTCGCGCAGACCCCGGTCGCGCAGCTGCCCCGTTCCACCGAGTACACGGTGCTGGGGCGCGGCGTCGCCGACGCCTACGTGTCGGAGACCGCGGCCGCCCTGCTCGGCGGCCTGCCCCAGCCTCCCGAGACGCCCGGCGTGGCGCTGGGGGCCGGCACCGGGCTGCGGATCGCCTACACGGCGATGCACGGGGTGGGCTCCGACATCGCCCAGCGGGTCTTCGCCTCGACCGGGCTGCCCTCGGTCGTGCCGGTGCGCGAGCAGGATCGCCCCGACGGGGCGTTCCCCACCGTCGCGTTCCCGAACCCCGAGGAGCCCGGCGCCCTCGATCTCGCCTTCCGCACCGCCCGCGGCATCGAAGCCGACCTCGTCGTCGCGCACGACCCCGACGCCGACCGTCTCGCGATCGCACTGCCGCACCCCGACGAGCCCTCCGGCTACCGCCGGCTCACCGGCAACGAGCTCGGCCTGCTGCTCGGCTGGCGCGCGGCCGAGCGCGAGCGCGCCCGCGCGGCCCTCGCCGGCACGGCCCCGTCCGGCGCCCTCGCGTGCACGATCGTCTCCTCGCCCGCCTTACGAGCGGTCGCCCGCGAGTACGGGCTCGACTACGCCGAGACCCTCTCGGGCTTCAAATGGGTGTCGCGCGTGCCGGGCCTCGTCTTCGGCTTCGAGGAGGCCCTCGGCTATCTCACCCACCCCGGCATCGTGCGCGACAAGGACGGCATCTCGGCCAGCGCCGACGCGATCGCCATGGCCCGCGAAGCCGCGTCCGAGGGGCGCACGCTGTGGGACCTGCTCGACGACGCGAGCGAGCGCTTCGGCCACTTCGCCAGCGGGCAGATCACGCTGCGGCTCCCCTCCATGGCCGCCGCGTCGGCGCTCGCCGCGCGGGTGCGGCAGGATCCGCCCCGCGCATTCGGCGACGTCGAGGTGGCGTCCGCGCAGGATCTGCTGACGCCCGGCCTCGCCGAGGTGCCCGCCGACGTGCTGCGCTACGACCTCTCCGACGGCTCGCGCGTCATGATCCGGCCGAGCGGCACCGAGCCGAAGCTCAAGATCTATCTCGACACCTTCAGCGATACGGGGTCCGCGAGGAAGCGCCGCCGCACGGCCGGGCGGGCGCTGAGCACCCTCGAGCGAACCGTGCGCGACTACCTCGATCGGCTGCAGGCTGGGGCTTCCGAGGCCGGCGCCCCGGGGGCCGGAGCGTCATGATCGGGCACTGGTCGCGGGAGCGCGCGGCCGAGTGGCTGCGCCGCCCGAGCGCCGGTGACGACAAGTACCGGCGGGGCGTGCTCGGCATGCGCACCGGCTCGGCGCAGTACCCGGGCGCCGCGGTGCTGGGCGTCTCGGCGGCGTGGCGCACGGGTGCGGGCATGGTGCGCTACGTGCCGGCCCTCGACGACGCCCCGTCGCCCCACGGGCTTCCCTCGCCCGCGGCGTCGGTGCTCGCGGTGCACCCGGAGACGGTGTTCGGGGAGCCCGGATCCCGGCCGGCGGACGCCTGGGTGCTCGGATCGGGCACCGATCCCGCCGACCGCTCGACGGCCGAGCGATCGGCGCTGCTCGAACTGCTGCGCGGCGGCGCTCCGCTCGTGATCGACGCCGGCGCGCTCGATCTCGTCGCGCAGGCCCGATCCGGCGACGACGGCCCCCGCGACGGGGCGCCCGCGATCCTCACCCCGCACGGCGGCGAGTTCGAGCGCCTGTGGCGAGCCTCGGGGCTCGGCGCCCTGCCCGACGACTGGGATCCGCGCGGCGGCGCCGACGGCGACGCGCAGCGCGGACGAGCCGAGACCGCCGCCCGCCTCGCCGAGCGCCTCGAGGCGACCGTGCTGCTCAAGGGCTCCGTCACCGTGTGCGCGGCGCCGGGCGAGGCGCCGCTGCTCGTCGGCCCCTCGACGCCCTGGCTCGCGACCGCCGGCACCGGCGACGTGCTCGCCGGGATCCTCGGCGCGCTCGTCGCGGCGCACGCCGCCGGCGTGCCCGAGGATCCCGCCTCCCTCGCCCGCATCGGCGCCACCGCCGCGCTGCTGCACGACGCGGCGGCCAGGATCGCGGCCGGCGACCCCGAGGCCGGCGGGTCGGGCCGGCCGATCACCGCGCTCGACGTCGCCGGCGCCGTGCCGGCCGCCGTCGCCGCGCTCGCCTGACCCGGGCCTCAGCCCGCGGTGACGCGATCCGCGACGAGGGGGCGCGGATCCGGAACCGCCTCGCCGAGCTCCACCGCCCCCGCGAGCGACTCCACCCCGCGCACCATGCGGCCCGGCGAATCGCACGCCACCTCGAACAGCGGATCGCCGACCCGCACCCGATCGCCGGGGCGCACCAGCACCTCGACCCCGGCGGCGTGGTCGACGGGGTCGCCGGGCCGCGCCCGCCCCGCCCCCAGACGCCAGGCGCTCACCCCGACCGCGCGCGCGTCGACGCGCTGCACCACACCGGCGGCCGCCGCTCGCACCGTCTCGGTCTCACGCGCGACGGGCAGCGGCGCGTCGGGATCGCCGCCCTGGCCGGCGACGAGGCGCCGCCACGCGTCCATCGCGCGCCCGTCGGCCAGCGCCCCGGCCGGATCGATGTCGCCCTTCCCCGCGAGCTCCAGCATCTCCCGCGCCAGCGCGAGCGTCAGCTCCACCACGTCGGCGGGCCCGCCGCCCGCGAGCACCTCGACCGACTCGCGCACCTCGTTCGCGTTGCCGACCGCTCGGCCCAGGGGCGCATCCATGTCGGTGAGGAGCGCCACCGTGCGCAACCCCGAATCGACGCCCAACCGCACCATCGTCGTCGCCAGCTCGCGCGCGTCGTCGACGGCGGGAAGAAAAGCGCCCGAACCGAACTTCACGTCGAGCACGAGGCCGTCGGCCCCCTCCGCGATCTTCTTGCTCATGATCGACGAGGCGATGAGCGGCACCGACGCCACCGTGCCCGTGACGTCGCGCAGAGCGTACATCGCGCGATCCGCGGGGGCGAGCCCCGACCCCGCCGCGCAGATCACCCCGCCCACCTCGCGCAGCATCCGCTTCATCTCGTCGTTCGACAGCGACGCCCGCCACCCGGCGATCGACTCGAGCTTGTCGAGCGTGCCGCCCGTGTGCCCGAGGCCCCGCCCCGACAGCTGCGGCACCGCCACCCCCAGCGACGCCATGAGCGGCACCAGCGGAAGCGTGGTCTTGTCGCCCACACCGCCCGTCGAGTGCTTGTCGATGGCGGGGCGGCCGAGCCCCGAGAAGCTCAGGCGCTCACCGCTCGCGATCATCGCGGCGGTCAGATCGCGGATCTCCTCGCGCTCCATCCCCTGGATCACGATCGCCATGAGCAGTGCGCTCATCTGCTCCGGCGCCACGACGCCGCGCGTGAACGCGTCCACCAGCCAGTCGATCTCGGCGCGGGCGAGGGCGCCCGCGAAGCGCTTGCGCGTGATCAGGTCGACGACGTCGAAGGGTTCGGGATCGCTGAGCTGCTCCATGCCACCAGCCTATGGCGGCTCCCCGATCCCCGCTCCCCGATCCCCGCTCCTCGATCCCCGCCGTCGGTATGGGATCAGCCGTCCGTATGCAGGAGTCGGCCCGGTCCGCCATACGGACGGCAGATCCCATACGGAGGGGAGGAGAGACCCTCGAGGTCCTCAGAACACGTCGAGCACGCGCGAGCGATCGGGATCCGGCCGCCCCAGCTCGTCGTCCTGGCCGGCCGCGATCCAGCAGCCGGTGAGCAGCAGCGTGCGGCAGATCACGTTGAACCAGATCAGCAGCCCCACCAGCACCGCGAACGAGGCCAGCAGCGGGTTGTGGGAGGCGCCGCCGAGCAGGGACGACCCCAGCACCTTGATGCCGAACAGCGCCAGCCCGCCGAGGGCGCAGCCCCGCAGCAGGCTCCACCTCGGCACCCGCACCTCGGCGAGCAGCCGGAAGATGGCGACGAGCACGAGCGTGTCGAAGACGTACATCGCGCCGTATCGGGCGACCGTGCCGAGACCGCCCAGCAGCCAGCCGTCGGGATCGCCGCCGAACCACGACACCAGCAGATCGGTGAGGTTCGAGCTGAACACCGTGAGCGCCGCCGAGACGATGATCGCCAGCATGAAGCCCAGCGCCAGCACCAGGTCGCGCAGCTTGAGCAGCACCACGTTGCGGTACTGCCGCACCTCGAGGCCGAAGATGATGCGGATCGCGCGGCGCGTGCCCGTGAACCAGGTCACCGCGACGTAGACGAGCGCGGCGCCCGCGATCGCGCTGCTCCAGTCGAGCGTTCGGCTCTGCAGCAGCATCGCCAGTTGCACCGCGCCGCCGTCGCCCGTGCCCACGAGGCCGGGCACGAACAGGTTGAGCTGCTCGATCAGGGATTCCAGCAGCTCGGGTCGGCCGCGCAGCACGATGCCGAACACGCTGAAGCCGATCCAGAGCGCCGCGAACACCGCGAACACCGCCTGATAGCTCATGCCGGCCGCGAGCACCGATCCGCCCACGTCGGTGAAGTGGAAGAAGGAGCGGAACGGCCGCGAATCCCGCAGCCGGTCCCAGACGCCCTGCCCCTGTTCGACGAGTTCTCGCGACACCGCCGAGACGCGCGACGCCCCGCGATCCCGCTCCTCGTCGGAGGAGCGGGGATCGCGGGGCGTCGTCATGCCGTCGAGTGCAGCCACCCGGCGCTGGGCGCGGGCGCTACTTCGTCTTGCCGGTGCGGATCGCGGCCTTCACCTCGGCGATGGCCTTGGTGACCTGGATGCCGCGGGGGCACGCGTCGGTGCAGTTGAAGGTGGTGCGGCAGCGCCACACGCCCTCGGTGTCGTTCAGCACGTCGAGACGCACCTGGGCGTTGTCGTCGCGCGAGTCGAAGATGAAGCGGTGCGCGTTGACGATCGCGGCCGGGCCGAAGTACTGGCCGTCGGTCCAGAAGACCGGGCAGCTGGTCGTGCACGCGGCGCACAGGATGCACTTCGTGGTGTCGTCGAAGCGCTCTCGATCCTCGATCGTCTGCAGGCGCTCCTTGCCCGGCACGGGTGGGGCCGAGTCCGGCATGAGGAACGGGTTGACCGCACGGTAGGCCGCGAAGAACGGCTCCATGTCGACGATCAGATCCTTCTCGAGGGGCAGGCCCTTGATCGCCTCGACGTAGATCGGCTTCGAGATGTCGAGATCCTTGATGAGCGTCTTGCACGCGAGACGGTTGCGGCCGTTGATGCGCATGGCGTCGGAGCCGCAGATGCCGTGGGCGCAGGAGCGGCGGAACGCGAGCGTGCCGTCCTGGTCCCACTTGATGCGGTGCAGCGCGTCGAGGATACGGTCGGTGGGGTACATCTCGACGTCGAAGTCCTCCCAGTACGCGTCACGACCCGACTCGGGGTTGTAACGGCGCACCAGCAGGGTGACCGTGAAGGGCTTCGGCGCGTCGGGAGCGTCTCCGGCTGCTGCGGTCTCCGTGGAGTCGACGGCCGTCGCTTCTGCGGTAGCGGTGCTCATGGCCTAGTACTTCCTCTCCATGGGCGGGTAGTTCAACTCGCCCTGCTCGTTCTTCGTGAACACGACGGGCTTCCAATCGAGCCGGATGTGATCGTCGGGGTCGGCCGAGTGCGGGTCTCCCGAGAGGTACGCCATGGTGTGCTGCATGTAGTTCTCGTCGTCGCGATTCGGGTAGTCGTCGCGCATGTGGCCGCCGCGGCTCTCCTTGCGGTTGCGCGCGGTGTACGCGAGCACCTCGGCGAGGTCGAGCAGGAAGCCCAGCTCGATCGCCTCGAGCAGGTCGGTGTTGTAGCGCTTGCCGCGATCCTGCACGCCCACGTTCATGTAGCGCACGCGCAGGTCGTGGATCACGCCGAGCACCTCGGTGAGCGATTCCTCGGTGCGGAACACCTGGGCTCCGCGGTCCATGGCCTCCTGCAGCTCGCGCCGGATGTCGGCGACGCGCTCGGTGCCGGTGCCGGTGCGGAAGCGATCGACGAGCTCGCGGATCTCGCGGGCGGGATCGGCGGGCAGCTCGACGAAGTCGGCGGTCTGCGCGAAGTCGGCCGCGTTGTTGCCCGAGCGCTTGCCGAACACGTTGATGTCGAGCAGCGAGTTGGTGCCGAGACGGTTCGCGCCGTGCACCGACACGCAGGCGCACTCGCCGGCGGCGTAGAGCCCGGGCACGACCGTGTCGTTGTCCATGAGCACCTCGGCCGCGTTGTTGGTCGGGATGCCGCCCATCGCGTAGTGCGCGGTGGGGAACACCGGCACGGGCTCGACGACCGGGTCGACGCCCAGGTAGGTGCGCGCGAACTCGGTGATGTCGGGGAGCTTGGTCTCGAGCACCTCGGCGCCCAGGTGGGTGCAGTCGAGGTAGACGTAGTCCTTGTGCGGGCCGGCGCCGCGGCCGTCGAGCACCTCCTGCACCATGCAGCGCGCGACGATGTCGCGGGGCGCGAGGTCTTTGATGGTGGGGGCGTAGCGCTCCATGAAGCGCTCGCCGCTCGCGTTGCGCAGGATCGCGCCCTCGCCTCGGGCTCCTTCGGTGAGGAGGATGCCGAGGCCGGCGAGGCCCGTCGGATGGAACTGGTAGAACTCCATGTCCTCGAGCGGCAGGCCCTTGCGCCAGATGATGCCGACGCCGTCGCCCGTGAGGGTGTGGGCGTTCGAGGTGGTCTTGAAGATCTTGCCGAAGCCGCCGGTGGCGAACACGATCGACTTGGCCTGGAAGACGTGCAGCTCGCCCGTGGAGAGCTCGTAGGCCACCACGCCGGCGGGGCGGCGGTGCTTGCCCTCGCCCGTCATCACGAGGTCGAGCACGTAGAACTCGTTGTAGAAGTTGACGCCCAGCTTCACGCAGTTCTGGAACAGCGTCTGCAGGATCATGTGGCCGGTGCGGTCCGCCGCGTAGCAGGCGCGGCGCACGGGCGCCTTGCCGTGATCGCGCGTGTGGCCGCCGAAGCGGCGCTGGTCGATCTTGCCCTCGGGCGTGCGGTTGAACGGCAGGCCCATGTTCTCGAGGTCGATGACCGCGTCGATGGCCTCCTTGGCGAGGATCTCGGCCGCGTCCTGGTCGACGAGGTAGTCGCCGCCCTTGACCGTGTCGAAGGTGTGCCACTCCCAGTTGTCGTCCTCGACGTTCGCGAGCGCCGCCGCCATGCCGCCCTGCGCCGCGCCGGTGTGCGAGCGGGTGGGGTACAGCTTGGTGATGACCGCGGTCTTCGCCTTCGGGCCGGCCTCGATCGCGGCGCGCATGCCCGCGCCGCCCGCGCCGACGATCACGACGTCGAACTGATGGTAGGTGACACCGTCCTTGACGGTGACGTCCTCGCCCTGATGGGTGTCTGTGGTCACGTGAGTCCTATTCTTCGAGTCTGTAAGCCTGAGATGCCGCGGTCGCTACGACGCGTTGCAGAACGACGCCACGAGCGACGGATCGGCTCCCGCGGGGCAGGGATCGAGCGTGAACACCACGAAGGTGCCGAGCAGGATCAGCAGCGCGGCGGAGAGGAACAGCAGCACCTTGAAGGTCTTCGCGAGACCGGGGCGGGTGACGTAGTCGTTCACGATGGTGCGCATGCCGTTGGCGCCGTGGATCAGGGCGAGCCACAGCAGCAGCACGTCCCACACCTGCCAGAACGGGTTGGCGAGCTTGCCGCCCACGAAGCCGAAGTCGATCGCGTGCACGCCACCAGGCGTGGCGATCAGGTTCGAGAAGAGGTGGCCGAACACGAGCACCACGAGCAGGACGCCCGAGACGCGCATGTAGATCCAGCCCCACTTCTCCCAGTTGGTGCGCTTCTTGGCGGGGGCCTTCGAGCGCGGGGATTCGATCGTCATCGTCATGTCTGTCTCTCCTCGCCTAGTGCCCGAACACGTTCATCAGGTGGCGCGGCAGGAAGCCGGCCATGGTGATCGCCCAGGCGGCGATCACGATCCAGAACATCGCGCGCTGGTAGTGCGCACCCTTGCGCCAGTAGTCGACGAGGATGATGCGGATGCCGTTGTAGGCGTGGAACACGATCGCGGCGACGAGCGCGGCTTCGCCGAGACCCATGATGGGGGTCTTGTAGACGCTCATGACCGCGTTGTAGGCCTCGGGGCTCACACGCACGAGCGCGGTGTCGAGCACGTGCACGAGCAGGAAGAAGAAGATCGCGACGCCCGTGATGCGGTGCAGCACCCAGGACCACATGCCCTCGTTGCCGCGGTAGAGCGTGCCGCCCGGGCGGCTCTTCTTCTTCGCCGCGGGTGCGGCCTCTGCCGTTTGGGCTGACACGGGCTTCCTCCTTGGTCCTGCTTCACCGAGCTCGGCTCGGCGGCTGACAGCGCGGTCTCAGGGAGCGCGGGCGCACCCGATGATCTCTCCAAACTGAGAATCCGCTGCGCCCACCATTATGTCACCATTTCGGGCGCGCCCCCGCACGCCCGATCCTCGGGCGTGAGCCCCGTTTCATCTGATGATTCGGCCCGCGCCGGTCTCGTCCGCGGCCCCGACTGGCTAGTCTGGAACCATGTCTGACGCCACCGTCCCGCGCCCCGCCGTCGAGCGCCTCACCTGCGTGATCCCGGCCGGAGGCGTCGGATCCCGCCTCTGGCCGCTGTCGCGCGCGAACGCGCCAAAGTTCCTGCTCGACCTGACCGGCTCGGGAGACTCGCTGCTGCGGGCCACCTGGGACCGCCTCTCCCCCATCGCCCCCGCCGAACGCGTGATGGTCGTCACCGGCGTCTCGCACCGCGACTCGGTCATGCGCCAGCTCCCCGAACTCCTGCCGCAGAACCTCATCACCGAGAGCGAACCCAAGGACTCCTCCGCCGCGATCGGGCTCGCGGCGGCGCTGCTCGAGCTGCGCGACCCCGACGCGATCCTCGGCTCCTTCGCCGCCGACCACGTCATCCGCGGCGACGTGCTCTTCCAGCGGGCCGTCACCACCGCGGTGCAGGCGGCCGACCGCGGCTACATCGCGACCATCGGCATCCACCCCTCGCACCCCGCGACCGGCTTCGGCTACATCTCGTGCGGCGAGGCCCGCGGCGACCTCGCCCCCTTCGACGTCTACGACGTGTCCGAGTTCGTCGAGAAGCCCGACGCCGAGCAGGCCGAGGAGTACCTCTCCCACGGCGGCTACCTCTGGAACGCCGGCATGTTCATCGCCCGCGCCACCGTGCTGCTCGATCAGATGGCGCTCGCCGATCCCGAGCTCGTGAGCGCGCTGCGCGAGATCGCGGCGAGCTGGGACACCGACCGGGGCGCCGACGTGCGCGAGCGCCTCTGGCCCGCCCTGCCGAAGATCGCGATCGACTACACCGTGGCCGAGCCGGCCGCCGCCGCGGGCAAGATGGTCTGCGTCGCGGCCCACTTCGACTGGGACGACGTGGGCGACTTCGCCTCGGTGGCGAACCTGCTGACGCGCGGCCGCGGCAGCGACCTCGCCGTGCTCGGCGACGGCGCCCAGGTGCTGTCGGACGCCTCGAGCGGCATCGTCGTCTCGGAGAGCGAGCGCCTCGTCGCGCTCGTGGGCGTCGAGGACGTGGTCGTGGTCGACACCGCCGACGTGCTGCTCGTCACCACGAAGAGCCGCGCGCAAGACGTGAAGAACCTCGTCAACCGCATGAAGCTGGCCGGCGGCGGCCACCTGCTCTAGCTGTAGTTCCTTGGGACGTTGTGAACGCGTAGCAGACTAAAGAAGACCTCCGGCAGGATGTGGGTTACCACACACACGTCCTCAACCGGAGGTCTTCATGCCCCACGCTAACGCACCCCTCACCCCTATCGGCAGACAACGTCTCGCAGTATT
>NZ_KB714602.1:0-73129 GCF_000349545.1 Leucobacter sp. UCD-THU
CGGACAGCATCGACGGCGCCCTCGCCGCCGCTGCGGAACTGCCCGGCGCGCTGGGCGAACAGCTGATCGCCGCCGCACAGGCGGCCTTCTCCGGCGGCCTGAACATGGCGGCGATCGTCTCCGCGGTCATCGCCGCGGTGGCCGCGATCATCGCCGCTACCCGCCTGCGTCACATCCGCCCCACCGGGCAAGCGCAGCGCCTCGCTGAGGAATTTCACACCAGCCAGGAATACCCCTAAGGGGTATTGTGTTGGAGGAGCCATGTCCTAGCGAAAGCCCGAGAAGATTGTCACGAGAATGCGGGAGCGAGTCACCATAATGAGTGGCAGATACATGCAACTACAAGCCGCCGGGCGCTCACTTGCGATCTGATCCGTATCCGATCGAACCGTAATCAACCAAAGGAAGAGATCTACCTGATGACTGCATACGAGAACCTCAACCTCACCGACACCTCCGCCACGGGTGGCAGCTGCTGCGACCATACGCCCAGTGCGGAGACCATCGCCCAGACGCCGGCCGATGCGATGACCGAGTGCCAGGTCATGGCCGGCACCCCGGTCGTGAAGGCCGACGCTGAGGCCGCCGGACTCTACCGCGACCACAACGGGCAGCGGTACTGGTTCTGCTGCGCGGCCTGCGGGCCCCTGTTCGACGCCGACCCCGACCGCTACGCCTACGCCGCCTGACGGCATCTGGTTCCGCGCTCCCGACGTGCGAACGTGCACGGGAGCGCGGAACCTTCGCCCCGGTCTCGCCTCTGGGCTGGGGTGACGAACGAAGGAGACGAGACCATGAGCAACGATCCCTCGACACGATCGCACGCGCATCCTGAGCACGTGGACGTTCAGCACGCGCACCACGACGAGCCGAACACCCACTCCGGTCACCACTCGCACGACCACCACCAGAGTCACGGCGAGCCTTCCAGCCATCACCACGACGCCCACGCGCACCACGAGGGACACGGCGGACATGATCATGGGCATGCCGGACACGGGGATCACGTCGGGCAATTCCGGCGCTTGTTCTGGATCATGCTCGTGCTCGCCGTGCCGGTGGTGGCCTGCAACGACATGTTCGCCCACCTCGTCGGCTATCAGCTGCCCGAGGCCGCGTGGGTGCCGTGGGTGTCGCCGATCCTGGGCACGGTCGTCTACCTCTGGGGCGGCAGGCCGTTCCTCTCGGGCGGGCTGAGCGAGATCCGCTCCCGCAAGCCGGGCATGATGCTGCTCATCGCACTGGCGATCACCGTCGCATTCCTCGCCTCCTGGGGTGCGAGCCTCGGCATGCTGCACCACGAGCTGAACTTCTGGTGGGAGCTGGCGCTGCTGGTTGTCATCATGCTGCTGGGGCACTGGATCGAGATGCGCTCGCTCGCGCAGACCACCTCCGCCCTCGACTCGCTCGCCGCGCTGCTGCCCGACGAGGCCGAGAAAATCGACGGCAACGACGTAGCAAAGGTCGCTCCTGCTGATCTGGCCGTCGGCGACGTGGTGATCGTGCGCCCGGGTTCCTCGGTACCCGCTGATGGCAGGATCGTCGACGGGGCGGCCTCGATGGACGAGTCGATGGTCACCGGCGAGTCGAAGACGGTGCGCCGGGAGACCGGCGATCAGGTGGTCGCCGGCACCGTCGCCACCGACTCCGGCCTGCGCGTCGAGGTCACCGCCACCGGCGACGACACCGCCCTCGCCGGTATCCAGAAGCTCGTCGCAGACGCTCAGGCGTCCTCGTCCCGGGCGCAGCGGATCGCCGACACCGCGGCGGCGTGGCTGTTCTGGTTCGCCCTGGGCGCGGCGGCAATCACCGCCACTATCTGGTCGCTCGTCGGGCTGCCCGACGCCGCCGTGGTGCGCACGATCACCGTGCTGGTCATCGCCTGCCCGCACGCGCTCGGCCTGGCGATCCCGCTGGTGGTGTCCATCGCGACCGAACGCGCCGCCCGCGGCGGAGTGCTCGTCAAGGATCGCCTCGCGCTGGAGTCTATGCGCACCGTGGATGCGATTCTGTTCGACAAGACCGGCACCCTCACCAAGGGCGAGCCGACGGTGACCGCCATCGATCCCGCCGACACCCGGACCGAGGCCGAGGTGCTGGCCCTGGCCGCCGCCGCGGAGGCCGACAGCGAGCACCCGCTCGCCCGCGCGATCGTCGGCGCCGCGCGCGCCAGGGAGCTCGACGTGCCCGTGGCCTCGGACTTCTCATCCTCCCCGGCGGTCGGCGTCAAGGCGACCGTCGATGGAATCGTCATCGAGGTCGGCGGACCGTACCTGCTCGACCAGCACGGGGCGGACGAACTCCCCGTCGCCGACACCTGGCGCGAAGAGGGCGCGATCATCCTGCACGTGATCGCCGACGGCAAGGTCATCGGCGCCCTGCGGCTGGCCGACGAGATCAGACCCGAGTCGCGCGAGGCCGTCGACGCGCTGCACGCCGCCGGGGTCCAGGTCGTGATGATCACCGGCGACGCGCGGGCCGTCGCCGAGACGGTCGCGCGGGATCTCGGCATCGACCGCGTGTTCGCCGGGGTGCGCCCCGAGGACAAGGCCGCCAAGGTCGCCGAGCTGCAGCACGAAGGTCGCCGGGTCGCCATGGTCGGCGACGGCGTGAACGACGCTCCCGCACTCGCCCAGGCCGACGTCGGCATCGCGATCGGGGCGGGCACCGACGTGGCGATCGGCTCGGCGGGTGTGATCCTGGCCTCCTCCGATCCCCGGTCGGTGCTGTCCGTCATCGAGCTCTCCCGCGCGGCGTACCGGAAGATGAAGCAGAACCTGTGGTGGGCGGCCGGCTACAACCTCGTCTCCGTGCCGCTGGCCGCGGGCGTCCTCGCGCCGATCGGCTTCGTACTGCCGATGAGCATCGGGGCGATCCTCATGTCCGTCTCCACCGTCGTCGTCGCCCTCAACGCGCAGTTACTCCGCAGGCTCGACCTCACCCCAGAGGCCAGCACCGCCCGGATCCTGGATCGCTCAGCTTGAGAGCCCGTGAAACTTCCCCATCATGCCTATGCGGTGGCTAGCTACTCTGCAATTTGCACGACTCCTAGCTCGGGCTGCGAAAAGTGCTAACGAAAGTGCTAAGCAGCCTGTAGGTCGGGGTATCGCGGTGGAGTTATCCACAGGTTAGATGCCGTAGATCGTTGATTTCATACAGTAGAATGCTCGCCCGAGATTCGCGGCGCGAGGGGGTCGAGGTCAGTTCAAGTCCCCTCGCGCTAGCGACTGAACCATCGCCTCAAACGGCTCCGCTCTCCCCACAAGCAGGTGCAATCGGGTTGCGTGAGGTTGCACTGTGCAACCTCACGCAACCCCGGTGCCGGGTCAGAAGAGCGTCCGGCAGTCGCGCCTGCTCGGCGAGGAGTGCCGCCGCGTAGGTGCTGGCAGCCGTCGGGCTGGTGGCTGCAGTTCCTGGGGTTGCAGACGTTCGGCGAGCACGCGTTTCACGTCGCTCCATAGATCAGGCCGATCATGCCGGGCGTCGCGTTCGCATTCCTGGCGCAGGTCGTGGAGGAAGCGGGCGCGTCGGTCTGGGGTGGAGAGCTGGGCTTCGTAGAAGCCGTCGAGGTTGTAGTGCGCGATGAACCCGAAGCAGCCGTGAGTGGAAAACCCGCCGTACAGGGATCGGGTGAAGCGCTCACGCGGGAAGTCAGCAGCGATGAACCGCAGCAGCGAGTTCACGAACCGGGCCTTGCGCTCCGGCGTGCCCGACTCCCACCCCGACGCCTCGAACTGGGCTGGCTGGTACCTCGGTGCTCCCGTGCTCATGGCGCGCGTCCCTTCCTCCGTGGAGTCTCGGTCAGGAAGAAGGTGCGCGTAGACAGCTACGGCGCAACGAGCAGATCGGCGCGAGCAGCGTGTGACTTCTGAGGCGAGTGATGCACGCGTCAAACCGCAGATGCAAGACGCGTGGAAGGTCAGGAACGAGACGTACGACGAGCTGATCGCCTGCGCCTCGGCGAGGTCAGGCTGGCGTGCGTCGGCGACGGAACTTGCGAGTGAGAGTTCCGAGCGTTCGAGGTGGGCGCGGGGTGCACCTTAGAGGTGACCATCCGGCAGCACTGGGCGTGCGGGCCGGGAGCACCGATCACCGGGAGCCCCGATGCGAGAAGACCCCGCCCCAAGCGCCGCGCTTCTCCGCGTCGGGTCGTTGTTCTCCGGCTACGGCGGTCTCGACCTCGCCGTCGAACATGCCCTCCACGCGCAGACGGTCTGGTTCTCCGAGATCAGTCCCGTGCAGCGCGTCTTCGCGCACCACTGGCCGGACGCGCCGAACCTCGGCGACATCACCACGATCAACTGGGCGGACGTGCCGCCGGTGGATATCCTCTGCGGCGGGTTCCCCTGTCAGGATGTCTCGACTGTCGGGAAGATGGCCGGCCTCACACCTGGCACCCGCTCCGGGCTCTGGTCGCACATGGCCGACGCGATCGACCGGTTGCGCCCCGAGTACGTCGTGATCGAGAACGTGCGCGGTCTGCTCTCCGCATCCGCCGTTCGTGCAACCCCCGAAGGAGTCTCCGATGCAACCCCTGACCCCGCAACCCTTCGCGATCTGGAACCCGGCCTCTGGGGTGTGGGAGACGAGCCAGCTCGACCTCTCCGGGCGCTCGGCGCCGTACTCGGAGACCTGGCCGACCTCCGGTACGACGCGCGCTGGATCGGCCTACCCGCTTCCCTCATCGGCGCACCGCATCCCCGGTTCCGCGTCTTCGTTCTCGCGCATCGCGCCGATTCTCTTTCGCACGCCGCTCGCCTCGGACGCTTCCCGCGGCGGGGAGAGCGGGAACAATCGCGCTCTCTCATCAGGTCATCGACCTCGCCTTGCACGGGCCGAATGGCTCGACCGAATGTCGGAACGAGTCGGAGAGTCTGTGGTCGCTGATAGATGGCATCTTCACCGCTGGGGACGATACGCCGACGCCATAGCCCGATGGGAGTACATCACAGGGAGTGCGGCTCCGAGCCCGGCACTCCTTCATGAGTCCGGCGGACCGAGACCGGCCCCGGCGTTCCTCGAATGGCTGATGGGACTTGAACGGGGCTGGGTTACGGGCCCGGCTTACGTACTGACCGCGAACCAACAGATAACCGCGCTCGGCAACGGCGTGCTCCCGCTCCAAGCGGCCGCGGCTCTCGAAGCCCTCCTGCGACAATGGGAGTAATTCGACGGAAGGAAGCCAGGTGTCCCGCTCAAGTCCTCTGACGCGCTCATGGGGAGCCCGCTCTCTGATCTGGCCGGGCTCACCATGAGCGCGTCAGCGATGAGTAGCGGGAACGATCGGCTTTCGCTGGCGAATCAGGACCTGGTGGCTACTGGTGGCTACCAGCCACTGCTCGCCCGCACCCGCACCTTTCACCGACCAGTCGGCCCCGAGACCTATGACTGCGTAAAGCTCGCCACCGTGCGCGACGGATCGGCAATCGTTTACAGCGAGTTTGGGGAGAAGCACGCGAAGGTCGGTGACGTGCTGCTGCTCGGCGCGAACGTGCTCTGCGGCGCGCAACCCGAGGGCCACGTCACCGTCACGGTGATCTATCTCGATCTCGATTTCATCCTGGATCAGTTCTTCTGGCAGTACATCGATATCGTCAAGGATCGCTTCGCGTCGCAGAGTGTCGCGGACACGATCTACACCGAGCCCGCACAGTTGATGGGGCTTGGTGAGGATCGGATCGGGATGCTGATGCCGTGGCTTGATGAGTTGGTCGCGCTCAGCGTCGACGGGCAGTACCGGGAACGATTCCACCGGATGCAGGCGCTCTGGCACGCGGTGATCGACCAGGTGTCCCCGTTCATCCACGTCTCGCCGACTCGCACTCTTCCGGCTCAGCGGGCGCGCACGCGCCCGTCGGTCCCGCGTGGGCGGCGGTTCGCACCGCTGCGGGCCGAGGCCCGTGCTGTGCGAGAGCTCCTGGCCTCTGATGTGCGCCGTGCATGGTTGCTCTCGGAACTATCAGGAGCGGTACACCTTTCCGAAAAGCAACTCGTCCGAGTGTTCACGAACGCTTACGGGAAGACGCCGCTGGCATATCTCACGATGCTCCGTGTTGAGGAGATGGCGCGGCTCCTTCGTGAGTCTGGAGTGTCGATTGCCGAGGCCGGCAACCTGGTTGGGTGGGTGAGTCGGAATCGTGCTGCGACGGCTTTTCGGGAATGCACTGGTCTCACTCCGGGCCGGTACCGGGCGATGCAAGAAAAATCGTTGTGACCAGCATTTAGACATTCTCTGCGCAGGGAATGGACGCAGTTCGCCCGACCGCGGGAACGAATCTCTCATGGGCTGCTATCGGTAGTCCTACGTCAGGTGCCGTTGGGTCCTGACGGCCAACCTACCTCTTACTGTTCGCTGACCGTCTCGACCCGCCGCCGGCATCCCCGGCGTACCTCGCTTGCACGGGCACCCCGTTCTCGGGCCGCCCCGATGACGAGAGGAGGCGGTCATGGCTGCGAGGAGAACCCCCGAAGAGGCGCGCGCCGCGCGGGAGGCGAAGCTCGACGAGGTGCGCGAGCAGCTGAACGCGCAGGTCGAGAAGCTGGTCACCGGTGAAGACTGGAAGCAGGCGCTGACGTTTGCGGCGAAGTTCCGGTCCCGCAGCGTGAACAACTCGTGGCTGATCTTCGCCCAGCATCAGGCCGCCTGGGAAGCCGGCCGGGTGCCCGAGCCGATGCCGACGTACGTGGCCGGGTTCCGGCAGTGGGAGCAGCTCGGCCGCCAGGTTCAGAAGGGGCAGAAGGGGTACGCGATTCTCGCGCCGGTGACCGGGAAGTTCGCGTCGAAGACTCCTGCTGGTCCGATGTCGTGGCGCAAGCTCGCCCCGAAAGAGCAGCCGAAGCCGGGCGAGGTCGTCAGGTCGCGGATGATCGGCGCGAAAGTCGCCTACGTCTTCGACATCTCTCAAACCAGCGGCCCGGATGTGCCGCTCCCGCCTTCGCCGCAGCTTCTCGAAGGCGAGGCCCCGGCGGGGCTTCGTGATGGGCTGATCCGGCAGGTTGCCGAGGCTGGGTTCCAGTTCTTGCCGGTGCCGCACGAGGGCATGATCCACGGCGCGAACGGCAGCACGAACTTCGACACTCGGCAGGTGGCGGTGCGGACGAATATGGACGATGCCGCCCAGGTGAAGACCCTCGTGCACGAGCTCGCGCACGTGAAGATGCACGGCCCCGACCAGGAGGAAGCCCGCCAGCATCGCGGGATCGGCGAAGTCGAAGCCGAGTCCGTCGCGCTCATGGTCGGGGCCGCGCACGGGATGGACACGACCGCCTTCACGATCCCGTATGTGTCGGGGTGGGCGATGGCCGCCGACGGGAAGAACCCGATCCAGGTGGTGCAGGCGACCGCGGAGCGGGTGCGGAAGGTCGCCGTCGAGATCCTGGATCGGCTCGACACCGAACAGCTTGGCGACGGCACCCCGCCGGGCCTCACCCGCGAGGGTCCCGAAGTCTCGGCGGCGAAGCAGGTCGAGCGTAAGCCGTCGGCCCGCTCGTCCGCGCGGAAGCCAGCTGCGGCACGGTCGGCGCGTTCCTCGTCGCTGGTGCGGGGGCTGTGATGGACGTCGAACAGCTCCTCGCGCCGGTCGCCCGCATGAGTCTCGCGGACGCCGCCCGCCACTATGTTTCGCTGGGGGTGCCGGTGTTTCCTTGTGTGCCGGGTGAGAAGCGGCCGCTCGTCGCGCATGGTTTCAAGGATGCCAGCACCGATCCCGCGCAGGTTGAGGCGTGGTGGCGGCGGTGGCCGGATGCGAACATCGGCATCCCGACCGGCCCCATCTCGGGGATCGAGGTTGTCGATGTCGATGTGAAGGGCGACCCGCCGCGCGGTCCCGCCTCTTGGCAGCAGGCCACCGAGGCGGGCCTGCTCGATGGGTGGGCGGTGCAGGTCGTCACCCCGTCGGGCGGGTTGCACGCCTATTATCCGGCAGCCGCCATCGAGCAGCGGTCGTGGGCGTCGGGGGCGGCGCAGCTCGATTTCCGAGGCACCGCTGGTTACATCGTCGCCCCGCCGTCGAGAACGATCATCGACGGCGAGACGGTCGCGTATCAGCTCCTCGACCTCGCCACTGGCGACGTGCATCCCGTCGACGCGGGCGCGCTGCGGGAGTTTCTGGACCCGAGGCCCGTGCGGTCGTCGTGGGAGGCGCGCCCGTTCCGCGGCACTGTGGAGGAGCGGGCGAAGCGGATCGCGGCATGGCTGGAAGGGCAAGGCGAAGGCGAACGGAACCAGGGCCTGTTCTGGGCGTCGTGCCGCCTCGCGGAGAACGGCGCCACATTGGCGGAAGCGTTTCAGGCGCTCGGGCCGGTTGCGGAAGGGATTGGCTTGCCGCCGCGGGAGATCGAGCGCACGATCCGCTCCGCCTACCGCACTCCGAACACCACCCCGGCAGCACCCGCACCTGCCACGGCGCGCCCGGTTGCGCAGCGTGCCCCAGTTGATCGAGGGCGGGTGCTCGCATGAACATGAGGAGGGAGCGCCGGGGTGGCTGGCTCGCCGTGGTGACGGCGGTGGCGGGGACGGTGTTGATCGCGTGCGGGGCGTTCTGGCTTTCCTTCATTGCGCTGGCCGATCTCGCCCGCCGCTCCGGGATCGAGGAGGGGCAGGCGTGGGCGTGGCCGCTGATCGTGGACGGCGTCATCGTCGTTGCGACCGTCGCCGTCGTCGCGCTCGCCGGCACCCGCACCGCCTGGTACCCCTGGATGCTGCTCATCGCTGGAGCTGGGTTGTCGGTGACGGCGAACTCGATCCACGCGATCGTCGCCGCCGATGCGGATGTGCCTGCGGTGCTCGCGGCGTCGGTTGCGGCAGTGCCACCGCTGGTGCTGCTCGCGATCACGCACCTCACCGTGATCCTCACCCGCCACCAACCCAAACCGGCCCCTGAGACGGCTGCTGAGGAAGCCGCGGAACTGCACGTCGAGGCCGCGGAGCGGCCGGGCGGGCCGGTGCCGGTGGCGTCGCTGGAACCGGCGCTCCGAGCGCCGGTGCTCGCTGCGGTGCTGGCGCCCGATGCGGAGCCCGGCGCCGAAGCGGGTGATCCGCCGATGCCAGAGCAGGGGCGGGATGGGTGGTCGCGGCGTGAGGTGGCGGAGGTGCTGCGGGCGGGCGGCTGGTCGAACAAGAAGATCGCCCGCTACCTCGACGTGCACCCCTCGACCGTCGGCCGCTGGCTCCCGCAACCCAGCCCCACGCCGGAAGCCGAGCCCGGCACCGAACAGCCAGTCATCGCTATGCCAACGACCGATGCAGCAGCCGCGACGGCTGCAGATGACCCCAGAGACGAGGAGGACCCGTCATGTACCACGAACACGGCCCCGAAGTAGCGGAGGCGGCGCGGTCGCGTCTGCATCCCGCGCTCGCTGCGGCGATGAACGCCGAACGAACCTCGCCGGGCGGGCCTGAGCAGGTGGAGGCGGAGCGGTCGATGCTCGCCGTACACCGCGACCCCTCCCTGACCGGGAGCGACCGCGCCGAGCGCGACACGGTAGAAGCCGAGCCGGATGCTGAGGCGAAGCGGCGGACGCAGATTCGGTGGGTGCGGCCGACCGAGCTGGCGATGCAGGGCGGCGCCCGCGCGACCGGGAGAGGCCTCGATCTGCGGGCCGAGCTCACCCAGCGCCTCCGCGACGCCCGCGCCGACCGCAAGCAGGACCGCGCCGAACAGCGTGCGGTCCGGGGTGAGCGGGCATCGCGATTGCCCGATCTGTCGATCCGGGGCCGCAGGCACCAGGCACGACCAGAGCCGGCACGTTCGGGGATGGGGCTGAGGTGACCCGTCATGCACGACTCAAGCTCCCGGTTCGCGCAGGACCTTCCCGGCCCCAGGCACACACGGCGCACCTGCCATGCAGGAGGTGCCGTCATCATGAACCAGACCCGCACGAAGAGAACCCCTGCCGCACGCCCTGAACGGGACGCGCGGTGGGGGTTCGAGCATTCCGAAGGGCTCCGCGCCCTGCTGATCCGCCTGCACGAGGAGGGCCGGTGGGCGTGGCGGAACGACCCCGAAGTCGCAGCGCTCATGCGGCACGCGGCCGACAAGTACGCGGCGCTCGCGCGCCGGCACGGCCTCGACCCGTGGGAGGCCGCAGCGGCGGCGTTCGATGCGATGCGCACCGGCGCCGTCCGCCGTGCCGATGACCCCTGGGCCGTCATCACCCGCGCAGTGAAAGTGACCTGCATCGCCGAGGAACGCGCGAACGGGCTGCTGTGCTCCGTGCACCAGGCGAGGCGGCCGAAGTTCTCCGCCCACCACGACGCGGAGCGCTTCAGTGACCGGGAGAACCCGCTGACCGACTATCACCACAGCCTCACGACCCCCGCCCCCGACCTCACTGAGGAGCCCGAGCACGACGAGACCCCCGCCCGGGTGGGGCAGGCCGTCGAAGACGCGGTCGCGCTGTTCCATCTGCTCGGCTGGCCGGTCGAGGCTGCACGGGGCGGGATCGAGTACATCATCACCCGGCTCGCAGAATCAGCGTCGCGGGCTTCCGCGTTCGAGTCGCTGCGCCGCGACTACCACGCCCGCGCCCTCCTCGACATCCCCGCCGCCTCGTGGCTTGCGATGCTCCGGGTGGTGCTGGGGACGCCGGACCCGAACCAGGCGCACACCAGCGCCGCACGCGGCATCCTGCACCGCCTGGTCACCGGCGAACCCCTCCGCGCGCTCCTCGCCGACGACCGGGTGCTGTCGGAGGTGGTGCTGTCCACCCCAGACGGAGGTGGCTGCCATGGCTGCCAGTAGCCCGGGGCATATCGAGCTGGAACGCTCCCTCGACTCCATCACCGTCGGGAAGCGCCACCGCACCGACCTCGGCGACATTCCGGCGCTCGCCGAGTCCATCCGTGCAGAGGGCCTGTTGCAGCCGATCACCGTCACCCCGGACGGGGTGCTCGTCTGCGGGCGCCGCCGCCTCGAAGCGCTGCGCCTGCTCGGGCAGCGCTCCACGAACGTGTGGGTGCGGTCGAACCTCTCCGGCCGCCTCTCCCAGCTCCTCGCGGAACAGAACGACAACTCGCTGCACAAACCCCTCTCCCTGATCGAAGCCGAATCCCTCTACCGGGAGCTGAAGGTCGTGCTCGCCGAAGACGCCGCCCGCCGGCAGGCCGCAACACGGTTCGGAGCCGACGGCGAGAATCCGCAGGATTCTGCGGAAGTCCACGGTGCCGTCGAATCGACGGCACCGCGCTCCGCCGGGGAAGCCCGGGTGCAGGCCGCCCGCATGGTCACCGGGCACGGATCGCAGACGATGCTCGAACAAATCGGCAGATTGAAGGATCTCGCAAACGACGACACCCGACCCGAGCACATCCGCGCCCAGGCCGTCGAGGAGCTGGCGCGGATCGAGGCCGGCGGGAAAGTGCACGGCGCGCACCTGCGCATGAACACCGCCCTCTCCCTGCACGAGCTCGACCGGATCGCCGTCAACCCCGCCCAGCCGGACCCCGTGCGCATGCAGGCCGCCGCCTCTGCCGAGCAAGTGCGTGCCGCAGCCGCCAGGGAGGCACGGACGGCGGAGCTCGCGCAGCTCGCCGCTGCGGCGATCGCCCGCATCACCTCCACGGGTCGCAAGAAGGGCAAGAAGCCGGTACGGCCGGTGGAGCGTCCGAAGCTGACGCTCGTGGTGCTGCCGCCGCGCGCGTTCGTCGCGCTCTGGGCCGACATGGACGGCTGGACCCAGAAATACGACCCGGGCACCCTCGCCGCGGAACTGACCGGGGCGGAGTGGGAGCGCGCCGAAGCCGTGCTCGCCGAGACCATCGCGTTCTTCGCCCTCATCCGCGCCGCCCGCGAAAACGCTGCGGCGGGCAGCACGGAGGTGCAGGCCGTCTAAACCTGCCTGCCGGCGGCTACGAGCCGCCGGCTGTGCGTGTGCACCTTCCGGGTACCGAACTCGCCCGTTCGCCGGAAGGAAGCCCGTATGCGTCAGACCACCGAGCCGGAGCAGGCGTCGCGGCGCCTGCGCATCGCCCTCATCGGCGGCGGCATCGTCCTCGCCCTGCTCGTCGGCGCCGGCATCTATGGCCTGCTGCGCGGCCCCGCCCCCGAATCATCACCCGGCCCCCGCGTCTCGGCGTCCGAGACGCCTGGTGCTGACCGGGATCTCTCGCCGCGCGAGCTCTCGGCCGTCTCAGACGCGGAACGGTTTGCGCGGGACGTAGCCGAGGGGCTGTTCGCGTGGGATACCGGCCTCGGCTACAGCCCGCACGAGTACATGCAGGCGATCATCGATGTCGCGGACCCGGACGAAGCACCAGGCCTCGCCGCAGACCTCCGCGCCTACCTCCCAGACGATGCCGCCTGGGCCGAACTGCGGAACTACTCGACCCGGCAATGGCTCACCATCGACACGATCACCTTTCCCGAGAGCTGGGCGGGCATCGCCGCCGACGCCCGCCCCGGCACGCTCCTGCCGGGTGCGACCGCGTACACAGTCACCGGCACCCGGCACCGGACCGGCGTCTGGGAAGGGCAGGGCGTTACCGATGCGCGCCCGGTGTCGTTCACGATCTTCGCCGCCTGCCCGGACGACGAGGACTGCCGGCTGCTGCGGCTCTCCGCTCTCGACACCCCGCTCCGATAGCGAGGACGGCTCGGTGATGGTGAAGAAGCTGCTCGTCCTGTTCTTGGTGCTGTTCTGCGTCGGACCGTCGACCGCGCTGGTCGGCATGGGAGCGTTCATGGGCCCGTTAGGGTTCTGCCTCACGGATTCCCTGACGGTCGGCCCGATCCCGGACAAGCTCGCCGCGACCACTGCCGATGGCACCTCGGTTACGCTCGAGAAGCGGCAGCTCACCCACGCGGCGACGATCATCACCACCGGGGCGAGCATCCCCGGCGTCGGCCAGGCGGGTGTGCGCATCGCGCTCATGGCGGCGCTCACCGAGTCCCGGCTGCGGATGCTCGCCAACACCGGCGCCTACCCCGAATCCGGGAACTACCCGAACGACGGCGACGCCTCCGATCACGACAGCCTGGGGTTGTTCCAGATGCGGCCGGCCGCGGGCTGGGGTACGGTCGCTGAGCTTATGAACCCGACCTATCAGGCGAAGGCGTTCTACGGTGGTGAGCAGGGCCCGAACTTCCCCTCGCCGCGGGGCCTGCTCGACATTCCCGGCTGGCAGCAGATGGACCCAGGCTCCGCCGCGCAAGCCGTCGAAGTGTCGGCGTTCCCGGATCGGTACCGGAACTGGCAGCCCGTCGCCGAAGCGATCCTCACCGCCCTCACCAAGCCCGCCCCCAGCGGCGGCGGGAACCGTGGCGGGGCGGTGCCGGAGACCAGCCGCGTCGTGTTCCCGCTTCCCGAGGGCTCGTACACGAACACGGATAGCTTCGGCTGGCGCACCGACCCCTTCACCGGCGAGCGGCAGTTTCACTCCGGCTCCGACCTCGCCGCCGCCGACGGCACCCCGATCTACGCGGTCGCCGACGGCCGCGTGACCGTCGCGGAGTTCAGCTCCGGATGGGGCGGCCTCATCGTCATCGAACACACCGTCCAAGGCGCCCGGGTCGCGTCCTATTACGCGCACATGTGGCAGGACGGCATCTACGTCACCAGCGGGGAGACCGTCGCGGCCGGGCAGCACATCGGCGATGTCGGCTCCTCCGGCCGCTCCACCGGCCCGCACCTGCACGTCGAGATCCGGCCCGGCGGGCAGGGCCAGCCCCCGGTGAACGCAGTCGAGTGGCTGGCGCAGCACGGCGCAGTCCCGAGTGACGGCACGACGGGCGCGCCCGGGTGTCGCGCGAACCTTGGAGGTGCCCGGTGAACGTGTTTCCCGACTTCGGCGCCGTCGGCGCATCCGGGGAGTTCGCGTCGGTGATCGGCGCGCTCCTCACCTACGTCCTCATCGGCGCCGTGCTCACCCTCCTCGTCTCCGCAACCATCTGGGCCATCGCCGCCCACACCGGCAACCCCTACACGGCGCAGAAAGCCCGCATCGGCGTGTTCGTCGCCCTCGGCACCGCAGCCCTCGCCGGCGCCGGCATCGCCTGGGCGAACTTTCTCCTCACCATCGGCGACCGCATCTAAGGGTTCGGCCACCGGGCCTGCTGAGTGCACCTGCTTGTCGGACGGATCGCGTCCGCTTCACCGACCGGCAGGAGTGCCCAACCATGATCGATATCGACCCGAACAGCAACGGGCTTCCGGGGATCGCGCAACTGCGCGACATCGTCGGCGCGGTGATGACCGTCGGCCTCATCCTCAGCGTGCTGGCGCTCATCGTGTCCGCGATCGTCTGGGGCTTCGGCGCGAATAGCAGCAACCCGCACCTCGCGTCGAGGGGAAAGACGGGCGTGCTCGTGTCGTGCGGTGCGGCGGTGCTCGCTGGTGCGGCCGTCACGCTCATCAACTTCTTCTGGACCGTCGGCCAGGCCGTCAACTAGCCGGGTGGTGGTTCAGGGTGAGTATCTGCGACATCCCCGGCGTCTCCACCGTCTGCACCGCGATCGGCGAGGGCCCCGCCGGCCTCTTCTTCGGGTGGATCGCCTCCGCGATGGGGCTCGCCGTGTCCACCCTGTTCCAGGGCATGTGGGACGTGTTCTCCACCACCACCTCGGTCGACGTCACCAGCGACGGATACGTGAAGGTCTACAACATCCTGTTCGGCATCGCCGTGTTCGTGACGCTCCTGTTCTTCTGCTTCCAGCTCATCACCGGCCTCGCCCGCCGCGACCCGTCCGCACTCACCCGCGCCGCGCTCGGGGTCGCGAAATCGGTGCTCGGCTCGTTCGTGCTCATCACCTGCACCGCCCTGCTGCTCGAAATCACCGATCAGCTCTGCGTCGGCATCATCCAGGCCACCGGGCAGACGATCGAGAGCATGGACGACCGGCTCGCGCTCCTCATCACCGCGGTCACCATCACCTCGGTTGCTGGGGGTGCGGGGGCGCTGCTGACGATCTTTCTCGCGGGCCTCATGATCGCCGCGATCTTCATCCTCTGGTTCAGCCTCCTCATCCGGAAGGCCTTGCTGCTGGTCGCGATCGTGTTCGGCCCGGTCGCGCTCGCCGGCCTCACCTGGGAAGCGTCCCGCGGCTGGTTCGGGAAGTGGGCGACGTTCGTGGTCGCGCTGATCGCGTCGAAGCTCGTGATCGTGGTGATCTTCCTCATCGCCACCACCCAGGTCGCCGCACCCATCAGCCTCGACCTGAAATCCCTGTCCGAACCCATCGCCGGGATCGTGCTGCTGTTCGTCGCCGCGTTCGCCCCGTATCTGGCGTACAAGTTCCTGAGCTTCGTGGGCTTCGACATGTATCAGGCGTCCTCGATGGAGCAGGAGGCGAAGAACGCCCTCAACCGGCCCGTCCCGCTCCCGTCGAAGCCGAACGGCCCCGCCCCGAAGCAAGTGCTCAACGGCGCAGACACCGGCAAGGGCGCCGGAACGCCGAAGCCCACACCCACCCCAGCACCAGCGGCGGCGCCTGCCGCGGCCGGCACCGCAGCCCCGGCTGCCACCGGAGGCACGGCCGCACCGGCCGCCCCGGCTGCGGCTGCTGCGCCGCCGGTCGCGGCGGCCGTCGCCGCAGGAGTCGTCGTGAAAGAGACCGCGACCGCGGGCCCGAAGATCGGCGAGGCCATCGGTGACGCAGCGGACGGGCACGCGGGTAGTGCGTCCGAGCCGGCGGCTCCGCCGCCTGGGCCGCCGGTGCAGCAGCCGCCCGCGGTGCTCCCGCCGCCCTCGCCGCCAAGGACCGATCCGCCCGCCCCGACCGGGAAGCAGTAACCCATGAGCGCGAACACCTCCGAAGCGTCGCTCGAGCTGCGTCCGGTGCAGTTCTCTCGCCTCACCAAGCGCGGCCTGCTCCTCGGCCTCTCCCTGCCACAGCTTCTCGTCCTCGCGACCGCGCTCGGCATCATCGTCACCGGCCTCTACACGGGCGGCGGACAGGGCCTTGCCTGGTCGTCGCCGGCGTGGGCATCCCTGGTGGTGATCGCGTGGGTGCCCGTCGGCGGGCGGAAGCTGATCGAGTGGGCGCCGATCGTCACCCGCTGGCTCCTCCGCACCCGCGCGAAGCAAACCCAGTATCGGCGCAGGGTGGTGAAGCCGCGCCCGGCGGGCACGCTCGCGCTCCCCGGCGACCTCGCCGCGCTCCGGGAATGGGTGGACCCCGAGACGGGGGCGGCGATGATCCACGACCCGCACGCCCAGACCCTCACCGTCGTGTGCGGGGTGGCGCATCCCGCGTTCGTGCTTCTCGACCCCGGCGAGCAGCAGCGCCGTGTCACCGGCTGGGGTCGCGTCCTTGCGGCCGCGTGCCGGTCCGGGAGGATCGCCCGCATCCAGGTGCAAGAGCGCACCCTGCCCGATTCCGGGTCGGGGCTGACCGAGTGGTGGCGCGAACACGGCCACGACGACGGCTCCTGGGCGGCGAACACCTACCGGGAGCTCATCGAACGGGCGGGCCCCGCCGGGGAACGCCACGCCACCACCGTGTCGCTCTCCCTTGACATGCGAGCCGCTACCCGGCAGATCCGTTCCGCGGGCGGCGGCATGAAGGGAGCGGCGGTGGTGCTCGGGCAGGAGATGCAGTCGTTCCAGACCGCGCTGCGCTCCGCCGAGCTGCAGATGACGGGATGGCTCACCCCGGGTGATGTCGCCCTGATCCTCCGCACCGCCTATGACCCCGCCGCCGGCCCCGCCTTGGAACGTCACGGCGCGCTCGGCCGGGAGCTCGCGACCGCGGGCCCGGTTGCGGTGAACGAGGCCTGGGACCGGCTGCGCTCCGACAGCGCGCACCACGCGGTGCTGTGGATCAGCGAATGGCCGAGGGCGCAGACCTTCCCCGGGTTCCTCGCCCCGCTCGTGCTGACCGGCGGGGTGCTGCGCTCCTTGTCGCTGCACTATCTGCCGGTGCGGGCGGATCAGGCCGCCAGGGATTTGCGGCGGAAGAAGACCGAGATGGTCGCCGACGCCGCCCAGCGCCGGAAGATCGGCCAGGTCGAAGACACCCAGGCCACCGCCGAATACGGCGACGTGCTGCAACAAGAATCTGAGCTGACCGCGGGGCACGGGGTGCTCCGCGTCGTCGGCCTCGTCTCCGTCTCCGCACCCACCAATGGGGAACTGGATGCCGCGGTATCGCAGATCGAGCAGGCCGCGATCCAGGCGTCCTGCGAAACCCGCCGCCTGGTCGGCCAGCAGGCGCAGGCCTTCACCGCGGCCGCGCTCCCGCTCTGCCGCCCCATCTGAACCAGCGGCGAACCTTCGCGCACCTGGCATACGAATCATCTTCACGATTGGAGCATCGGACATGCTGACCTTCACCGATCCCGTCGCTGACGCGGAGGAAGCCTATGAGGCGATGCGGGCGCTCGCGCACGCCAGCCGCACCTTCGAGCAGCCGGAGGACATGTACGGGGTGCTCGGCGATCTCCTCGGCAGCGTCCGATCCCTCGAACAAGTCCTCACCCAGATCGCCACCGCCCACGAGAGCTCGCGCGACCGCGCCGCCGACGACGCCGGAGACCGCGCCACGGGCGTCCGCGATGCACTCACGACCGCCGGGGAGCTGCGGCAGGCGGCGGCGCTCATCGGTGAGGCGGAACGACGCCTCGATGCGGCATCCGCGGCGGCGGGCCGGATCGCCTGGCACCCCGCCGCAGAAATGCCGGAAGTCGGGCATCTGATCAACGTGGTCTTCCTGCAAGGCGGCGAAGCCGACCGGCTCCTCGACCTCATCGACCAGGGCGGCGCCGATGCCGTGATCCAGGAACTCGCGGGCTACGACTACGGTGACGAGACCGTGGATGCCGCGCTCGAGAACGGGTACGTCTACGACACGCCGCCGCAAGGCCTCCTCGACTGCACTGCCCAGTTGGACGCCTACACGCTGGTCTACAACCAGGATCACCGGCACCTCGCCCTCTACCGGCACATGGACGTCCTCCCGTCCCCGGTGCTGCTCGGCCTCGAAGACCCCCGCCACGCCGCCACCACTACCGAATCGCCGTCGTCTGCGATCGCCGCCCCGTCTGGGGTGCGGGCGGGGCCGATCCTCGCGCGCGAGGCCGCGCGGGAGCAGTCGCGGCGAGACCGCCTCGGCACCCCGGCCATCCGCCGCGAGCAGCCCGGCAGGCAGACGGGGCGGGGGCTCGGCCGATGAGCGACGACACCGATCCGGGACGTCTGCATACCTCGGTGCTCGTCGGGCCCGAAGGAGAGCTCCGCCGGCACCGGAAAGCCCGCGCCCAGGCCGCCGCCCGCATCCACGCCGAAGCCCGCGCCGAAACTGTGGCGAAGTTGCGGGCGGAGGCGGCAGCAGCACGCGAAGCCCGCCGTGCCACTCGCTACCTGCCTCGTGCCGGAGAGGAGGGACCGGCGGCGTTGTGCACGCCGGGCCGGTTCCGGCTCCCGCGCCACCAGGACACCTCGGCCACGCTGTCGGGGCATTACCCGTTCCTCGCCGAAGGCGGGCTCGGCTCCGCCGGCACCTTCATCGGACAAGACCTCTACTCCGGCGGATCTTTCGTGTACGACCCGTGGGAGCTGTACCGGCAAGGCGTCATCACCGCCCCGAACCTGATCCTCGCCGGGATCGTCGGAAGCGGGAAGTCGTCGCTTGCGAAAGCGCTCTACACGAGGGCGCTCCCGTTCGGGCGGCGCGTCTACGTTCCCGGCGACCCGAAAGGCGAGCACACCCCCGTCGCCCGCGCCGTCGGGGGCCGCGCGATCGTCCTCGGCCCCTCGCTCCCGACCCGTTTGAACCCGCTCGATGAGGGATACCGGGCCGCGGGCATCCCGGACGCCGACTGGGCTACACAGGTCGCAGCCCGCCGCCGGGATCTCATCGGCGCCCTCGCGGAGACCGTGCTCGACCGGCGGCTCTCTCCGGTCGAGCACACCGCGATCGATATCGCTCTCGCAGACGCCGTCAGATCAGCGGAGGTGCCGATCCTACCGATGGTCGTCGACCGCATCCTCTCGCCCTCATCGGCGGACGATCCCGACGGCCGGCTCGCAGAAGACGGGCGGATGCTCGGGCACGCGCTCCGACGGCTGGTCGCCGGGGATCTCAGCGGCTTGTTCGATGGGCCGTCGACGGAGAAGTTCGACCCGACGCTGCCGATGCTCTCCCTCGACCTGTCCCGCGTCTCGGAGAACAGCGCCCTGCTCGCCGTGCTCATGACCTGCTCTGCGGCGTGGATGGAATCAGCGCTCCAAGACCCGTCCGGCGGTCAGCGCTTCGTCGTCTACGACGAAGCCTGGCGCCTCATGTCCTACCCAAGCTTGCTTGCCCGCATGGATGCGCAATGGCGGCTCGCCCGCCACTACGGCATCAGCAACCTGCTCATCTTCCACAAGCTCACCGACTTGGAGAACGTCGGCGACCAAGGCTCCAGAATGCGCGCCCTCGCATCGTCGCTGCTCGCGAACGCCGAAACGAGGATCGTGTACCGGCAAGAGAGCGATCAGCTCGGCGTCACCGCACAAACCCTCGGACTCACCGGAACCGAACGCTCACTTCTCCCTGGGCTCGGCATCGGGCAGGGCCTCTGGAAGATCAAAGACCGCAGCTTCGTCGTGCAAGCGCAGTTACACCCCGCCGAACTGGAACTCTTCGACACCCGCGCCCGAATGCTCTAAAAAACCTAGATGTTCCGGTGAATATTGACGGTTTTGGCGGGAACTTCCGCCCGTGCCGTCGTTTTGGTGTGGGTGCGGGTGGATGTTCGAGGAACTGCCTCCTCTGCGACTGTACCGCGCCCGCCGGTGCGGGTGTCGTGAGGGCTCCGCGGGGGCGGGAGTGCCGCTGCTGGGTCGCGGGTGCATGGTTCGCCATCATCGACAATAGTTCAGTGCTTGCTGTATAGTTCAGTGCATGCTGACTATTGCTTCGCGTCTCGACGTCATGAACCGGCTGGGCCGGGCCATGGCGGACCCGACGCGCTCCCGGATCCTGATGACCCTGCTGGACGGCCCGAGCTACCCGGCCGTGCTCTCGCGCGAGTTGGAGCTGACGCGCTCCAACGTGTCGAACCATCTGACCTGTCTTCGCGACTGCGGGATCGTAGTCGCCGAGCCCGAGGGTCGGCAGACGCGCTACGAGATCGCCGACCCGCACCTCGCGGCGGCGCTCACGGCGCTGGTGGACGTGACGCTGGCCGTGGACGAGCACGCGCCGTGCATGGACGCCGAGTGCACGGTGCCGGGCTGCTGTGGGACGGGAGCGGGCGCGTGAGCGCGGCGTGCGGCTGCGACGAGCCGGAGACCCGGGTCGGCGAGGAGGCCGAGGAGGAGCGGGAGCGTCCGTGGTGGCGTGACCGCGGGATCATGGTCCCGGTGCTCTCCGGCGTAGCGTTCGGTACGGGCCTGGTCCTGGAATGGACGGGTGCGGAGATCCCGGCGCTGGTGGCGTTCTGGATCGGCCTGCTGCTGGGTGCGTCGACGTTCACGCCCGGCGCGATCCGCAAGCTGTTCACGGGCAAGCTGGGCATCGGGCTGCTGATGACGATCAGCGCGGTCGGCGCGGTCATCCTCGGCTACGTCGAGGAGGCCGCGGCGCTGGCGTTCCTGTACTCCATCGCCGAAGCGCTGGAGGACAAGGCCATGGACCGCGCCCGCGGCGGGCTGCGGGCGCTGCTCAAGCTGGTCCCGGAGACCGCGACCATCCGGCAGGACGGCGCGCCCGTGGAGGTCGCCGCGAAGGATCTGGCCGTTGGTCAGCTGATGCTCGTGCGTCCGGGTGAGCGGATCGCGACCGACGGGATCGTCCGGACGGGCCGGTCGAGCCTGGACACCTCGGCGATCACCGGGGAGTCGATCCCGGTGGAGGTCGAGCCCGGCGACGCGGTGTCGGCCGGGGCGATCAACACCGCCGGTGCCCTGGAGGTCGAGACGACCGCAGCGGGCACCGACAACTCGCTGACCACGATCGTGGAGCTGGTGGAGCAGGCGCAGGCCGAGAAGGGCGACCGCGCCCGCCTGGCCGACCGCATCGCCCGCCCGCTCGTGCCCGGCGTGCTGATCCTCGCCGCCCTCGTCGCGGTCATCGGCTCGCTGCTGGGCGACCCGGAGCTGTGGATCACCCGCGCCCTCGTGGTGCTCGTCGCCGCGTCGCCGTGCGCGCTGGCGATCTCCGTCCCGCTGACCGTCGTCGCCGCGATCGGCTCAGCGAGCAGGTTCGGCGTGATCATCAAGTCCGGTGCCGTGTTCGAACGGTTCGGCGTGATCCGCCACGTCGCCGTCGACAAGACCGGCACCCTCACCCGCAACGAGCCCGCCGTCACCGCCATCCTCACCGCCGACGGCGTGACCGAGGCGCAGGCCCTGGCCTGGGCGGCATCCCTGGAGCAGCACAGCACCCACCCGCTGGCCGCCGCGATCACCGCCGCCTCGCCCGGAGCCCCCGCCGCCCTGGACGTGACCGAGCAGGCCGGGCACGGCATCGAGGGCACCCTCGACGGGGCCCGAGTCACCGTCGGCAGCCCTCGATGGCTGGACGCCGGGACGCTCAAGGACCAGGTGGCGGGCCTGGAGGAGCAGGGCATGACCGTCGTGATCGTGCACCGCGACGGCGTCCCGGTCGCCGCGATCGGGGTCCGCGACGAGCTGCGACCCGAAGTCCCCGAGGTGGTCCGCACCCTCGCCGCCCAGGGCGTCGGGATGACCATGCTCACCGGCGACAACGCCCGCACCGCCCGGGCGCTGGCCGCGCAGGCCGGGATCGAGGATGTGCGCGCCGAGCTGCGCCCGGAGGACAAGGCCGCCGCGATCGGCGAGCTGGGCAGGCACGGCTCGGTCGCGATGATCGGCGACGGCATCAACGACGCCCCCGCCCTCGCCGCCGCGGACATCGGCATCGCGATGGGCGCGACCGGCTCCGACGCCGCGATCGAGTCCGCCGACGTCGCCTTCACCGGCCACGACCTGCGGCTCCTCCCGCGGGCGTTCGACCACGCCCGTCGCGGACGGCGCATTATCAATCAGAACATCATCCTGTCGCTGCTGATCATCACCGCCCTGCTGCCGCTGGCCCTGTTCGGCGTGCTGGGGCTGGCCGCGGTGGTGCTGGTGCACGAGATCGCCGAGGTGATCGTGATCCTCAACGGGCTGCGCGCCGCGCGCACCAGGAAGTCGATCGCGTGACCGCGCAGGGCACCGTCGTCGCCGAGGGGACGAGCCCGCCCTCCCCGAAAGGTCGGAGGGCACTCGGCGTCGCCCTCGCGGTCGCCGTGCTCGCCGTGGCCCTCGATCAGGGGTCGAAGGCCCTCGCTGTGGCGCAGTTGACTTCTGGCGAGCGGGTTCCGCTGGTCGGCGACCTGTTCGGCCTGTCCCTGGTCTACAACCCCGGAGCCGCGTTCTCGCTCGGCTCCGGGTCCACCTGGATCTTCACCCTCGTCGGCCTCCTCGCCGCCATCGCGGTAGTTGTGTTCGCTGTGCGGCTGCGTGGCGCGCGGTGGGGTGCCGCGTTGGGCCTGGTCCTCGGCGGCGCGGTCGGCAACCTCGTCGACCGGCTCCTGAACCCGCCCTCCTTCGGACAGGGGCAGGTCACGGACTTCCTCGCCTACGGCGACCTGTTCGTCGGGAACGTCGCCGATGTTTTCGTCGTCGCCGGTGTCGGCCTGCTCTGCCTGATCCTTCTCCCGCCAGGCCCGGACCGGGCGTCGAACGACGCGCGATTCGAGGATGCCGCATGAAGGTCGAGCTGCTGCACATTGTCGGTTGCCCGAACACGGACGTGGCCGAAGCCAACGCGCGCGCAGCACTGGACGCTCTTGGATTCAGGGCCGTGCCTGTCGAGCTGGTCACGATCCGGACCGAGGCCGAGGCGGTAAGCACCCGGTTCGGAGGCTCGCCCACGATCCTCGTCGACGGCGTCGACCTGTTCCCGACAGCACCGGTCCGCTCGCTCGCGTGCCGCGTCTATGCGACGAGGAACGGGTTCGCCGGAGCGCCTACGCAGGAGCAGATCGAAGCAGCGCTGCGAGGCGCGTCCCGGTAGAGCAAGAACGGGCTGTAGCGCGATCGATGGCGCACGCCTCACGGCACATCGGTGTTCGCCGCAGGGACCAGGAAACCCGGAAACACAGCGGAGAGGCAGGGCCATTGGCCGCTGCCCCTCCCGTGCTCGCAGTCCCTCGCAGTCCCTCAGACGAGCAGTTCCGCCAGCAGCGTTTCGACGCGACCTTTGATCTCGTCCCGGATCGGGCGCACGGCATCGATGCCCTGTCCGGCCGGGTCGTCGAGCTTCCAGTCCTCGTAGCGCTTGCCGGGGAAGAACGGGCACGCGTCGCCGCAGCCCATGGTGATCACCACGTCGGAGTCCTGCACCGCTTCGGTGGTGAGCACTTTCGGCTGTTCGGCGGTGATGTCGATGCCGACTTCGCGCATCGCCTCGACGGCGACGGAGTTGATCTGGTCGGCGGGTATGGATCCGGCGGAGCGGACCTCGACGCGGTCGCCTGCGAGCTCGCGGAGCCAGCCGGCGGCCATCTGGGAGCGCCCGGCGTTGTGGACGCAGACGAAGAGGACGGAAGGCTTCTGGTCAGTCATTGTTGTTCGCTTTCGTTCAGTCGGTGAGCGTGGCGAGGAGCTCGCGGACGCGGCCCTCGATATCGTGGCGGATCGCGTCGACCCCGTCCGGGGAAGCGAGAGCCGGGTCGCCCACGGCCCAGTCCTCGTAGCGGACGCCGGGGATGATCGGGCAGACGTCGCCGCAGCCCATGGTGACCACCACGTCGGCCGCGCGCACGGCGTCGTCGGTGAGCGGCTTCGGGAACGCCGTCTCGGCTTCCTGCTCGCCCTCGATCTCCGTGAGCAGGGAGCGCACGTGCGGGTGCATGTCCGAGGCAGGGGCGGAGCCTGCTGAGCGGGCGATCACGGCACCGCCTGCGAGCTGGTTGACGATCGCGGCGGCGAGCTGGGAGCGGCCCGCGTTCTGCACGCACACAAACAGCACCTGCGGCACCCCGGCCGAGCGGTCCCTGGCCAGGTCGGCGAGGCGCTGCCGGGCGAACCGTTCGGTCAGCGGGATCATGTGCGCCGTCAGCTTCGCTGAACGCACCAGGCCGGCGTAGGACTCGCGCACGATCGCGATCACGAGGTCCCGGTTCAGCCCGGTGAGCTCGTCCGCGAGCTCTTCGGCGAGGCGGGTCACGCGGGCGTCCATCTGCTGCAGGGCCGCGGCCCGTGCTGCGGCGTCTTCGGGTTCGTCGGTGACGGCCGCGGCGGGAGCGAACGCGTCGAGGAGGGACGCGACGGCGCGCTGCTTGCCCGGCGCGATGCGGTACCAGACCCAGGTGCCGCGCCGCTCGGAGGCCAGCATCCCGGTCTCCTTGAGCACCTTCAGGTGGTGCGAGACCGTCGGCTGGGAGACCTCTGCCAGCTCGGCGAGGTCGCACACGCAGGACTCGCCGCGCGGGTCGGCCGCGATCGCGGAGAGCATCCGCAGCCGCAGCGGGTCCGCCAGCGCCTTCAGAGCACTGGCGACCGTGCTCGCCGCCTCCGCGCCGATTGCGTGGGTCGTCGACGGCGAGCATGCCTCGGCGTCGGGGATGGTGGCAGCGTCGGTCATGACGTCCTCGATTCAGCGGTATACGGATCCGTGCGGAACCAGGCTCTGGCGGCCCAGAGGGAGACGTAGACGAGGCCGACGAGCACAGGGACCTCGATGAGCGGACCCACGACGCCGGCCAGCGCCTGGCCGGAGGCGGCCCCGAAGGTCCCGATGGCGACGGCGATCGCGAGCTCGAAGTTGTTGCCCGCCGCGGTGAACGCCAGCGTCGTCGACCGCGCGTAGCCGAGGCCGATGCCCTTGCCGAGCAGCAGCCCCGCGAACCACATCAGGCCGAAGTAGACCAGCAGCGGCAGCGCGATGCGCGCCACGTCGAGAGGCTTCGCCAGCACCGCGTTGCCCTGCAGTGCGAACAGCAGCACGATCGTGAACAGCAGCCCGTAGAGCGCCCACGGCCCGATCCTCGGGAGGAACTTCTCTTCGTACCAGTCGCGCCCCTTGCGCTTCTCGCCGATGAAGCGGGACGCGAAGCCCGCGATGAGCGGGATCCCGAGGAACACGAGCACGTTCAGCGCGATCTGCCAGACCGAGATCTCCAGTCCCTGTGCGTCCAGGCCCAGCCAGCCCGGCAGCACAGTCAGGTAGAACCAGCCCAGCACCGAGAACATCACGACCTGGAAGACCGAGTTGATCGCGACGAGCACCGCGGTCGCCTCGCGGTCGCCGCAGGCGAGGTCGTTCCAGATCACGACCATAGCGATGCATCGGGCGAGGCCGACGATGATTAGCCCGGTCCGGTACTCGGGCAGGTCCGGCAGGAAGATCCACGCGAGCGCGAACATCACCGCGGGCCCGACGAGCCAGTTCAGCACGAGCGAGGAGACCAGGAGCTTCTTGTCACCCGTGACGGCTGCGACCTTGTCGTAGCGGACCTTCGCGAGCACGGGGTACATCATCACCAGCAGGCCCAGCCCGATCGGGACCGAGATCCCGCCGACCTCCATCGCAGACAGCGCGTCGGAGAGCGCCGGCACGAACCGGCCGAGCACGAGGCCGGCGACCATCGCGAGGCCGATCCAGAGCGGCAGCCACTTGTCGAGGGTGGAGAGCCGTTTCGGGGTGGTGCGGGTCAGGGCGTCGGTCATGCGAGCAGCTCCTCGAGCTTCGCGACGTAGACGGGTTTCGGGTGCGCGCCGATCAGCACGTCGACACGTTCCCCGTTCCGGTAGAAGCCGAGGGTCGGGATCGAGGTCACGCCGGCCGCGGTCACGGTCTCGGGGTTCTGGTCGGCGTCGATCTTCACGATCTTCACCCGGCCCTCGTACTCGCCGGCGAGCTGGTCCAGGATCGGGGCGATCGCCCTGCACGGGCCGCACCAGGTCGCCCAGATGTCGACCACGACGGGCAGCTCGGACTCGAGCACCTCGGCCTGGAAGGTGGCGTCGGTGACGGGGGTGACGGTGCTCATACGGAGACCTCCAGAACAGGCTCGGAAACGGTGGCGGGTGCGAGGTGCGACAGGTAGTGCTGGGCGTCCTGCGCGGCCGCGCAGCCGGTGCCCGCGGCGGTGATCGCCTGCCGATACGTGTGGTCGACGAGATCCCCGGCCGCGAACACCCCGGCCAGATTCGTCCGCGTCGACGGGTGCGCGACCCGCACGTACCCGTCCGCGTCGGTGTCGACCTGCCCAGTCACGAGCTCGGAGCGCGGGTCGTGCCCGATCGCGACGAACACCCCCGTCGCGTCGAGCCTCCGCTCGGCCCCGGTGATCGTGTCGCGCAGCGTGAGCCCGGTGACCTGCTCGTCGCCGAGGATCGCGGCGACCTCGCTGTTCCAGGCGACCTCGATCTTCGGATCGTCCAGCACGCGCTGTGCCATGATTCTCGACGCTCGGAACTCGTCCCGGCGGTGCACGACGGTGACTTTCGATGCGAACCGGGTGAGGAACAGCGCCTCCTCCATCGCGGAATCCCCGCCACCGATCACGGCGATCTCCTTGTCGCGGAAGAAGAACCCGTCGCAGGTCGCGCACCAGGACACTCCGTGCCCCGACAGGCGCTCTTCCTCGGGGAGGCCGAGCTTGCGGTACGCGGAACCCATCGTCAGGATCACCGCCCGCGCCCGGCACCCGTCTCGAGGGTCTTCACGTCGCCGTCGAGCTCGAGGCGAATCGCGTCGTCGTAGACGATCCGAGCGCCGAACCGCTCAGCCTGCGCCCGCATCGACTCCATCAGCTCCGGCCCCTGCACGCCATCGACGAAGCCGGGGAAGTTCTCCACCTCGGTCGTCGTCATCAGCGCACCGCCCGCGGTGACCGAGCCCGCGATCACGTTCGGCGCAAGACCCGCGCGGGCCGCGTAGACCGCCGCGGTGTATCCGGCGGGACCGGACCCGACGATGACCAGTTCGACTTCTTGATTCGACATACTTCTATATTGACATCTATCGAATCAGTTCGCGAGCCCATGCCGGCTTTGTCACCGGATGTTCACCTACCGTGCTCAGGCAGGGCTGCCAACGCCCTTCGCGCGTGACCTCCGCATCATCGACGAACAGTGCATGAAAAGTGCACTCTTCAACAATCGGACCTACCAGTAGAGGTGCTCGAGCGCTTCACGCACGAGCTCGACGTGTATTCGATCGACGAGGCGTTCGCCGCGGTGGATCGTCGGACTTCGGCCGATCCCGAGGCCATGTCGGTGCTCGGGCGCACAATCAGAGACGAGGTGCGCCGGCTCGTCGGCGTGCCCGTCTGCGTCGGGATCGCGCCGACCCGCACCCTCGCGAAGCTCGCGAACCGCGCGGCCAAGAAGATCCCGGTCTTCGAAGGGGTGTGCGTGTGGCCGGCGACGCGGGAGGCGTGGCGCGAGCAGCTGATGCGCCGACTGCCGGTCTCGGAGGTCTGGGGGATCGCGCGGCGCCTCGAGCGGCGGCTCGCAGGGTACGGCATCACCTCCGTGTGGGATCTCGCCACCGCGGATCCTGCGCAGATCCGACGCTGCTTTTCCGTGGTCGTCATGCGTACCGCGCTCGAGCTGCGCGGGGTCGCGTGCATCGGCCCGGAGGAGGATCGCACGGGGAAGAAAGACGAGCTGATCGTGTCGCGTTCCTTCTCAGAGAAGGTGTCCACGATTGAGGGGATGCGGCAGGCGCTCTCGATCTATGCGCAGCAGGCCGCGGCGCGCCTGGTGAAGCACCGGCAGGTGGCGAAGTCGGTGCAGGCGTTCGCCGGCACGAGTCACTGGCACGAGCAGCAGCACTATCCGGCTGTCCGGGTGCCGCTCCCCTATCCGACGGCCGATCCGGTCATGCTGACGCGAGCGGCACATCTGCTGCTCCCGCAGATTCAGGAGGGAACGCGGTATGCGCGGGCCGGGCTCCTGCTTACGGATCTGCACGCGGCTGAGGCGCACCAGGCCCTCGAGTTGTTCAGGCACGTCCACGAGGATGCGAGTATCGCGACGCTCGTGGACGCGGTGCAGAAGAAGGCCGGCCGAGAGGTGCTCGGGCTCGGCTATGGCGGTCTCCGGCCCGGCCCGGCCTGGCAGATGAAGCGTGGACTGCTGACGCCCAGGGCGACAACTCATTGGGACGAGCTCATGATCGTCCGGGCGTAGGGCCGACTACCGTCTGCAGCTACGACTGTGCTGAAGCTCTCAGGAGTCGAAGATGTCTCCGAGGAACTCGAAGGGACTCTTCTTTTTGCGGTAGCGGGGGTCGCGTTGGCGATCGTCGGAGTAGCCGCCGCGTCGGTCACCGTGGTGGCCTTCTCGTCGGCGGTCGTCGTGATGACTGTCGCGACGTCGATCGTCGTACCGGGGTGCCTCGTAGTCGTCATAGCGGGGTTCTGCATACTGCGAGCCTGGCGCCGCGTCGCTTTCGGCCTGCATACGCTCGAGGATCTTGTCTAGCTCGCCCCGGTCGAGCCAGATGCCCCGGCACTGCGGGCAGTAGTCGACTTCGACTCCCTGTCGCTCGCTCATCAACAGGGTGGTTCCATCGCTGGGGCAGTTCATGATGTCAGCGTAAAGCAGCCGGGTCGCTCCCTGGCTGTGAAGTTGACTGCCGCAGCCTGGGAGTTCGTCGCGCGTTGCCGAGTCAGAGTCGGAACTCCAAGAGCCAGTCGACGGCGAGCTGCGCGACGGTGGCGACAATGACGAAGTGGAGGAGGATCGCGACCCATGCCCAGGACGCGAATCCTTTGAGCGCGCGCATGGCGGAGTCGCCCGGGAGGAGGAGGCCGTCGGCGCCGGCTTTCGCGACGGTGACCCACCAGAGCGGGATCATGGCCGTCCAGACGACCATGCACCAGGGGCAGAGGGTGCCGAGAGAGTAGAAGCTCTGGTACTGCAGCCAGGTGATGAAGACGATGCCTCCGAGGAGGCCGAGGCAGTAGAGCCGCCAGAACCATTGGGCGAAGTGTGCTCCGGCGAGGATCGCGGCCCCGACGAGGATCGGCGCGGTGAAGGCGGTGACGCCGATGATGGTGTTGGAGAACCCGAAGAGGGAACCCTGCCAGGAGTCCATGTTCGGCCCGCAGGTGACGAGCTTCGAGATGTTGCAGTTGGGCGCGTGGGTGGGTTCCTGCAGGGTCTTGATGTACTCGGTGAGCAGTTCGAAGGAGGCGAACCAGCCGACGATGCCGGCCACGATCGAGAACCAGGCGAAGCCGATGCGTCGTCGGCGTAGCGGTGTCTCAGCGCTCGTGGTCATGGTTCGAATCTACACAAGGGGAGGCTGAACGGATGACGGCTGCTCGATACGAATGCAGCGGCCGGGCAGAGGCGCTCTGCATGCGGGATCCTGGGCACGGGTCAGTCGGCCGTCACGTTGACGACGCCTTTCATCTCCGCGTGAATGGAACAGTCGTATTCGTAGCTGCCGGCCTGGTCGAAGACATGGGTGAAGCTGCCCTGTCGCATGAGATCGCTCACGAAGCTCGCATCCTGGGCGACGACATCGTGCTCGTTCTGTCCCTCGAACACCCAGCGCACCGCTTCGCCCTCGGCAACCTCGACCTCGGCTATGTCGTAGGCGTTGTCGTAGGCCCGTACCGTGACGGCGGGGGCGGCGTCCTCGGCAGAGGGGGTGACCTCGGGCTTCGTGGCGGCACAGGCGGCGAGTCCTCCGAGCAGGCCGACTGTTAGGACGGCTCCGAGGGCGTGCACGAGGATGCGGCGAGTGTCGGCGTCCATGGTGTCTCTCTTACTCTCGATTTCTGGGTTAGTGTGGGCGTGCGACGCGGGACTGCTCTCCCGGTGTCGACTCGGCGGCGCTCTACCGGGTTCCCCGCTCCTTCGGCGCGGTGGTGTGCTGGATGAGGTCGATGCGCTGCCGGCCGTACCCGCCCCGTGTGAAGACGCGCAGCGTGAGCCAGGCGAAGAGCGCAAGACCGGCGATCTGGCCGATCAGTCCGGCGGCGCTGCCGTCGCCTGTGGTCTGCGCGGTTTCCCCGGTGAGGCCCGACGCCATGATGCCGAAAGCGACGTAGTTGTTGACGACGTGGATCGCGATCGCTGCCTCGAGGCCGCCGGTGCGCCAGGTGAGCCAGGCGGATACTGCGCCAAGCAACCCGACGGCGAGGAGTCCCCAGATGTCGTAGATGTGCAGGGACGCGAAGCCGATCGAGGGGATCAGGATCGCGAACCAGGGGTTTCTGAGCCAGGCTCCCAGCACCTGCATGAAGAGTCCCCGGAAGACGATCTCTTCGGCAGTGGATTGCAGCGGCACCAGGAGCAGCACGAGCAGCATCGATAGCAGCGCGGCGCGTGCATCGAAGGCAGTCTCGTTCGCAGCCGCTGCAGGGTCGGTGGCGGGCTCGAGGAGCACGCCTGCGGCGATACCGACGAGGTTCATCACGGCGATCGCGAGCACGGAGATGACGAACAGTCGCCCGAGCAGCCCCCAGCGCATGCGGGCCGCGACTGACCAGATCAGGCCGATGGGCCGCATGCCGAGGACGAGCATCGCGAGCAGCACCGCCGGGAGCATGATGATGATCGACACCATGCTCACGAGTACCGAGACGGGCCGTTGGGTGTCGAGCGCCGCGGCAGTGCCGGCGGCGACCTGCGCCGGATAGTCGGGATCCGTGAGCAGGAGCACTGGGATGACGGCCACGGTGACTACCACGGTGAGGATGCCGAAGAAGGCCCCTGACAGCAGGAGCAGGGCGAGCGGTTTCCACCATCGGTAGGCGGAGGTGCCGCGCAGCAGGCTGTGGTAGTCGAGCGGTTCGGTCTCCATGATGCGCAGCTGCGGCGGCGTGCCCCGTGCCCAGCCCCAGGACGGCGACACTGCAGACGGCGCGTGGGGCTCGGACTCGGGGCTGGACATGCGGGGAACTGCGGTTGCGGCTCAGGCGGGGGCGTTCGTCGGCTGCTGCGCGCGGTAGCGGCGGGCGCGGACGAAGGAGGCGATGCCGACGGCGAGGAATACGAGGAGCACGACGAAGGTGACGGTGCTCGCGATCACGGCGTTCGGTCGCTCGGCGGTGCCGGCGAAGAGTTCCCCGATCTTCATCACGTTCATCACGGTGCCGGCGATGCCGAGGAGGGCGATCGCGAGGGCGGCGTGGATCGCGTGGCGGCGGGCTTTCGGCGCGCGTGAGATGACGGCTGCGACGAGGATGAGCACGCCGAGTGCGGAGGGGATGAGTGCGGTCATGCTGCTCGCGTCGGACGCGAAGTAGGCGACGACGCCGGTGGCGGTGAGGATGCCGCCGACGGCGAAGGTGAGTCCGGTCATGGTCAGTATTCCTTTCGCAGACGCCGCAGGGGTTCTGGGCCGCGCCGGGCGCCCGGGATGTCTCCTCCCCTCCCCCGGGTTCGGGGAACCTCGAGGGATGCGGGCCTTGGCCCGTACTCTACATGATGTAGATGTAAGCTCGTGGGTATGCTGGCTTCCCCGTGGAATCTGATTCTCACCGTCGTCTTCGCGTTCACCGGGGTGTACTGCCTCGTGCGCCTCATCGCGCACCGGCCCCCTCCCGGCGCGCGGCGCGGCCCGGTGCTCGAGTCGATGGCGATCCATCTCATGCACCTGGTGATGAGCGCCGGGATGATCGCGATGTGCTGGATGATGTCGATTCCGGCGGCGTCGAACTGGGCGCAGATCGTGGTCTTCACCGTACTTGCGCTCGCCCTAGTGCCGGGGCTCTGGAAGGCGCCGTTGCCGGCCCGCCGCGTCGATCTCGCCGGGCATATCTGGCTCGCTGGCGCGATGGTGTGGATGATCGCGGCGATGCCGCTGCTCATGGCGGACATGGGCGGCGGGGAGCACGGTGGCGGCCACGGAGAGGCCGCTGATGAGGCGATGATGTTGGCGATGACCACCCCGGTGTGGGTGGACGTCGTCAACGTGGTGTTTGTGGCTGGAAGCGCAGCGATCGCACTGTGGTGGGCCTTCCGCGCGGCGACGGTTCGCGGGGATCGGTTGCACGCGCTCTGCCACTGCCTGATGGCGGCGGGGATGACGGCGATGCTGCTGCTCATGAACGGGTAGTCGGCCTGCTATGGCGCGACTTGGAAGAGAGTGGGCCAGAGCAGCAGCGCGAGCGGGTAGCCGACGAAGCTGACGATGTTGAGCAGCCAGTGCGCGACGATGAGCGGCAACGACCTCCCCCAGCGGTGGTAGACCCAGCCGAAGAGGAGCCCCATGACCACGTTGCCGATGAATGCGCCGATGCCCTGGTAGAGGTGGTAGCTGCCGCGCAGCAGTGCGCTTGAGACGATGGTGGAGATCGGGCCGACCCCGAGGCGTCGCATACGGTCGAAGAAGTAGGCGACGACGATGAGTTCCTCGCCGAGAGCTGCACGCAGGGCGGAGAGGATCAGCACGGGCACCGTCCACCAGTAGGCGTCGAGGGCGGTCGGTACGACGTTCGCGTTGATCCCGATGATGCGCGAGAAGAGGTAGAACGCGAGCCCCGGGATCCCGATCGCAGCCGCGAGCACGACACCCCAGCCGGTGTCTGCCAGCCACCACCGGCCGCCCCTGCCGGGGAGCCGTCCGAGGCCGAGGTTTCCCAGGTGCGGGGCCGCTGTGCGCCAGAGCAGATACGCCACGAGCGCGACGGGTGCGAGTTCCCCCACGAAGCCGAGCAGCTGGTAGGCGAGGTCGAAGAGGGGCTGCTCGGCCAGCGGCCGGTTGATGGTGGCGGTCTGGGAGGCGAGCGCGGTCTCCTGGCTGAGGCGGCGCAGGATCGTGATGATCGACTGCACGCCCGCGTAGCCGAAAGACAGTGCGAGCACGATCGCGAGCTCCCAGCGCAGTCGACGCTTCGAGATCGGGGCAACGTCGAAGCGCGCGTATTGGGGTGGTCGCACCTTTGAGAGCCCGTCTATATCCGGCGGCGGTAGTTCTGCAGCCGAAGGCTGTTGAAGACGACGAGCACCGAGGAGAGTGCCATGGCGCCGGCGGCGATGAGGGGATTCAGTAAGCCGGCAGCGGCGATCGGGATCGCGGCGAGGTTGTAGCCGAACGCCCAGCCGAGGTTCACGCGGATGGTGCGAAGGGTGCGACGGGAGAGCTCGATCGCCTCGGGGATCACGGCGAGGTCTTCCCGAACGAGGATGACGTCGGCCGATTTGAGGGCGATGTCGGTGCCGGAGACGACGGCGAGGCCGAGGTCGGCGGCGGCGAGGGCGACGGCGTCGTTGATGCCGTCGCCGACCATCGCGACCCGCTCTCCCGCCGCTTGCAGCTCGCGAATCGCATCGCCTTTCTCGGCGGGCAGCACTTCTGCGGAGACGCGGTCGATGCCGAGGGTGTCGGCGATCTCCTCTGCGGCCGTTCGGGAGTCGCCGGTGAGCAGCACGGTGGTGAGGCCCTGTTGCTGCAGCGCTTGGATTGCAGCACGGGCGTTCGGCTTGATGGTGTCGGCGAGTCCGAAGCGCCCGATCAGGCGTCCTGCCTGGGAGACGAACACGGTCGATTCCGTGGCGTCGGCCTCTGTGAGGTAGACGCGGGCGGCACCGGTCGAGACGCCCTGCTCGTCCAGGTAGGCGAGGCTGCCGATGTGGACGGTGTCGCCGGCGACGGTGCCGGAGGCGCCCCGGCCGGGCACGGCGATGAAGTCTCTGACGGGGTCGAGGTCGGCGATCTGCTGCTTCGCGGCCGCGACGATGGCACGGGCGATGAGGTGCTCCGATCCCTGCTCCACGGAGGCGGCGACGCGTAGCAGCTCGTGCTCGGCGACGCCGGGAACGGTGGCGATGCTGCGCACGGTCATCTCGCCGGTGGTGAGGGTACCGGTCTTGTCGAGCACTACGGTGGTGATCGTGCCGCTCGCCTCGAGCGCGTCCTGCCCCTTCACGAGGATGCCGAGGCTGGCGCCCCGGCCGATGCCGACCATGAGCGCGGTCGGAGTGGCGAGCCCGAGGGCGCATGGGCAGGCAATGATGAGGGTGGAGATCCCGATCCCGAAGGCCTCTTCAAAGGAGCGGCCGGCGAGCATCCACCCAGTGGTGACGAGGATGGCGAGAACGATCACTCCGGGTACGAAGTAGCGGGTGACGCGGTCGACGAGGGTCTGCACGCGGGCTTTGCGGGCCTGGGCTTGTTCGGCGAGGGCGGTCATCTGCGCGAGCTGGGTGTGTGCGCCGACCGAGCTCGTGCGCACTTCGAGGCGGCCGTTGGTGCTGATCGTGCCGCCGATCACCGCATCGCCGCTCGAGGCAGTGACGGGGAGCGGTTCGCCGGTGAGCATGCTGGCGTCGATGTCGGCGCTACCGACGATGATGGTGCCGTCGGCGGGGAGAGTTTCGCCGGGGAGCACGACGAACACGTCGTCGACGCGGAGTTCCGTGGCGGGCCTGATCTCCTCGGTGCCGTCGCGCTGGATGCGGACGTGCGTGGCGGCAAGCTCGCTGAGAGCGCCGAGCACGTCGCCGGCTTTGCGGCGTGAGCGGGTTTCGAAGTAGCGGCCGGCGAGCTGAAAGGTGGTCATGCCGGCGGCGACGTCCAGATAGATGGCGTTTGCCCCCTCGGGAGTGGCGCCGATGCCAAGCCAGTATCCGGCCCCGCTCCCCTCGATACCGAGTAGCAGCGTCACAACCGACCAGCCGAAGGACGCGGCGATGCCGAGGGAGACGAGGGTATCCATGCTGACGTCGCCGTGGCGGAGGTTTCTGAGGGTGGCCTTGTGGAACGGCCAGGCCGCCCAGGTGACGATCGGCACGGCGAGGGCGACGCAGAGCCATTCCCAGCCGGGGAAGCGCCACTCGGGGACGAGGGCGAGCACGATCGTGAGATCCATGAGCGGCACGGTGAGCACGGCGGCGAGGATGAGCCGTCTGCGCAGCGAGGTGATGCGCACTTCGGTAGCGCGCTTTGACCAGGCGTCGTCGGCGTCGTCGTGGATGCGCGCCCCGTAGCCGGCTTTCTCGACGCGCTCGAGTGCTTCGCTCGCGCGAGCGGCGCCGAGGCCAGAGACGATGGCGCGCTCGGTCGCGTAGTTCACGCTCGCGGTGACACCCTCGATCTTGTTCAGGGCGCGCNGCGAGGATGAGCCGTCTGCGCAGCGAGGTGATGCGCACTTCGGTAGCGCGCTTTGACCAGGCGTCGTCGGCGTCGTCGTGGATGCGCGCCCCGTAGCCGGCTTTCTCGACGCGCTCGAGTGCTTCGCTCGCGCGAGCGGCGCCGAGGCCAGAGACGATGGCGCGCTCGGTCGCGTAGTTCACGCTCGCGGTGACACCCTCGATCTTGTTCAGGGCGCGCTCGACGCGTCCCGCGCAGGCGGCGCAGGTCATGCCTGAGACGTCGAGCTGCAACGGCTCGACGACGTCGGGGGCGAGGGTCACGACTGGGGCTCCTCTTCGCTCCGGGGCGCGGGTCGTCCAGGGCCTGCGGCTTGCCGTCGATTGGCGAGAGTTTCGAGCATCTTGTTGTAGTCGTCGAACTCCTCATCGCGGCCGGAGTCCAGGTGTCGATCCTTGCGGCGGGCCTCTTTCGCGTCCTGCCGCGACCATTGGATGCCGAGCGCGATGATGACGAGCAGCAGCGGCAGCTCGCCGCCAGCCCAGGCGACGCCGCCGCCGAGGTATTGGGAGGCTTGGAGGTTTGTCCAGGGCAGCCCGAAGTAGAGGTAGAAGTTCTCCGCGATCCACTCGCCATCAGCCATCATCAGGATCACGCCGAAGAACGCGTGGAACGGCATCGCGGCGAGCACGAAGCCGAGCTTGCCGATGTGCGGGAGGGGGCGCGGCGGTCGGTCGACCCCGATTACGAGCCCGTAGAAGAGGTACCCGGCGATGATGAAGTGGACGTTCATGAGCTGGTGCGCCCAGTGGAACCGCATGCCCTCTTCGAAGATCCCGGTGAAGTACAGCCCGTAGTAGGAGCCGACGAAGAGCACGAACACGAACAGCGGGTTGTAGACGAGGCGGAGCGCCTTCCAGTGCAGCATCCAGGTGATCCAGAGGTGCAGGCCTGCTGGTCTGGTGGGGTCTGCGCGGGTCGCCCGCAGCAGCAGGGTGATGATGCCGCCCATCACCAGGAGGATCGGGGCGAGCATGTTCAGGCTCATGTGCACGATCATGTGCGTGCCGAAGTCGGGGGCGGAGTACTTGCCGAAGCCCGAGCTCGTGGCGAAGACGATGACGCACCACCCGCCGATCCAGGAGACCGTGCGGCCGATCGGCCACCGGTCGCCGCGCGTGCGTAGCACGCGCACCGCCCAGAGGTAGGCGGCGATGGCGGCGATCGCGAGCACGATGAAGAGGAGATTGGGCCGCCAGTGCGTCAACCACACGAGCATCGAGGGTGCCTCGTCGACGTCGAAGCCGAGGAACACCTGGGAGATGCTGGTGGGCTGGAAGTAGTGGGGTGGCGGGATCCTCGTCATCGCCGCGGTGATCCCGATCCATCCGGTGATCGCTAGGGTCGCGATGGCGGGCGGCAGGGCAGCGGGCTGTGCCGGGTTTGCGCGCTGGGCCGCGCGCCAGCCGAGCAGGGCGACGGTGAGGAGTGCCAGGCATGCCCAGCGTGCGAGGATCTGCCAGCCCGTCTCGGACTCGAGGAGGCTCGATCCGGCAAGCTTGAACCAGGTCAGAACGAGGTCGGTGGCGATGATGAGCGCAATGCCCGCGAGCACGAAGCTGGTGAGGCGGGTGACGATGACCGGGTCGAGGGTGCGGCCGCTCGCGGCGCGGATGGCGGCGATGAGGATGACGCCGAAGACTGCTCCGGTGGCGAGGGTTTGATAGGTGCCGGCGTCGCTGCCGAGGTCGTGATTCGGGCCGACGAGGATCTGCCCGACGACCACGGGGGCGAGGATGCCGAAGCAGGTCACCCAGAGCGGGATGAGGAGTCCTGTCCACCGGGTGACGAACTGGCAGACGAGTGAGGTGATGACGGCGGCGACCAGCGACACCGTCCAGGCTCGCGGGAAGGCGCTCGTCTCGTAGAGGAAGGCGAATGCGCCCGGCTCCGTGAGACGCGCGAGGGGCATGCCGCTGCTGTCGAGCGATTCGAAGACCACCATGCCTGCCGACACCATCGCCCAGGCGACCGAGGCGATACGCAGCAGGGCGAGTTCGAGGCATGGCTCGATCCGTTTGGCCTGTTTGCCGCGAGCGTCACGGAAGAACAGGAGGTACAGCAGGGCGCCGAGGGTGAGCATGGCGGCGAGATCGCCGAGTCCCTGCCCGAGCGCGGTCGGCACGGCGACGTCGAAGCCAGGGAAGGTGAGGTAGATCTGTTCATAGGCGGCCGGCCCGATGCGGAGCGTGGCGACGATCGGGGGGACGATGATCGCAAGGAGACCGAATGCCGCGATCGCCAGAGCGACGGCGGTGCGACGTGGCGAGCGCTCCCGTGAGGCCTGAGCGGGCGTGGTCGTGGCCGCGCTGCTGCTCATCGTGCCCGCTCGCGGATGGCGGTGAGTTCGAAGCCGGCCTCGCTGACGGCCTGCGTGAGGGCGTTGGTGCTGAGGGGGTGGGCGACGTCGAGGATCACCCGGCCGGAGGTCACGTCGACGTCGACGTTCTCGACGCCGCTGAGCGCGCTGAGCACCGTGGTCAACGTCTGAGCGCAGTGGCTGCAGGTCATGCCGTTGACGGTGAGCTCCTGCTTGCTGGTCACGTCCATCGCCGTCGTCCTCTCCTCGGGATACTCGCTTAAGACTACAAGATGTAGACGTACGCGAGCTTGGCGCGGGCAGCCGGCGCGACGAGGTCAGCGCAACTGTGCGGCGGCGTGCAGGCCCTGCGGGATGCGGCGTCGCTGCGGGGTAGGCCAGCGTTTCCGGGTGAGGCGCTCGGCTCGGAGGGTCATGCCGACATCGTGCGTCGCGGCTGCGAGGACGATGAGTGCATTCGCGAGGTGTGCGGCCCCGACTTGACGGGCGGCGGCATCGTCGGCAGCGAGCTCAATCTGCAGGCGGGTGGCGCGTTCGAGCGCTCGGCTGGCTCGGGTACCCGGCAGGACGAGCGTGTTGAGCTGGGCAATGCGGATGGCGAGTCCGTGCTGGTGGCGCAGATGGGCGAACTCGTGGGCGAGCACGGCTTGCAACTGCGGCGGGGTGAGGAGCTGCTCCATGGCTGAGGAGACGAAGATCTCGGGACGTCTGCCGGGGACAGCATAGGCTTCGGGCGTCTCCGAGTGGAAGCGGACGAGGGTGAATCCGATGTGCTCGTCTCTCGCATAGGCGACAGCGTGGGAGTGGGAGGCCGGGCGCAGGGACTGCAGCGAGCCGGCGAAGGTGAAGGCGAAGACGAGGAAGACGCCGGAGATCCCGGCGGCGACCCAGATCACCGCTGATACGGTCACGCTGGTGGTGTGCGGGATGGTGTGCCGCAGCGACTCGACCGCGACGATGCCGAGGGCGATGCCGGCGAGGGCGGTCGCGATGCCCACGCCGAACGACCCGAACCAGACCGTCAGCGCGGCTCTCGGGTGGAAGAGGTGCCAGCGTCCTGCGGTGAGCACGCGCGGGCAGAGCACGGCGAGCGCGAGGGCCGTGCCCAGGAGAACTAGGGCAAGGAGCAGCACGGTCGGTTATCCTTCGGGCTTCGCCTCGCCGAAGGCGTCCATGAGCGCGGCGACGTCGTCTTCGGCGAGATTCCCGGCGAAGGCGAGCAGGGCGGCCCGCCGGTCGGCGGCCTGCTCGAGCGCGGAGGTCATCGTCTCGCTCGCCTCCTTCTCACTTGATCGCAGCGGTCGGAAGCTGATCTTCCGGGGCGAGTCGCCGATCCGTTCGACGCGGCCTTTCCCTTCCAAGCGGGTAAGTGCCGTCATGAGCGTCGTGTAGGCCGGCACGGGTTCGCTGAACATGGTCTGCAGTTCGCGCGCGCTCACGGCGCGCTCCTGTTCGTGGAGTCGTTGCATGACCTCGTCTTCGAGACCGCCCCATTCGCGTTTGCGCACCCCGGCCATGTCGTACCCTCCTCGTCGATGATTTTTACTCTACATCTCGTCGAGTTATTGCATTGTTCTCACAGCATGCAACAGTAGCCTCTGCGCATGGAGAACTGGTGGGCGAACGCGCTCTGGTCGCTCACCCCGTCGGTGATCATCGGCGCCTTCTTCTGGTTCGTGATCCGCGCGATCTCTCGGGCCGATCGCACGGAGCGCCGGGTCTATAAGCAGATCGAGGCCGAGGAGCGCGCGAAAGCTGGTCTCCCGCCGAAACAGCAGCCTCCCGCGCAGTCGCCGGCGGCTGCCGAGCCCGCGCCTGTCGAAGAGACGCCGGAGTGAGCACGCTGGCCGGTCAGTCAGCGGTGATGCCCTCATGATGCATGGGGCACAAGCGGACGGCGTCCCCGGTGAGAGCTAGCATCTTCTCGGCTGCTGCGAGGATCGCAACGACGGCGTCGGGATGCGCGAGCGAGTACATCGAGGCCCGCCCCTCGGCTCGCGAGACGACCATGCCGGTGTCTTTCAAGCAGGCGAGATGCTTGGAGACGGTGCTCTGGGAGAGACCGAGGTGCTTCACCAGATCGACCACGCGGTGCTCCCCGAGTTGCAGATGCTGCAGGATCACCAGTCGGGAAGGATCGCCGAGGCTATGGAAGAGGGCTGCCGCAGAGGTCAGCGCCTCGGCTTCGGCAATCGTCGGCAGCTCATGAGAACGTTCGGCTTGCATCGTCATATCACGATGTTATCTCCGAATCGGCAATCACTCTAGGTCGGAGGCAGCCGCGACTTATTGGCGAAAGATAACATCGCCAAACGACGATGTTATCTATATAGTGAAGTGTATTGACCAGTACCGAATGAGAACGGAGATCTCGAATGGGCGCAGGACATGATCACGGCCCGGGCGTGGCCGAGGCGGGACAGCCCGGCGACTATCGCCGTAAGCTCTGGATCGCCTTCGGCATCACCGCAACGATCGTCGTCGCGCAGGCCGTGGGTTCCGTCGTCACCGGAAGCCTCGCACTGCTCACTGACACCGCGCATGCCATCACCGACGCCTCGGGGCTGCTGGTCGCGCTGATCGCGGCGACACTGATGCTGCGGCCGGCGACGTCGACGCGCACCTGGGGGTTCCGCCGGATCGAGGTGATCGCCGCGCTCGGGCAGGCGACGCTACTGCTCGTGGTCGGCTTTTACACCGCCATCGAGGGCATCCGGCGCCTATTCGAACCGCCGGAGGTGCCTGCGACCGAGCTGCTGGTCTTCGGTATCGTCGGCCTCGCCGCGAACATCACCGCCATCCTCATTCTCTCCTCGAGCCGAGGCGCAAACTTCAATATGCGCGCCGCATTCCTCGAGGTGCTCAACGACGCGCTCGGCTCCCTGGGCGTGATCGTCGCCGCCATCGTGATCGCCACCACGGGCTTCCAGCGCGCCGACGCCCTCGCCGGCCTCTTCATCGCCGCGCTCATCGTGCCCCGCGCCTTCAAGCTGATGCGCGAGACGACGAGCGTGCTCATGGAGTTCACCCCCAAGGGCCTCAATCTCGACGAGGTGCGTGCGCACATCCTCGAGCTCGAGCACGTCAAGGATGTGCACGACCTGCACGCTTCGACGGTCGCGACCGGTCTGCCGACGATCACCGCGCATGTCGTCGTCGAGGATGAATGCTTCACCGACGGGCATGCTGCCGAAGTGCTCCATGCGGTGAAGGAGTGCGTAGCGGAGCACTTCGAGGTGTCGGTCAACCACTCGACCTTCCAGATCGAGACGGCGCACATCAGCGACGACGAGCCGGTGGGCGTCAAGCACCCATGAGCGAGTGGCGCGGGATCGGCGGCGGAGCATGACGAGCGCCCCCACGACTCCGCTGCGCCGCCGCATCGAACGAAACTGGCGGCGGCTGAACGGCCCCGCCCGGGTCGCGGGGGTCGACCTCGCTCGCGGGCTCGCGGTGCTGGGCATGTTGGCGGCGCATCTGCTCTGGCTCGGCTCGCTGTCGTGGACGGAGCCGTCGACATGGGGGGCGATCGTGAACGGTCGCTCCTCGATCCTCTTCGCCACGCTCGCTGGCGTCTCGCTCGGCCTCTCCACGGGCGGCCCGAGGCCTCCGAGCGGTGCCGGGCTCGGCCGGGCGAGGCTGCGGGTGGTGATCCGGGCGCTGTTGATCTGGCTTATCGGCGTGCTGCTCATCAGCCTCGACGTACCGGCGGCGATCATCTTGCCGACTTATGCGGTCATCTTCGTCCTGGCGCTCCCCCTGCTCGCGCAGCGCGCCTCACGGCTGTTCCTCGCAGCCGCGATCGTCGTGCTCGTGGCTTCGCCCGTGGTGGTGTGGGCGAATGCCTCGCCGTGGTGGGAGAGCTACGAAGGCTGGCTCACCGGGCTCTACATCGGATGGAACTATCCGTTTCCGCTGTGGGTCGCGTTCACCCTCGCGGGCCTCGGTCTGGCGCGCGCGGGGATGTGGTCGCGGCGGGTGCAGTGGGCGGCACTCGGCCTTGGCATGTTGCTGGCGGTAGCCGGATACAGTCTCTCCCCCGGCGCGGAGTCGTCGGAGGAGTCGGCTGATCGACCGTTCCTTGAGGCCTGGTGGACGGCGGATCCGCACTCGAGCGGCGTGCTCGAGGCGATCGGGAGCGGCGGCTTCGCGATCGCGGTGATCGGCGTGTGCCTGCTGCTGTGCTCTGCCGGACGGCTGCCGTGGCTCACCTTCCCGCTCCGGGCGGTAGGGTCGATGCCGTTGACGGCCTATGTGCTGCAGATCGTGGGCTGGGCCCTCGCCTCGACGATCCTGCTCGGCTCCGCGCATGAGCATGCGTTCCGCGATCTCGACCCGTTTCTCCCGATGACGCTCGCCACGATTGTGCTCTCCGTGGTGTGGAGTCTGCTGGTCGGGCAAGGGCCGCTGGAAGCTCTGATCGGTCGGCTCTCGTCGTTCGGCGGGCCGCCTGGCTCCTCCGGGGGCAATGCGCAGCGGCGCCAGCATATCCTTGAGCCGTGACTGTCGACCCCGCTCTCGCCGCATGATCGTCTGGTTCGGCATTGCCCAGATCGTCCTCGCCCTGCTCGCGGCGCTCGTCTGCATCCTTGAGTTCTCCCGCAAGCGAGGCCCCAACGACTACACCCTCGGCGCGACCCTGCTTGTCGGGGTGCTGCTCATCGCGCAGGTAGTCGTCGGCATCGTGCAGCCTGTCGCAGGCAATCCCGTCGTGGGGGATCCGCTCGAGTTCTGGATGTATCTCATCGTCGCGCTACTCATCCCGTTCGGTGCGGCGTTCTGGGCGCTCGTCGACCGTCGCCGCACGGCGAACCTCGTGCTGGTCGTCGTGAACTTCGCCGTCGCCGTCATGCTCTACCGCATGATGGTGATCTGGGGATGAGTGAGTTCGACGCTGACCGGCACGCCGCGCCGCGGTGACATCGCCCGCCGCCCGGCTGAGGTTTGAGAGAATGGCGGAATGGCAGCTTCGCACACGGATGAGACTCGGCGTCGGCTGCTCTCCGAATCCTACCGTCGTCTCCGACCGGATGCGCATGTGGCGTTCGTCGATGAGAGCTACGTCGTCCCCGACGTCGCACACGGTGCACGCACGTTCTACATCGCGACCGCGTATGTGTCGCCGGTTCGACTCCATCAGCCGGTGCGTGACGATCTCGGGTCGATCGTCGGCGGAAGCTACTGGCATACGAGCGAGGCACACGCGGCGGGCGATGCGGAGACGATCCACGAGCTCTGCCGCTACCTCGCCGCAGCCGAGGAGGACGAAGCGTTCCTGTTGGCGGTGCAGTCGCCGATCGAAGATGCTCCTGGCGGCGATGAACTCGCTCGCGAGGCATGCTTGACGGCACTGCTGGGGAACCTGCACGAGGGGCAGCTGACGCCTCGGCCGTCGCTCGTCGTGGCCGAGGAGCGACGCCACCAAGGACAGCGGGCCCGTGATCTGCGGACGATCAAGACGATGCGACAGGCGCAGGTGATCGGCCAGATGCAGGTGACCTTCACCTCACCGTCAGTGGAGCCGCTGCTGTGGGTGCCCGACATCGTGGCGTTCGCGCAGAGCCACCTTGAGCGTGGGAGCGACGCGGGCTATGCCGTGCCGCTGGCGCCGCTGCTGCGGGTCGTGCCCGTGGAAAAAAGCAACCCCCGGTAGCCGAAGCAAGAGACCGGGGGCCGCCGGAGCTATCGAGCGCTGGGCTGGAATGCTCCGGTTTGCACTCACTAGTGTAGCCGCATCGTCCAGTGTAGGCAAGACCCGGCAAGACGACAGATCAGCGACGCGGAGGGCGTTTCTTCCGCCTGCCGCGCTGCTGCCATCGGCGCTTGAGCCGTGAGCCGAGCCGACGCGAGCGGTAGACGAAGTCGTCGAGCTCCTCGCGAACGGTCGGATCCTCGCGGCTGTCGCGCGGGGGTGCGCCGGCGACACCGATGACGGCGATCAGGGCGGACATGATGAGCAGCTGCGTGATCCAGAGGGCGATCTCCACGCCTGCTCCTTTCGATGGCCCGGGTCGGGAAGACGCTCCGGCGCATGCGGCCGGTGGCGACCGCTACTGCTCGAGGAAGGCGTCTTCCTCTTCGGCGTCGGTCGTGCCGCGCCGGGCCTTGCGCGCTGCGGCTCGTCGCTGCTGCCGCAGCACGGCTTCGCTGCCCGCATTCAGACCGCGATGCTCCTGCCGGGCGGCGTAGACGACGCCGAAGGCGGCGATGAGGATGAACACATACCATTGCAGCGCGTAAGAGAGGTGCGGGCCTTCATCGCGCTCCGGTGGCTCGGGGAGCACCCCGGTTTCGGCCTTGGGGGTTTCCCCGATGAGCATGCCGTACGCCCCGGTGTAGGCCTCATCGAAACCGCCGATCCGGGCGATCTCGGGCAAGTTGATACTGGCGACCGTGCTGCCCTGAGCGAGGCGCCCGGCGATCTGCGGTTCACTCGCCCGAAGTCGCACGTCGACCTCGACCGGCCCGGTTGGGGCTGCAGGAATGCTGTCGAGCCAGGCGTCGCCCGCATTCGCCTCGTTGCCATTGACCGGCACCCAGCCGCGGTCGACGATGAACATCAACCCCTGATCGGTGCGCAGAGCTTGGAGGAGATGTGAGCCGACCCCTTCGGGGCCGGGTCGGTTGCGGGCGAGGAAGGGGTTGCCGAGGTACTCGCCGCGCACGGTGGCGGTCTGCCATTTCAGTGTGTCTTCGTCGAAGCCAGCAGGGTCGGGCACAGCGTCATCGAGCGGGATAGCTGCGGCGTCGTAGTTCTGCTCAATGCGCGCGATCTCCGCTCGGGCATCGGCTCGCCGGTCGAACTGCCAGTCAGCGAGCCAGACGCAGACGATGCAGAAGATGACGAGGAGGACGTAGTACCCGAGCCAGCGGCGCGATCGCAGGAACGACCAGCCCGGTTGCGATTGGGGCGGCTCCTGGGGTCGCTCATGTCCTCCGTGGACTGGGCCCTGCCCGGAGGTGGCGGTGTGTGTCGTCATGCCGCTCAAGGGGTGCGCAGCATGCCGGAGTCGACACGGAGTGTGAGGGCGGCAAGCATCATGCCGGTCATCCTTTCCTGAGCCGCCCGCAGCTGGGCGGCCTCGCTGCTACGGCAGGGAGCTGAAGCCTTCGAGTGTGATCTTCCCGACCGCCGTGCCGCTCTCGATGAGGCGATGGGCTTCGGCGACGGTCGCGGCGTCGATCTCGCCGAGCGTGCTGGTCAGCGTGCTGCGGAGCTTCCCGGCGTCGACGAGCTCGCCGACCTGTCGGAGGATCTCGCCCTGCTCGGCCAGGTCGAGGGTCTGCAAGCGAGAGCGCATGAACACGTCTTCGGGGTGCAGTGAGATGCACTTCGACTGGAACGGCTGCACGTCGAGCTCGGGGTGATCGGTGTACCCGAAGCGCCCCTGCGGGGCGAGCAGTTCGAGGATGTCGCCCTGTCTCTCCTCGGATCCCGCGGTGGAGAGCACGAAGCCGGGCGCCCCGAGGCCGAGCTCGGCCACCTGTGGGGTGAGCGGCCGGCGGTGGTCGAGGACGTGGTGGGCGCCAAGGTTCGCACACCACGCCTTCGTGACTGGGCGGCTGGCGGTGGCGATCACGGTGACGTTGGTGAGGGCGCGCAGCAGCTGAATGGCCATCGACCCGACTCCCCCGCCCCCGCCGATGATGACGACTGCGGATGCGGCTCCCGGGACGGGCCGCGTCACCTCGAGCCGGTCAAAGAGCAGCTCCCACGCGGTGAGCGCTGTCAGCGGCAGCGCCGCCGCGTGCGTGTCGCTCAGCGAGGCCGGAGCGTGAGCAGCGAGGTGGGCATCGACGATCTGGTATTCGGCGTTGCTGCCCGGCCGGTCGATCGCTCCCGCGTAGAAGACGCGGTCGCCAACGGCGAAGTGTTCAAGCAGCGGTTCGTCCTCGACGGACGCGCCGAGTCCGACGATTGTGCCAACGGCGTCGTAGCCGAGAACGCGAGGCTGCCCGGCGCGGGGTTGCTCGGTGGCGCGAATCGCACAGTCCACCGGGTTCACGGAGACAGCGTGCACCTGCACCAGCAGATCGTGTTCCTCGGCTTCGGGTATCGGCAGCTCGACGTCGCGGAGAGCCCCGTCTTCGTCGAGGGGGCCTGGGTGGGTATATCCAACGGCCTTCATGTTTGTCCCCTTTCCTGCATGTAGATGAGTCGTGGGCTCCGGCACGAGTGCGGCGTCACCGGTTGCGGCCTCTGCGCGCGGCACGGCATGGGGCGTCGGCGTGCCAGAGGCGGGTCTTGAGCGGATGCGGTGTCTAGAGGTGACATCGTGCTAGATGAACGGGGTCGGATCGATGAAGTTGCCGCCGGAGAGCACTTCGTAGTGGACATGGCAGCCGAAGCTCATCCCGGTGTTGCCGACGTAGCCGATGACAGCTCCGGCGGGCACCCATTGGCCGGAGACCACCGGCGGTGTGCCGATCTGATGCGCGAAACGGGTCTGATAGCCGTTGTCCTGGTTGAGGTAGGTCATGTATCCGCCGAAGTTGTCGACCCAACCGGCGACGGCGACGGTGCCGGAGGAGGGCGCGACGATGGGGGTGCCGCAGCCGGCTGGGAGATCGAGCCCGGTGTGACTCGGTGGTTGCCGGAAGTAGGTGGAGATCCAGGAGATCGGCACCGGCTGGTACCAGCCGGCACCGCCGGGGGTACCGCCGCCACCCCCACCGCCGCCACCTCCGCCGCTCTGTTGCTTTCTGCGCTCCTCCTCTTCGGCGCGGAGGCGTTCCTCGTAACCGGCGACCGTGTCGGTGGTCGCGCCTTTCAGAGCGGCGAGCTGCGCCTCGAGCTCACGCTGCTGCGCTTCTTGCGCGAGGAACGTAGTGCGCTGTGCGTCGAGGTTCTCAGCGGCGGTCTGGGCCAGCTGTTCGGCATCGGCTCGCAACTGATCGCGCTCCGTGCTCGCGGCGTCGGCTTGCTCGCCCAGCGAGGAAGCCGTGTTGCGGGCGAGCTCAGCACTCGCGGCGATGGTGGTGTTGCGCCGGGTGGCTTGCTCCATCATCGCGAGGCGGTTCAGCAGGGCGTCGGTGGTCGCTGCGTCGGCCTCGAAGAACATGTCGGCACTGCGGTCGATACCGCCGGAGCGATACATCTGGCCGACGACGACCCCCGCTTGGTCTGCGGCGACGTTGGCTTCCTCACGGCTCTTGTCGGCCTTCGCTTGGAGCGTCTCAGCGCGGAGCGCGGCGTCGGCTGCTGCGGTCTCGGCGTCCTGCCAGCTCGCGTTCGCTTGTTCGGTCGCGACCCGGAGCAGCTCGAGCTCCGCCAGGCTCTGCTCGAGCAGTCCTTCGATCTCCGTGACTTTCGCGGCGGCGGCCGCCTCGTTCCGCTTCGCGGCCTGCACGTCGTCCCAGGTGGGCAGCTCGACCCCGTGGGCGGGCGTCGCCCCTCCCGAGAGGAAGAGGGCGAGGCCGACCAGGGCGGCCGCGAGAGCGCCGACGAGCCGGCGTCTCCGAACGCTTGAGGTGATATTCATCTGTCTGCTCCTCCTGTCTGCGGAGTGTGAACGGTCGGATCCTGGGTCTCTAGTCGCGAGGCCGTTTGATGAGTGCTCCGGCGATCAGGAAGACGCTGCCGGCGATGGGCTGGGCGAGGATCCAGAAGATGCCGCTGAAGTTGAACGGATAGACGGGGTTCCAGAGCACGGCGATCGCGACGAAGACTGGCACCCACCACCAGTGGCGGGCTTGCACCGCGAACCAGGCGACGATGAGCGCGAGGATAGCGATGATGAAGCGGAAGACGGTGAACCAGTCGGTGCCGATGAAGGCGACCGCGACGATGAGTAGGGCGAGTGCGATGAATCCCGGGAGCAGCGCGTTGCGCTGGTAGGACGGGGGCTGCTGTTTCTGACTCATGAGTCCGTCGTTTCTGCTCGGGTGGTTACGGGACTACTGGTCGGCAGTTCGGCCTCGGCGCTCTCGACCGAATCGTCGGTATCTCGAGCGCGGGAGGCTGCGTGGAGGCGCCAAGCACCGAGGGCATAGAGCACGACGCCGGCCCCGATCGCGACGTCGGCGAGGTTGCCGATGAACAGGTGACCGTAGGCGAGGAAATCGGTGACCGCACCGCTGCCGAATCCTGGCGGGGCGAAGATGCGATCGGCGAGGTTGCCGAGGGCACCGCCAAGGATCAGCCCGATCGAGGCGGCGTAGATGCGGTACTTCGTGCGGAGGGCGGCCCGGATAAGGAGCACGGAGGCGACGATGCCGAGCAGCGTGATGAAGGGGGTGAGCTGGGCACCGATCGAGAACGCGGCCCCGGTGTTGAAGGCGAGCTGCAGCCCGAAGAGGTCGCCGAGCACGGGGATGCGGTTCTCCGTGTCGAGGAAGTGCAAGGCGAGTTGTTTGCTGATCACGTCGACAGCGATCGTGAGGGCGGCGATGGCGCAGCTGTAGACGAACAGCAGTCGGCGGGAGGGACGGCGGCTTCGGGGCTGCGCCGACGGGCCGGTGCGCTCATCGGCGGGCGGGTCGTGCGGGAGTTCGTAGGTCATGATGCTTTCGGCGGGAGTTCGGCTGCTGCGCCGCCCTTTGCGGAGGCAGGCGCGGGCGGGAGGGAGGTCGTGCGGCTCCGTCGCTCGAGCAGGCCCAGTGCGAGGAGCCCGCCGAGCGCGGCGATGGGGATGATGAGGGTGAGGGTCGGGCCGACGAGCACGGCCGGGGTGAGCCCGGTGCGCAGTGGTACGGCGGTGACGGCGGCCGCCGGAGAATCGGCGGGTGCGCCGTCGATGATGGTGCCGTCGGGGGCGATGATCTGGCTGGTGCCCACGGTCGATACGTTCACGACGGCACGTCCGGTCTCGATGGCGCGCATACGCGCGAACTCGAGCTGCTGCAGGTTCTCGTCAGTGCCCCGGAAGTCGGCGTTGTTGGTCTGGAAGGCGTAGAACTGCGCACCGCCTCGCACCCCGTCCCAGATCACCGAGTCGTAGATGACATCGAAGCAGATTGCGAGCCCGACTTGGATGCCGTCGACGGAGACGAGCGGCGGGTTCGTACCCGGCGTGTACTCGCGCTGGATGAGGCCGACCAGGTCGGGGACGATGCGTTCGTAGAACCACCGGTCGGGCACATATTCGCCAAAGGGCACCGGGTTCACCTTGTCATGCATCTGCTCGGCGCTGCCGGCCTCCCAGAGCATCGACGTGTTGTAGGTGTCCTCGCCTCGCGCGGTGGCCGCATTCATGAGGAGCGGGGCCTCGGCGTTTGCGACGAGCTCGTCGAGGATGCGGGCGGTGGCCGGGGTGTTCAGTGGATCGGAATCGACCCCACCCTCGGGCCACACGAGCAGATCCATCGGTTCACCGAGGAGTGCGTCGCTCGCTTGCCGCTGGGCGGCGAGCACATCGCCGGGGCTGCGCGTGTCGAAGTAGCCGGCAGGCCCATCACCCTGCACCCAACCGACGCGGAGGCTGCCCGCTGCAGTCGTGGGGAACGCCGGCACGAGCAGCAGGGCGAGGATCACCGCTGCGGGCAGCAGCTCGGCGCGTCTCCGGGGTGCGGGCCGGGCGGCCCAGTCGACGACGCACGCGCAGAGCCAGACGATGAGCAGGGTGAGGCCGGCGACGCCGACCCAGGAAGCGGCTTCGGCGAAGGGGCCACCAGCCTGGGACATGCCGATTCTGCCCCACGGGAACCCGCTGTAGGGCCAGGTTCCGAGGAGGAGCTCGCGTGCGGCCCACAGCACCGCGATGAGCACCGGGAGTAGGAATCGGCGGGTGGCGCGGCGTTCGAGGAGAGCGCCCCAGCGGTAGGCGAGGGCGATCGGGATCGCGCCGAGCGCGAAGAGCAGCGATTCGACCCCGGCGAGCGCGACCCACGGGATCGGGCCGAGGAACTGCACGACCCACATGAGGTGCGTGAAGTAGAACGCGGCGCCGTAGGCGAGACCCACGAGAAACGCTCCCCCGATGCTGCGGCCCATGAGCGTCCAGAGCCCGCCGGCGATGCTGAGGAAGGCGAGCGGCCACCAGCCGAGGCTCGGGAACGCGGCGTCGAGCAGCAGGCCCGAGACGGCGGCGATCGGGATCGCCGCGCCCCACGGCAGGCGACGCACCGTGGTGGTGGTGCGCTGCTCGCGCGCACCGCGCCCGAGTGCCGTGCGGGGCACGTCGGGGTCGTCGCGCAGCGGGAGCGTGTCCGTGGTCGTCACAGCGGCCTCCTTCCTGGTGCTCGAATCGCGGGTGTGGTCGGGGGCGGCTCAGCTGACGCCGGAGTAGGCGTGCAGGCCCTGGAAGTAGAGGTTGACGATGGTGAAGTTGAAGATCACCGTGGCGAAGCCGATGAGCGACAGCCACGCCGACTTCGTGCCGCGCCAGCCGCGGGTGGCGCGGGCGTGGATGTACCCGGCGTAGATCACCCAGATCACGAACGTCCACACCTCCTTGACGTCGAAGCCCCAATAGCGGCCCCAGGATTCGTTCGCCCAGATCGCTCCGGCGATGAGCGTGAACGTCCAGAAGATGAAGCCGAGAATCGCGAAGCGGTAGGCGAGCGTCTCGAGCACCTCGGCCTTCGGGAGCGTGCGCAGGTAGCCGCGATCCGGGGCAACCTCTTCGCCCCCGGTGGCCTTGATCCGCTCGCGGCGTGCCTGCAGCAGCTGCATCGTCGATAGGCCCGCCGCGATCGCGAGCAGCGCGGTGGCGAGCGAGGCGACGAAGACGTGGATGATGAGCCAGATGCTCTTGAGCGGATCCATCAGCGGGGTCACTTCGACGTAGAAGGAGATCGTCGATCCACCGAGGAAGAACACCACCATGCCGACGATGAAGACGCCGAGGAACCGGAGGTCGTACCAGCGCAAGGCGGCGAGGTAGACGGCGACGATCAGCAGGGTGCCGATGAGGGCGAACTCGTACATATTCGCCCACGGCACCCGTTCGGCCGCGATCCCGCGCGTGACCGTGGCGGCGAGATGGAGCGCGAAGCCGAGGGCGGTGAACGCGATACCGAGGCGCGCGAAGTAGCGCCGTGACCGTTCGGCACCGGGCACGCGGAGGCTCCCCTCCCCTCCCCCGTTCTGCGGGGAGGCTGCGGGGCCTCCGGCCGCGCCGACGAGCGCGGCCTCCCGCTGTTTGATGGGTGCGGCCGAGGCGCGCTGCGAGAGGTCGTAGGCGAAGGCGAGGAACGCAAGGACGTAGATCGTGATCGCTGACCAGACGGCGAGCACGGAGAACTCGTCGAGCGCGGCCTGCAGTTGCAGATCCATGGCTACTCCTTGCTCTCCGCGATCGCCGCGTCGAGGGCGTCGGTGATGTCGGTGACGGTCTGGGGTTGCAGCAGCTCACCGTTCAGGAAGAACGTCGGGGTGCCGCGCACGCCGAGCGACATGCCGGCGTTGTGGTCTTCTTCGACCCTCGCTTGGGTTGCAGGGTCGGCGACGGCCGCATCGAAGGCGTCCATGTCGAGTCCGAGCTCCTCGGCGTAGCCGCGGATCTTGTCGGCCTGCGAGTCTTGCTGCTCCGCCCATTCGGACTGCGACTCGAAGAGCTTCTGGTACATCTCCTCGAACTTGCCCTGCTGCGACGCGGCCTCGACCGCGATGGCGGCGTTCATGGAGTTCGTGTGGTTGGTGATGAAGTAGCGGGCGACATAGGTGATCTGCCCGTCGTACTGTTTGCGGATCTCCTCGATCACCGGGTAGACGGCGCCGCAGGCCTCGCATTCGAAGTCGAGGAACTCGACGAGCACGGGTGCACCCTCGCCGGCGTCGTCGAGGACGTGCGAGTTCTCCTGCACGAGCGGCACTTCGCTCTGCGTGGGGGTTCCGCCGCCCGTTCCGCCGCTGTTCGACGCCTCGCCGGGCGCCTGGACTTCGGGCCGGTTGAGCACCGAGATGAGGATCAGGATGAGCGCGATGAGCAGCACGGCGGGAATGGCGATGAGTGCCGCCTTCTGCGAGGTGCTCAGCTTCTTGTTCGGTTTCTGCACGGTGTGCGGGGGCCAGTTCATGGGGTTCCCTTCTTGAAAAGCGGTGACGGTAGTTGCTCGGCGATGGCCGAGAGGTGGCTGGTGCGGAACTGTTCGACGGCGCGCTCGAGGCCTGGATCCTCACCGCGGGCGAGGCCGGCGTACTCGATCTTGACCTTGCGGCCGCCGACGACTGGTCGGGTGAGGGTGGCTTTCACCCAGAGCCGACGGCGCGGCACGAGGAGGCCGGTGATGAGGCCGACCGTGGCGAGGATGGAGAAGACAAGCACCCAGGTGGCGCCGGTGTCGCGCTGGATCTGCAGCGAGACGAAGCGCTTGATCGACTCTTCGGCGCCCTCGGTGACGGTGAGATCCTCGAAGGTGATAGTTCCCATCCCGTTCGGGAGGTCGGCGGTGTCGCCGGGGGTGAGCTCGATCGAGTCGATACCGGTGTCGCCGCCGGTGATCTGGGTCATCGATTGGGTGTCGAGCTGGTACACCGAGCGCGGAGTGCCGTCGTCAATGCCGAGGTCTCCTGTGAACACGTTGAACGTCATCATCGGGTTGTAGAGGTCGGGGAACACCGAGTAGTAGGCGCCGGTGTCCAAGGTGCTCTGCGTCGGGTACAGGAAGCCGATGAGCCCGACCTGCTCAGGCAGACCGTCGGGGACTTTGATCACGCCGAGCGAGGTCATCGCGGAATCCTGCGGGAGGAAGGGCTGGGGTTCCTGGTAGACGACGTCTCCGGCGGCGTTGCGGATCGTGATCATCGGCGCGTAGCCGTTACCGAGGAGGTAGATGCGGTCGCCGTTCACCTCGATCGGTGCGTTCACCCGCACGGTCTCGGCACGGGTGTCGTCGTCCCCGGCCTCTCGGATGGAGAGGTGGGCAGCGAAGTTGCCTGCCTGCCCCGCACCGGGCTTCCCAGGGTCGACGTACTCGACGTCGAAGCTGTCGAGGCTCAGTGCGTAGGGGGTGAGTGAGCTTCGGTCGAAGTACCGTCCTGGCGAGAACGAGGAGTAGGCGCTCTCGCTGTTCACGAAGGTGGTGCCTTGGACGATGACGCGATCGCCGGTGTAGTTGAGGCCGGTGCTCAGCAGCACGGTCACGAGGATCCCGACGAGTGCCGAGTGGAAGACGAGGTTGCCGGTTTCGCGCAGGTAACCGCGTTCGGCGGATACCGACCAGGAAGTCGCGCTGTCGTAGCGGGCGGTGCGGTATCCGCGGCGTCGCAGCTCGCTCTCGGCGATCGCGATGGCCTGGGCGACGTCGGCTTCGGAGGTGCGATCATCGACGAGTTGCAGATCGTTGGAGGAATAGCCGACCATGCGCTGCAGCCGGGCCGGGGTCTTCGGCGCCGGCGCGCGGAGCGCTTTCGCATGATGCTTGATCCGCGGGATGATGCAGCCGATGAGGGAGACGAACAGCAGCAGGTAGATGGCCGAGAACCAGGCCGAGCTGTAGACGTCGAACAGCTGCAGTTTGTCGATGGTGGGGGCGAGCTCGGGGTTGTCGTCGAAGTACTTCACGACGCCGTTGGGGTCGGCTTGGCGCTGTGGGAAGAGCGAGCCGGGGATCGCGGCAATCGCCATGAGCAGGAGCAGGATGAGCGCGGTGCGCATGCTCGTGAGCTGCCGCCACCCCCATCGGAGCCAGCCCTGCCACCCGAGGCCGACGTCGCCGCTGCCGCGTTCGGTGGAGTCGACGTGATCGCTTGGGCGTGCGGGGAGGGTATCGTTCTCAGAGCGGGAGCTGGACATTCGCCATCACCCCCTGCAGGGAGGACATGAGGCGCGTCCAGAGCCCGCTTACCATGAGCAGGCCGAGCACGACGAGGACAACTCCGCCGGCGATGTTGATGGCGCGGATGTGACGCCGCAGGAACGACATCGAGCGGGTGGCCCAGCCGAGCCCGAGGGCGAGCAGCAGGAACGGGATACCGAGGCCGAGCGAGTAGGCGACGCCGAGCAGCCCCGCACGGACGGGGTCGCCGAGGTTCCACGACACGGAGATGATCGCGGCGAGGGTGGGCCCGATGCACGGTGTCCAGCCGATACCGAGGGCGAGACCGAGCAGTGGCGCCCCGGCGAGGCCCAGGCGTGAGCGGAAGCGGGGTCGGACAGTGCGCTGCATCTTGCGGAAGACCCCGACGAAGGCGAGCCCCATGACGATCACGACGACGCCGAGGATACGGGTGGCGATGTCGGCATAGGCGAGGAAGACCTGGCCGAAGACACCTCCGAGCACGGTGACAGTGACGAACACGATGGAGAATCCGGCGATGAACAGGAGAACACCCAGGAGCAGGCGGCGGCGCTGTGCGGTGGTGCCGCGGGCAGGTGCAAAGCTCGGCTCGACGGGGGCGACGGCGGAGCCAAGGTAGCCGAAGTAACCGGGTACGAGCGGAAGCACGCAGGGGGAGGCGAAGGAGACGAAGCCGGCGAGTGCGGCGATGAGCACACCCGCCCAGAGTGCGCCGTCGAAAACGAGATCGCTCGGGTTCATGGCGTCTCCGCGAGTGCGTCGGCGACGAGCGTGTCGAGGATGGAGGCGGACTCGAGTTGCCCGATGATGCGGGCCGCGACGCGCCCCTCGCGGTCGAGCACGAGCGTGGTGGGCGTGGCCTGGATCGGGGTGACGCCGGCGAAGGCCTGCTTGACGCGGCCGTCGTTCACATCGATGATGCTCGGGTAGGTGATGCCGTTCTCTTCGGCGAAGGCGACGGCGGTTGCGGGCTGGTCGTAGATGTTCACACCGAGGAACCCGACGCCCTCATCCTGGTAGTTCAGCCAGACCTCCTCGAGCATGGGGGCCTCGATGATGCAGGGGCCGCAGGCGGCGTACCAGAAGTTCACGACGTACACCTCTCCGGCGTAGTCGTCGCTGGAAACCGGGTCGCCGTATTCGGTGGTGCCGCTGAAGCTCACGGCGGCGCCACGCTCGTCGACCGGAATCTCGACGATGCGGCCATCAGAAGTGCCGCTTCGTTCACTGCCCTGCTGGTACTGTTCCGACATCGGCGCGGCGGCTGTGCAGCCGATCAGCCCAATGCTGATTGCGGCGGTCGCTACGAGTGCGGTCAGCAGCAGGTACGTCGGTTTGGACGTCCTCAAGTTCCTGGTTCTCCTCATTCCTCAACGCGTGGTCGCGGGCATGGCGGACGTGCCGGCCCGTTCCTGCCTCAGGGGGCAGCGTGAGGGGCGCTTAAATGCGCAGGAGGCTGAGGTCGTGCAGGCCGAAGCGATGCCTGCCGCGATGATTGAACGCTGCAGTTGCGGCGATCGGAGCGATCTGGGGGCGCTGGCGTTGGAACCGCATCTGCCTGCAGCGGAGCGCGAAGACGATCAGGATCGCCAAGGCAAAGCCGCAGAGTATCCCGAGCAGGCAGGTGACAACACCGATCAGGATGTCGTCGCTGGCGGTGGTCTCCCCCACGGTGTCGGCGAAGTGTCCCACTGCGGCGTCGAAGGAGGTGGCTGCGACCGTGTTCGAGGCGGCCGCCGGCGCGGAGAAGCCGACATCATCGGCGTGGGAGACGCCCCACAAGCCCACGACGGTGACGATTGCGGCGAGGAGCAGCGTCGCGGCTCTCATCGTGAATCGTCGCCGCGTGATGCGGGCACTGCGGGGAACTGAGGACACACCCCGATTATACCGAGCGGGTTCAAGGCGATCATGGGAGTGGACTGACGCGCACGGCATACTGCACCCTATTGAAGAGCGATGAGCAGGCTGAGCAGGCCCATCACGAAGGTGTAGGGAGCGAGCGTCATCTTCTCGTCTTTGCTCTTGGAGAGCAGGCTGAGGATCACACTGAACCCGAGGTGAGCGACGATGAGCCACATCACCCAGAAGCTGAACTCCCCGGGCAGCACAGCGATGGTGCCGCTGCGATCGAGGGCGATGAAAGCGATGAAGGCGTAGCGGAGCACAGCGGAGATCGCGCCGAGGCGGAGGTTGATCGGGAGCGTGATGTGTTCCCCGCCCCACGCGTACTTGCCGAGCGGTGCACCGGCAGCCAGGGCGATCTGGAAGATGGCCAGCACGCCGAGCATCGCGGTGAGCGCGAAGATCAGGATCGTCGCCATCACTGCTCCTTTCCGAACTTCGCGGCGAGGTAGGCGTTGTAGGCGTCGAGTTCCGCGTCCTCTTGAGCTTCTCGACGTTTCGCTTGCCGCAGATCGCTCGTGCGCCACTTGGAAATGGTGACGATGAGCACGATGATCAGCGGCAGCTCGCCGTATGACCAGATCAGGCCGCCAGCGATGGCCTGGTCGAGAGCGCGGCTGATCCCCCACGCTTCGGGGTCGGTGGCGTACCAGCGGAACATGGGCTCGGTGCTGCGCAGCAGCACGAGCCCGAAGATCGCGTGGATCTGGATCTCGAGGAGCACGTCGACGATGCGTACCACGAACGATGGGGCGCGCGGCAACGGGTCGAGTGACCACAGCGGAGCGCCACCGATCATGCCGAAGGCGAGGAACAGGGTGAGCAGGATGAGATGCCCGGACGGGAGCTCGAGGAACCAGCTCAGGGTGTCGGTGAAGTACAGGGTGGGGAAGGCGACGACGGCGATGACGATCACGGTGGCCGGGTGCAGGAGCACCTGGGCGGTGCGCGAGCGGTAGGCGCTGAGCGCGGCGCGCATCACCGGCCGCCCGAGTCCCCGGCGCGGCGTCGCGCGCAGGAGCAGACGGCCGGGAGAGCCCATGAGCAGGAACGGGGGTGCGACGACCATGAGCGTGATCTGCTGGAAGAGCAGCACCGAGACGAGTTCCTCGGCGTAGGCGTTCGCGCGCAGTCCGGTGGCCGCGAACCAGAGGAGGCAGCCGACGGTGAACAGCAGCGTCGAACCGACGCCCCATCGTTTTCCCCGTACCCAGAGGGAGATCGCCCCGGTCAGGTAGATGGAGAGGCAGACGACGGCGAGCCAGGCGAGCGGCGACATGCTGCGCAAATCGAACTGGAAGAGGTCGCCGAGCTCGAGGCTGGCCATCGCGGGGTACACGGTCGGGGGTTGTCCTTACTGACGCTGGCGAGTGCTCTCCGGGGAGGGGGCTACTTCGAGTTCGCGGCGATGAACGGCAGCGGGTCGACGGGCTCATCTTCGACGCGCACCACCAGGTGCAGGTGGTTGCCGAAGGACATCCCGGTGGTTCCGACGAGTCCGGCTTGGTCGTCTCCCTGAACGGTTTGGCCAACCTGCCAGGAGTGGGAGTTCTCCTGCATATGGCAGTACCGGCTGATGACCTCTTGACCGGCAACCTGGTGCTGGACTTTCAGCGAGAAGCCGCAGCCGTCGGAGGCCCAGCCAGCCTCAGTGATCACGCCGTCACCGACGATGCGGATCGGAGTGCCGCCGGCAGCGGCCATGTCTTGTGCGTCGTGGAAGCCTGCGACTGGTGCGGAGCGGTATCCGAAGCCATCGGTGAGCGGCACCTCTTGGGCGAAGGGGTACTGCAATGTGGTGTCGGTGAGGCCGCTGACGGTCACTGCCCCACCGCTCAGCCCGATCTCGGGCGCGATCGCAGTCGGGGAGACCGAGAGCTCGTCGAGCAGCGTCGGAGTGTCGGTTGTGCCTCCCGTGACGAAGGCCTGCTGTCGGCTCGCGAAGACGGGGGTATCGGCGGTCGCGGCGCTGGTCGCAGGGAAGACGGTACCCGCCACGAGTACGGTGACGCTCGCGAGCGCCGTACTGCCAGCGACGAAGCTGCGCAGTTGTGAGCGTCGCCGTGCCGTGCCGGTCTCGGGTTCCGTTCCGCCCCCGGTCGGCGTCTCCTCGGCGGCAGGCCGCTCGCTGACGGGCTGCGCCGGGAGATCGGTGTATGGCACCGTGGACGGTGCTGCGGCTGCATGCTTGGATCGGCGGGGCCGAGCCGAGTCGTCGGTCGAGCGTTCGTCTGTATCAGTGGGTTCGATCCAGGTGCTCCGCCTCGGCCCCGCCGATTCCTCGGCGTGCCGACGCCGCCTCAAAAGACGACTCCGAGGACGAAGAACGAGACGACGGCGAAACAGATGCTCAGGAGCACGGTGCCGAAGACGAAGAGGAAGTGTTTAGCTTTGATCGGTGAATCTGTGGAGTTCAAACTGCTGGCTCCTGATCGGGGGCGCTCGTGCGCCCGAGTGATGTTCNGGGTTCGATCCAGGTGCTCCGCCTCGGCCCCGCCGATTCCTCGGCGTGCCGACGCCGCCTCAAAAGACGACTCCGAGGACGAAGAACGAGACGACGGCGAAACAGATGCTCAGGAGCACGGTGCCGAAGACGAAGAGGAAGTGTTTAGCTTTGATCGGTGAATCTGTGGAGTTCAAACTGCTGGCTCCTGATCGGGGGCGCTCGTGCGCCCGAGTGATGTTCGAGAGTGCGCAATGCCGGAAGGCGTGCCGATGTCAGCGCTTTTGCAGGGGCCGGCGAAGCTCTCAGAGGGAACGTGGTGCCGGTTGGAGGCACACGGAGCTTCGCGGGCTATCCCCGTGCACGGGTTTCCCGGTGGAGATCAGGTTCGCGAGATCGAGTGAAGGAGCAGCAATGGCTGCGGGCGGGCGGGTGCGCGCGGCAGGGCGACCGCCCATTCGCGGATCCTGCCGAGCCGCAGCTGTAGCCACGGTCGCCGGGTGAAGAGCACGACCAGCATCAGAGTGGCGAGCATGGTGAGCATGCAGATCGCGATGAGATCGAGGTGCCAGCTCTGCACGCTGCCGTGGGCGGCGTGCTCGCCCCCCTCGACGAGCGTGGCGGTCGAGGCTGTTGAGGGGGTGGTCGCACTGGTGCTCGCCGAGGCCTCGGCGATTACCGGCACGCTGCTGAGTTCGGCGCTGTGCGCGCGCAGTCCGACGAGACCGAGGATGACGAAGGCGCCGACCCAGACGAGGGTCAGGATCGCACGCCGCGATAGCGGTCGTCGCGATGCAACGCGTGCACTCATCACTCCATAACCTCCATTGTCATGTAACAATTTAGCATCGGAACCTGAGGTCAGCCAGGGGATGCTACTGCGTGTGGGCGTACGTCGGCGCTTTTGCCAGTGTCGGCGCGGCTCCGCATGCCAGGGCTGATCCTGCCGCACCCACTGGTATGGGGCAGGGACGCCGTTGAGGATCACGAGCGCTACGCGAGTTTGAGAACGTGCACGACTCCGGGTTACCCGAGTGCACAGAACAGCACGAGGGGACAATCACGATGTAGAGGGCTAGGGCTATATTCCGGATAGCGATGCGCCGGCCCCGCTGAGCTGGCACAAGGTTCTGCGGAATGAAGACTGAATCGTGACGGCTATTGGCAACGCCAGCAGACTCAATGGCAGCCGCGGAACCTTGACGCTCATCGCGACGGTCACCGGAGCGAGCGCCGGGACGTCGTAAAAACCATCGCCGACTATCACCGTGGGATCAGCGGCGACGAGGGCGCTGATGGCATGGCCTTGTCTGCGGGGACCGCCCGGCGTGCATACTCAAGATGCCGGAGTCGGCCGCCAGAGCCTGTGCAGTGCAATCGTGGCCACCGGTGAGCATGATCGAGAGATCCCGTCTCCTGCAGCATTTGGATCGTCTCAGCCAATCCCGCGCACGCAACTCGTCGCGAACCTCGATGAGATTGGGGAGTTCCCAATCGGCTTCGATCACGACGATGATCATACCCTGCTCGGCAAGCTACTCGGTGGCGAGTCGGTCCTTACCGGGATCAACCCAGCGGACAATACTGATTCGGATCCTCTGGCAGGAGGCGGTGCCGGTGATTCCGCGCTACGGCTCATCCTACTAAGCATCTCGCCTGGTCGCCGCATCGGGCACGGTCACGACGGCGGGTGCATGCTGGATGATTCGAGTGCGTTGGCGAAGCCGATCACCTCGCGTTCGGCGCATTCGAAGCTCACGACTTCGACGACTTGGGGTTAGTTGCGGGTAAGTGCGCCTTTACCGTTGAGGGCCACGGTGCGGATCGTACCCAGCTCTTCGAACTCCTGACGGAGCTTGGGCACATTTCAGTGCTTGGAGGCGGAGCCGATCGCGCCCTTCACGGTGGCGGAGACGGTGTTCACAGGCGCCCACGGAGAAGCGGCGATGATGAGTACGGTCGGCACGAGCAGCTTGGCGCCTCGGTCGGTGAGCTTGGCACGTTCCCACTCGTGGGCGTGCATTCGGTCGATAAGGGTCCGATGTGCGTGAGCGAGTCTTCTCGGCCATAGGCGGTGGACTTGATGAACAGCACGCAGGACCTGTCGACAGCGATTGCCGTAGCCACATCCCCTCCCCCAGACCGGGATGGACTCCCTCGTGATAGCAGAGGCGTCGATACTGAATGTGCCGTCGAAAGCAGTACCGCCGATGGCGTCTCCTTCTCGAGCCTTGATGATGAAGATCCCGACGTTGCAGCGCTGATGCTCTTCGGGAACACGTTCCAAGCACTCGACGCTCTGGTCTGGGTAATGCGGTCAGTTCAGAATCGAGTGGATAGATCGCGTCAAGGCGCCGGGTAGCGCAAGCCCTCGGGCATTTGGTTACTCACCGAACCCCAATCCTCGGTCGCATCGCTGCGCAGCGCCCTCCGCACCGACCAGCACCGAGTACTCACCAATCTGCTTCGTCCTGGCACCGTACAGTATGGCGCAGCCGCGCGGATCGACCCGAACGGCAGCCTTCGGATCACCACCGAGTACGGAACCGAGGGCTTCGACCTCGTTGCGATCGTCGACGGCACCCGCTGCCGGAGCCGGGCAGCGACCTGCTTTGACACGAGATTCCATGAAGCGGGGTACTTCTACTATGGCGCGGCATTCCCGGCAGCCCCGTCGCGCTGCACTGAGCAACCGGAGAGACCTATGTAGTGCTCGTCCAAGTCCTACCGGTGCAGTGTGCGCACCTGACTAGTAGCTGTTGCCGTTCTGACGACGGCGGACACAATCAATAAGGAGATCCCACTTGTCTGCTCACATTCTCGTACCACCCGACAAATCACCGCTGCCCGGCCGCGTTGTCTCAAGCGTTGCGACGACCCTCACAATCCTGCTGATGTTACTTGGCAGCCTGTTCTTCCCGGCAGCCCCGGCGCAGGCCGCGACCCTGGGCGTCGGGTATGGCAATCAGGATCTCTGGCTCGGTTCCTTCTCGTCGCATGGCCGTCAGGCGTACTGCATGGATCTCGACGCGCTCGCCCCGTGGGGCAACACGCAACACCCGGAGCTGAAGACCACGCTCGACAGCCTCAGCGCGACCGAGCTCGCCCGCCTGAACTACGTACTCGGGCGGTGGGGTGAGAGCAACGATCCAAACATCACCTCCGCCGTCCAGCTATACGTCTGGGATATCGCCGACCGCGGCAACTACTCCGCACGCGGCGGAGACGGGCAGTTCGTCACCCGGGCACCCGGGAACATGCAGGCCACGATCCTGTCGCACCTCACCACGATGCGGAGCGAGTCGGCGGCGAACGCCGTCGCGAACCCGTCGGTGTCGATGTCGATCACGATGACCGACCAGTACCAGGGGCAGCTCAAAGTCCAGGCGAACCCCACGAGCGCAACCGGCACCGTTACGCTCACCAACGCCAACTTCACGAACGGCAGCACCTCCGCGACACTCGGTGTCGGGACACATGAGATCGTCGGTATCCCACCCGAGGGCGCACCGGACTATCAGATCACCGCGAGCCTCAAGGCTCCGTCGCTTGGGTACGGGGCTGGCGTGGACCTGTTCTACACTCCGGGCGAGCAACGCATCCTCGGCGCGGCCTCGTTCGAGCCGCTGTTCGCCTCTGCGCAGTCAGCGGTGATTCCGTTGGACTTCCGGCCGGTGATCGAGACGGTCGTGGATGCGAAGTTCGTGCAGGCAGGCGACGTATTCTCCGACAAGCTGAACGTCACGGTGACGAAGCACTCCTGGATCAAGGTGAACGGTATCCCGGTGCCGGTGCTCGCCGAAGGGACCCTCTACGGGCCGTTCGACGCGCAGCCGGTCGAAGCGAACGCACCGCCAGAGGGCGCGCCCGTGCTCGGGACCGAGTCGCTGACGCTCACGCACCCCGGGAACTACGTGTCGCCGGGCACGCTCACGGCCCCGGAGTCGGGGTTCTACACGTGGGTGTGGAGGATCGACAAGACCAAGCAGGGTGCGAACGCGAAGTACCTCACCGATTCCTTCACGGATCGGTTCGGGCGGGTGGCCGAGACCTCGGTCACGCCGTTCCAGCCGGAGGCGGTATCGAAGGCGAACGGCAAGCTCGTGAAGCCCGGCGACCGGGTGACGGATACGATCACGGTCTCCTCGACCAATGGCGCCTGGCTGAAGCACAACGGCGAGCCGATCCCGGTCGTCTTCGAGGGCACCGCCTACCAGGCACCCGGAACCCTCCCGCCGGTGCAGGGTGCGGAGGCGCCGGCGGGTGCGGTGCCGATCGGCACCGTCACGGTAACCGCGCCCGGGCCCGGTGAGTACGAGTCGCCCGAGGTGGAGTTGCCGGATGCGGGGTTCGTGGCCTGGGTGTGGCAGGTGAAGAAGGCGTCGCAGCCGGAGTGGGTGCGCCCGTACATCGCCGCCGATTGGCAGGACGAGTACGGCATCAACATCGAATCGCACTCCGTCAGGTGGCCGCTCACGATCACCTCGGAAGTCCGCGAATACAACGTCCACAAGAACGGGCGCGCGTTCGACCGGATCACCGTCTCTGGGTTCCCGGAGAATCACCCCGAGTTCACAGGTGACGGCTACTGGGGGCCCGACGAGCAGGAGATCGAGCACACCGTCTACGGCCCCTTCCAGACCGATGCGGAGCTCACCGACGATCTCGATCTGTCGGATGCCCCGGTGCTCACGCGGATCACGACGCCCGCGAAGAACGGGGTCTACGACATCGGCTACACCAATGAGGACCGCATCCAGCCGACCGAGGCCGGCTACTACGTCATCGTCACGCGGTTCGCGGGCGACGACCGCGTGCAGCCCTTCACGAGCTCGCCGACGGATATCTGGGAGCGGTTCTACGTTCCCGATGACGAGCAGCCGGTGTCGGTCATCACGCAGGCCACCCCCGTCGCGGGGGTCGGTGAGGAGTTCGACGATACCGCACTCGTGCAGGGGACGAAGATCCCCGACGGCGCGTACCTCGTGTTCCGCGCCTACGGCCCCCACGACCCCGACGCCGAGCCGGTCTGCGAGGTGCCGTTCTTCACCTCCGAGAAGATCGCCGTCACCCAGGCTGGCATCTACCGCTCCGGGAAGACGAGCGTCGACCGTGCCGGGCACGTCTACTGGGTCGAAACCCTCTACGACGCCACGGGCAAGGTCATCGCGGAAGGGAAATGCGGTGCACCGGGCGAGACGACGGTCGTGACCGAGACGCCGCAAGAGGTGCCGCCGACGCCGGAGCAGCCGGAGCTTCCGGAGACGCCGTCCGAGCTGGCTACGACTGGGGGCGGGTTCCCGTGGCTGATCGCCGCCGGCGGCCTGGTCGCGCTCCTCGCGGCCGGAGTGACGCTGTGGTTCGGGCGCAGGCTCGCGCTCCACCGGGAGCGAGGCGGAGACAGCGGAGAGGAGGACACCGGTATCGAAGACCTCATGAACCAGTAACCCCAGCACCCCCATGCTGGGCGGGGCGCAGACCATTCCCCAGGGTCTGCGCCCCGCCCTTTTCGCGTGTCCGCCTGGCGCACCTGTCCTCTGACAGTGACGGCGGTGCAGGAGGCGGTAATGAGCGAGTACACGGCAGACACGATCGCGCGGATCACGCTCGCCGTGCTCACCGAGCCCGGTGATCCGGTCACCGGGCAGCTCGTGCAGGCCATCGGCGTCACGGAGACGCTCGCGTTGATCCGCGACCCAGGCGCAGCGATCCCGTCACAGGTCGACCCTGTGGCCGGGGTGAGGTGGCGGCAGCAGGCCGCCTCGTTGCAGAAGGACGCGCTCACCGATGAGCTGATCGGCCTGACCGAGCGCCACGGCCTGCGCATCCTCACCCCGCACCGCCCCGGCTGGCCCACAGCCCTCGCAGACCTCGGCCACGCCGCACCGCTGGCGCTGTGGGCGAAGGGCAACCCGGAACTGCTCACCGCCTCGCTCTCGTCCCGGGTGACGATCACCGGCGCCCGCGCCGCCACCGGCTATGGGGTGCAGGTCACTCGTGAGTTCGCGTGGCAGCTCGCAGCGTCGCCGCGCATCCTCGTCTCGGGCGGCGCCTACGGCATCGACGCCGAAGCCCACCGCGCCGCCCTCACTGCGCGTTCGGCATCTACGATCGCGGTGCTCGCGGGTGGCCTGGATCGGCCGTATCCGCAGGCGCACGATGACCTGTTCCGCCGCATCACCGATCAGGGTGGCCTCCTCCTTTCCGAGGCCGCGCCAGGATATGCGCCGACGAAGGGCCGGTTCGAGGCACGTTCGCGTCTGCTCGCTGCCCTCTCCGCCGCGACGGTGATCCCGGAAGCCGGGGCACGGTCGGGAAGCCTCCGGGTCGCGGTCGCCGCCTACGAACTCGGCCGCCAGCTCGGCGCGATCCCTGGGCCGATCACCTCCGCGAACTCAGCCGGCTGCCACCGGCTCCTCGCCGAAGGCCTCGCAGAAGTCACCACGAGCGTCGGAGATGTCGAAGCGATGCTCGACCCGACGCCAGCGGCGTACCAGCTCCCGCCGGCATATCAGTCGGCCGCCCGCCGCACCGCCCCAGACCCAGGCCGCGGCGCGGGCCGGCCAGCGCTCTGAACCCCGGCGCTCATCACTGCCATCCACGTCGCGCCGTCCTGGGTGTGTGTCTTCCGGCCCGATGGCACCCCTTGCCTCGGGCCGATCTCTGCCTGCCCGTCTTATGAAGGAGACCCTGTATGTCGAAGCGTGATCGCTCGAACCCTGCTGATCCGTCCGTGGTGATGGTGCGCATCGTCGTCGCCGAGGACGGCACCCTGGCCGTCACGGTCGACGGGGCGCCGTTTCTGCCGCCGGAGTTCTCCCCGCCGTGGCGGCGGGGATCGTTCCCGGCGATCGTGGACGCGATCCGCGAGCAGACCGACTGCACGATCCGCGTCGACGTCATCGAAACCGACGGCCGCACGATGACCGACTTCTACACCCCGCGCCCGCGCCGCACCCCACAACCAGAGGCGCAGCCGGTGCAACAGGTTCCGCCCGTGGCCGCGGTGCCGGTGCCGGTGGTGCCGCGTCTGGTGCAGTTCGCGGGGTCGGGGATGGTGCCGGGCGAGGATGTCGCGGTCGCGATCGTCATCGCGCACACCGAGACAGGGCCCGACGGCATCGCCCGCGCCCTGATCGATTCCCGCTACCTCGACCACGCGCCCACCAATGAAGTGATTCTCCTCGGCCGGATCTCTGCCACCGTCTGCATCGGGGCACCGCAGTGACCTCCCCGATCCGCCCGACGGGGAGCCTCGGCGACGAACTCACCAACGCCGCCCTCGTAGGGCTCGCCACCCTCGCCGTCATCGCGGTGATCCTCCGGGCTGCGGGCAGTGTCACCGCGTTCCTCACCGGCACCCCGCAACCCGATACCGGGTTCGGCGCCGGGGCCGGGGTGCTCCTGCACCCCGGCGCCCCTGGCGCCGCACTCGGCGCGCCGGGCCTGAACCCGGTCGTGTACTGGGTCATCGCCGGCACCATGATCTTCACCGCCGGGGCTGCGGCCTGGCGGGGGTGGACGGCGATCCGGCAGCACGGCCGCCGGCAGGCGATGGACCCGTACCGGATCGCCGGGATCGCCACCCGCGCCGAAGTCGCGAAAGCGGGATCTCCGCGCGCGCTCCTGGCTCGGGCGGGGAACCTGCGCCCGTCGCTCGAGAACCCTGAGCCTTCAGAGGTCGGGTACCGGCTCGGGGTGTCGCGCGGGGTCGAGGTGTGGGCGTCGGTCGAAGACTCGATCCTGCTGATCGGGCCGCCCCGCTCCGGGAAGGGCGTGCACATCGTCATCAACTCGATCCTCACCGCCCCCGGCGCGGTCGTCACCACGTCCACTCGTCCGGACAACGTGACCGCCACGATCCGGGCCAGGGAGAAGGTGGGGCCGGTGGCGGTGTTCGATCCGCAGCACCTCGCCGACGGCATCCCCGCCGGGCTCCGCTGGTCGCCCGTCAGAGGCTGCACCGATCCCCTCACCGCGATGATTCGCGCCGCAGGGCTCGCCTCCGCCACCGGGCTCGGGAAAGGCGGGGTCGAGGGCGGAGACTTCTGGGAAGCGAAAACCCGTGTTGCGCTCCAATGTCTGCTCCACGCCGCCGCCCTCGACCAGCGGCAGCCCGCCGACCTGTTCCGGTGGACGCTCGACCCCGCAGCCGCCGGCGACGCCGTATCGATCCTCGCCACCCACCCGCAAGCCGCGGGCGGGTGGGCGGAGGCGTTGCAGGCGATGATCGACGCGGACCCGCGTACCAGGGATTCGATCTGGCAGGGCGTCTCCCTCGCCCTCGCCGCCCTCGCCGACCCCCGCGTGCTCGATGCCGTCACCCCCGGCCCCGACGAGGTATTCAACCCCGAAGACTTCCTCGCGAAGAAGGGCACCCTGTACCTGCTGGCGACCGCGGCCGGGGCGAACAACAGCGCCCCGCTGGTCGCAGCGCTCATCGAAGACGTAGTCGAGGCAGCCCGCCGCCTCGCCGCACGCTCCGCAGGCGCACGACTCGATCCGCCCCTGCTGCTCTGCTTGGACGAGGTCGCGAACCTCAGCCCGTTGCCGTCGTTGCCGACGCTCATGGCCGAAGGCGGCGGCACAGGGATCACGACCATGCCGGTCTTGCAGTCGCTTGCGCAGGCGCGGGAGCAGTGGTCGGAGCACGCGGCCTCCGCGATCTGGGATGCCGCGATCGTGAAGATCGTCCTCGGCGGCGCCTCCAACAGCCGCGACCTCCAAGACCTCTCAACCCTGATTGGGGAACGCGATGAGATCACCGACTCCACCACCGTCGGCGACCACGGCACCCGCTCCGCGCAACGCTCGATCCGCCGCGTACCGATCATGCCGCCCGACGCGATCCGCCGACTCCCGTTCGGCACCGGCCTCGTGCTGCTGCGCGCGGCACCGCCGATCGTGGCACGCCTGCGCTCCTGGAACCAGCGCGCCGACGGGAAACAACTCGTAGCCGACCGCCGCGCGGTCGAAGCAAAACTCCATTACCGGCAGGCCAACACCCAGCCGGGCGCGGACGATCCGTCAGGCAGAGAAGGTGCACCTGTTTCGTAGAGCCGTGATGGGCGCGGCCGTGAAGCAGGAGGCGAAATCGTGTCGATCCCGACCAAGACCTCGTTGTCAGGGTTCATCGCAACCACCCCGCATCCCTCGTCCACGAAGAGCGGGGTGCCGCGCATGTTCGCCCGCGTGGGCAAGCCCCGCTACCGGCGTGAGGAGGACGGCACATTCACGGAGCTCGAACCCTCGTTCCATGACCTCGTCGCGTTCGGGGAGAGCGCCGTGCGCGCACTGTCGACGCTGCAGAAGCACGACAACTTCGTCGCCGAGGGGCGCGTGAATCGCCGAACCATCGAGCGAGACGGTGTGCCGACCGAGATCGAGCAGTTCATCGTCTCGAAGATCGGCCCCGACGCCGCCCGCACCACCTTCACGATGGATCGCAGCCAGCGCGCCAGCCGAACCGTCGAACGCACCAGCACCGCTGCCCGAGGCACTGAGCGGAGCACGTCGCCGGTGTTCGCCAGGGCCATGTGAACCGGGAAGGGGACCCCGCCATGAACATCGACGCGCCCGCCGACGAGGAAGGCTTCGACCCCGAAGAACTCGAGGAGGAGGACGACGGCACTGACCCGCTCAGCACTGTCTCTCTGCCGATCACCCCGAAGCCGATCAACTGGCATCTCCTGCGCTCGCACGAAGCCGAACAAGAATGGCTCGATCTGAACCAGTGGGTGAACCAGCTCCGCGAGACCTATGGGCTGCCCGCGTCGGTAGTGCCGCCGTTCTGGCATCGGCATCCCGAACTCGTCTGGGAGCTCTCTGCGCTGCACACGCATTGGCTGTGCAGCTACGACCCCGAACAGGACGGGTCGGGGCCGATCGCGTGGCACACCGATTTCCCGCTCGCCCGCGAACGGCTCCGCGAATGGGTGGCCACCTGCGGCACCCGCCTGGATCGCGACCGGCCAACTCGGCAGACCACCTGGCCTGGTGAGGTTGCGCAGGCACCGATTGAGGATGAGGTAATCCCGGATCGGGACGCTGACTTCATCACGTTCGTCTCTGCCGACGCCGCCCGTCGCGCCCAGATCGAAGAGGAAACGATCGCCGCCGCGGTCGCGGCCGCAAAGGGTTCGAAGTCTCAATGATCCCGGCCGGCACCCGTGGTTGGACTCCCGGCCAACACGAAAGGGAGGAACGTCCGCCAGGACCGTTCCTCCCTTTTCACTTCTATCGCGTCGATGGAATCTCGACCAGCAATCGTTCTTCCAGCTCCTTCATGTCGACTCGGATCAGGCGTCCCACACGGTACCCAGTAACCGTGCCGTCCGAGATCCGCCGGCGTAGCGTCTTCACGGACACCCCGAATCTCACCGCGGCCTCTGCCAACGGGACCAGGTTCTCGACGGGCACTTTTGTTCGAGATTGACGAACCATGTCAACACCTCTCCTTCTCTGTCGTCACATGGGTTCATCCCATAGGTGCCCTTCACGAATCCCGGGCCGCACCGCTACTACCGTTCTCAGGCAGTGCGGAGGTGATGGCAGCCTCGACACGGCGACTCATTCGACAGGCGAGTTCTCGATCTCTCGTCATCGTGGCGTGCTGGTATCGCAACACGATCCTCATATCCGAGTGCCCGCCCCGACGCATCAGCTCAGCCAACGTGGCACCCTCTTGAGCGAACAGCGTCAGACCGGTGTGGCGCAGATCGTGGAAGCGAAACCTTGGGGGCAGCCCAGCGACGTTGTCACGGACGTCACCCCAGATGAACCCCCAGCGAGTGTTGGAAAGGGGCATGCTTCCGCGAGGGCTTGCCGGCACCAAGGGCGCTTTGGCCTCCGGCGCGACGCGCGACAGAAGGTGCTCGCGCAGGCGATCAACCATCAGATCTGGGACGCTGAGCGATCGCTTGCCTGCGTCGCTCTTCAGATCTGTGTAGTCCCCGGTGTTCGCGTTCAGCTGTCGACGTACGTGCAGCGTGGCGCTCCCGTCTGGGTACCATTCAACGTCTCGGCGTTGGAGTCCGAGGCACTCGCCTCGCCGCAACTGGCACCACGCGGCCAGCAGCACCATGATCGACCACTCAGGGGGTGCCGCCGCATACAAAGCTTCAACCTGTTCGGGTGCGATCACGTCCTCGCTGGCATCGTGGTCGGCATCGTGTCGCACCGGCTCTTGACGTGGAATCGAGACGTTCGGAGCCGCAGGAGTGATGCCGTCCCGTGCCGCCTGTCGCAAGATCATCATCAATACGATCAAGACCGGACGCGTGACGCCGTTGAACTTCGACCTCGGATTCAACGGCGATGGGATCTTGTCGAGGCGTTCTGTCATGACGCGAATCCGGGCCTCGTCGATGTCACGGATTGGAGTGTTCTCGAACTCTGGCACCAGATAGCCCGTGACTTTGCTCTGGTAAGAGCGGACGGTGCCGACGGCACGCTTCTTACCGCTGCGGTTCGGCTCCGTGCGGATCATTGCAAGCCAACGCTCCGAGTACTCCGAGAACCCGACCGCGCGCGCCTGATCCGCAGCTGCTTCCGCGCGACGACGTGCAGCCACTGCGGACGGAGGCTGCCAGTCGCCGCGAGCAATCTTCGTGTGAGCGCCTGCGAGCCAGGTGCGAGCATCCGTCTTGGTAAGGAACGTCAGCGGTTTGTCGTCGTCGGTTCGCGCAGTGTAAATCTCCCCGTCAGGCGCCGGATAGCGAGCCTGCCATCGCCCCGAAGGGAGCTTTCGCAGGCTTCCCCAGGTCTCACGCTTTGTAGTTGGCCTCTTCTGCTCCGTGACGCTCATCATGCCCTCCCGTGGCCGCAAACGGACTGTTGCGGACGGTCGTGCCACTTCGTGCCACTAGGCACCTGGATCAGCCCAGATCCGCATGATTCTGCGGTTCCGAGCGAGCCTGAAACGTCCTCGCTGGCACGTTGTGGCACGGCCTCGGTGACCTCTCGAACCTGCTTTCCGTCCGGGAACCCACCCCGCTCTGGTCTGGCAGGTGCGCCCGTGCCACCTCCGTGCCACTCCGACTGGATACTGATGTGCATTTCCGTCCTCCTCTGTTCATCAGGAGGTGGCATGAAAAGAGGCCCGGAACTGCAGAATCCTGCAGTTCCGGGCCTCTCATCAGCCCTCACGGGCCTGGGGCTACATCAACGACTCAGAAGTCCCAGTCCTCGTCTTCGGTGGCGACGGCCTTGCCGATCACGTAGCTCGAGCCGGAGCCCGAGAAGAAGTCGTGGTTCTCGTCGGCGTTGGGCGACAGCGCCGAGAGGATGGCCGGGTTGACGTCGGTCATCTCCTTCGGGAACATCGGCTCGTAGCCGAGGTTCATGAGCGCCTTGTTCGCGTTGTAGTGCAGGAACTTCTTCACGTCTTCGGTGAGGCCCACCGGGTCGTAGAGATCCTGCGTGTACTTCACCTCGTTCTCGTAGAGGTCGTACAGCAGCGCGAACGTGTAGTCCTTGAGCTCCTGGCGGCGCTCCTCGGTCTCCTGCTCGAGGCCCTTCTGGAACTTGTAGCCGATGTAGTAGCCGTGCACGGCCTCATCGCGGATGATGAGGCGGATCAGGTCTGCCGTGTTGGTGAGCTTGGCGTGGCTCGACCAGTACATCGGCAGGTAGAAGCCCGAGTAGAAGAGGAACGACTCGAGCAGCGTCGAGGCGACCTTGCGCTTCAGCGGGTCGTCGCCCTCGTAGTAGTCGACGATGATCTGCGCCTTCTTCTGCAGGTTGGGGTTCTCGACCGACCAGCGGAACGCGTCGTCGATCTCCTGCGTGGAGCACAGCGTCGAGAAGATCGACGAGTAGCTCTTCGCGTGCACCGACTCCATGAACGCGATGTTCGTGTAGACGGCCTCCTCGTGCGGCGTGATCGCATCCGGGATCAGCGACACCGCGCCGACCGTGCCCTGGATCGTGTCGAGCAGGGTGAGGCCGGTGAACACCCGCATGGTGAGCAGCTTCTCGGCGTCGGTGAGCGTCGCCCACGACTGCACGTCGTTCGAGAGCGGCACCTTCTCGGGCAGCCAGAAGTTGTTGACCAGGCGGTTCCAGACCTCGAGATCCTTGTCGTCCTCGATCCGGTTCCAGTTGATCGCCTGCACGGCGTGACCCAGCTTGAAGTTCATCGAATTTTCCTTATGCGTCATCCTGCGCGGATCGCAGGATCTCTTCTCACGTCGGGGTTGGATCCTGCGATTCGCGTCGCTCGCGCAGGATGGCAGATGCTCAGAGCATGCAGCTGACGCACTCGGACATGTCGGTGCCCTCGAGCGCGAGCTGGCGCAGACGGATGTAGTAGATCGTCTTGATGCCCTTGCGCCACGCGTAGATCTGCGCCCTGTTGATGTCCCGGGTGGTCGCCGTGTCCTTGAAGAACAGCGTGAGCGAGAGGCCCTGGTCGACGTGCTGCGTGGCCGCGGCGTAGGTGTCGATGATCTTCTCGGCGCCGATCTCGTAGGCGTCCTGGTAGTACTCCAGGTTCTCGTTCGTCATGAACGGCGCCGGGTAGTAGACACGACCCAGCTTGCCCTCCTTGCGGATCTCGATCTTCGAGGCGATCGGGTGGATCGACGAGGTCGAGTTGTTGATGTACGAGATCGAGCCGGTGGGCGGCACCGCCTGCAGGTTCTGGTTGTAGATGCCGTGCTGCATGACGCTGGCCTTGAGCTCGCGCCAGTCGTCCTGGGTGGGGATCTCGATACCCGCGTTCGCGAACATCTCGCGCACCCGCTCGGTGGCCGGGACCCAGGGCTGCTCGGTGTACTTGTCGAAGAACTCGCCCGACGCGTACTTCGATTCCTCGAAGCCGCCGAAGGTGCGGCCCAGCTCGATCGAGATGCGGTTCGATGCGCTCAGCGCGTGGAAAAGCACCGTGTAGAAGTAGATGTTGGTGAAGTCGATGCCCTCTTCGGAACCGTAGTGCACGTGCTCGCGGGCGAGGTAGCCGTGCAGATTCATCTGGCCGAGGCCGATGGCGTGCGACTGCTCGTTGCCGTCCTCGATGGAGCGCACCGAGGTGATGTGGCTCATGTCGCTCACCGCGGTCAGGGCGCGGATCGCGAGATCGACGGTGCCGCCCAGGTCGCCGCCGTCCATCGCCGCCGCGATGTTCATCGACCCGAGGTTGCAGGAGATGTCCTTGCCGATCTGGTCGTAGCTCAGATCCTCGTGGTAGGTGGTCGGGGTGTTGACCTGCAGGATCTCGGAGCACAGGTTCGACATGTTGATGCGGCCCTTGATCGGGTTGGCCCGGTTCACCGTGTCCTCGAACACGATGTAGGGGTAGCCCGACTCGAACTGCAGCTCGGCGATGGTCTGGAAGAAGTGGCGCGCGTTGATCTTGTACTTCTTGATGCGCGCGTCGTTAACCATCTCGTAGTACTTCTCGCTGATCGAGAGGTCGCCGAAGGGCACGCCGTAGACGCGCTCGACGTCGTAGGGCGAGAACAGGTACATGTCCTCGTTGTTCTTCGCGAGCTCGAAGGTGATGTCGGGCACCACGACGCCCAGCGAGAGGGTCTTGATGCGGATCTTCTCGTCGGCGTTCTCGCGCTTCGTGTCGAGGAAGCGCATGATGTCGGGGTGGTGCGCGTTCAGGTACACCGCGCCGGCGCCCTGGCGCGCGCCGAGCTGGTTGGCGTAGCTGAAGCTGTCTTCGAGCAGCTTCATCACGGGGATGATGCCGGAGGACTGGTTCTCGATCTTCTTGATGGGAGCGCCCGACTCGCGGATGTTCGAGAGCAGCAGGGCGACGCCGCCGCCGCGCTTCGAGAGCTGCAGCGACGAGTTGATGCCGCGCGAGATCGACTCCATGTTGTCCTCGATGCGCAGCAGGAAGCAGGAGACGAGCTCGCCGCGCTGGGCCTTGCCCAGGTTGAGGAAGGTGGGGGTCGCGGGCTGGAAGCGCCCCGAGATGATCTCGCGCATGATGCCGCGCGCGAGCTCGTGGTCGCCCTGGGCGAGGCCGAGCGCGACCATCACCACGCGATCCTCGAAGCGCTCGAGGTAGCGCTTGCCGTCGAACGTCTTGAGGGCGTACGAGGTGAAGAACTTGAAGGCGCCGAGGAACGTCGGGAAACGGAACTTCATCGCGAACGCCTCGTCGCGCAGCTGCTCGATGAAGTCGATCGGGTACTGCTCGATCAGCTCGCGCTCGTAGTAGTCGTTGTCGAGCAGGTAGCGGATGCGCTCCTCGAAGGAGTGGAAGAACACCGTGTTCTGATTGACGTGCTGCAGGAAGTACTGGCGCGCGGCCTCGCGATCCTTGTCGAACTGGATCTTGCCGTCGGCGTCGTACAGGTTGAGCATCGCGTTCAGCGAGTGGAAATCCATGTCGCTGATCTTCGACGACTCGTGGCCGGCCTCCATCACTGCTGCTTCCAAAACTGTTCCAATCCTTCTTGGACGGCGGTGACGTCGTCCGGGGTTCCAAAGAGTTCGAATCGATAGAGGAAGGGCACGTGGCACTTCCGGGCGATGATGTCGCCCGCGATCCCGTAGGCCTCACCGAAATTGGTGTTGCCGGCCGCCATCACGCCGCGCAGCATCTTGCGGTTGCGCTCGTCGTTCAGAAAGCGGATCACCTGCTTGGGCACGGCCCGCGTCTCGGGGCCGCCGCCGTAGGTGGGGACGAGCAGCACGTAGGGCTCGTCGACCACGAGCGGCTCGTCGCGCGAGTGGAGGGGGATGCGCAGGGCGGGCCGATCGAGCTTCTGCACGAAGCGGTGCGTGTTGCCCGAGACTTTTCGAAAAGGTTTTGTTCTCCGATTT
>NZ_KB714602.1:73151-316276 GCF_000349545.1 Leucobacter sp. UCD-THU
CGACCGCATCCGAAAAGCGGTTCGAAAACGCGGTTCGAAATGATGACAGTGCGGTCGAGCGATACACGAGCTTTCCCCACCCGCTTGCGGCTCGACCCGAATCGCTTACGCGAGGCGGCTGGCCAGCTCCGAGATCTTGTCGGGGCGGAAGCCCGACCAGTGCTCGTCGTCGGTCACCACCACGGGAGCCTGCAGGTAGCCGAGCTCCTTCACCGTTTCCAGCGCGGTCTCGTCCTGCGAGAGGTCGAGCACGTCGTACTCGATCCCCTTGCTGTCGAGCGCCCGGTAGGTCGCCGTGCACTGCACGCACGACGGCTTGGTGTACACCGTGATGGCCATTTCACGCCCCTCTTCCAAAACTCAGATGCCCCGCTCGGGGCACTACATATAGTGAACCACACCCGCGCCAACCACAAGATGCAGTAGTTACAACGCTGTAGTTTTCCACTTTATTTCCACGGATCGGGGGTGCGGCTTGGGGAGAACTTTCGGCGGAGTTCCGCCCGTCGCAGGGGGTTATCCACAGGCGGTGAGCGGCGAAAGTTTTTTCCCTCACACCTCCTCCCCGGCGTGTCGCGCGAGGCCCTCTTGACACGCGCGCCGAACTCGCGCAGCACCCCTCGCCGGGCCGCCCGACCGGCCCGCATCAGAGCGCGATCGGCCACAGCAACTCCCTTCCGTCGGGCTGGAACCAGCGCAGCACCAGCATGGCGTCGGGCGACTGCGCGGCCGGCGATCCGCCCGCCCCGCGCACCACCACCCGCAGCCGCTCGTCGGGATACACCGTGCGAGGCAGCGACAGGCCGAGCATGCCGCCGCCCGCGAGGGCGAAGCGCACCGAGTGCAACGGCCCGTCGCCGCACTGCTCGACCTCGATCACCCCGCTCGCCGACCGCGCGACCACGCGCCACGGCACCTGCACCGCACCGCCCGCCTCGGCGCGCACCGCCTGAGCGGCGTGCCGGCTCGCCGGCTGGCGCCCGCGCGGGGACTGCTGCAGCCGGGTGCTCAAGCGGAAGGGGTTCATGCCCACACGCTAGACCGCACCACCGACATTGATAGGCTGCGCGTGTGCTGCGCAGCCGGACTGAGCGCGCCGCGGCCTAGACGTGGTGGTAGGACCGCCCCGCCGAGATCTCCTGCGCCCGATACAGCTGCTCGGCGAGGATCAGGCGCACGAGCTGGTGCGGGAACACCAGCTTCGACAGGCTCCAGACGAAGTCGGCGCGCTCGCGCACGCGATCCGACACCCCGTACGCACCCCCGATCACGACCGTCACCGTGCGGCCCGAGTCGAACGCGCCCCGCAGCGCGGAGGCGAGCGCCGGCGAGTCGACGTTGCGCCCGCGCTCGTCGAGCAGCACCAGGAACGCGTCGCGATCCACCTTCGCGAGGATGCGCTCCGACTCCTCGGCCCGCGCCGCATCCCCCTCGCGCGACGAGTGCGGCAGCAACTGCCAGCTCGCGTCGAACGGCTTGCGCAGCCGCTTCTCGTAGCGGTCGATGCCGTCGGCGACCCACGCCTCGTGGCGCTTGCCGACCGCGAGGATCCTGATGCTCACCGCACTCTCCTCGCATCGAGGTACTCGGAGATGCGGCCGATCGCCTCGGTGAGCACCGGCACCGAGGGCAGCGTCACGAAGCGCAGGTGGTCGGTGGTGGGCAGGTTGAAGCCGCGCCCGTTGGTCACGAGCACGTGCGTCGCGCGCAGCAGGTCGATCACGAAGCGCTGATCGTCGTCGATCGGGTAGACCTCGGGATCGAGCCGCGGGAACAGGTACATCGCACCGCCGGGCCGCTCGCAACTCACCCCCGGGATCCCCGTCAGCAGCCGGTGCGCGGCCTCCCGCTGCTCTCTGAGCCGCCCTCCCGGCGCGCACAGCTCGGCGATGCCCGACCAGTTCGACTCGGCGGCGAGCGCCACCGGGATCGCGTACTGCGCGGGCACGCTCGCGCACATGCGCATGTTCGCGAGCAGGGTGAGCCCCTCGAGGAAGTCGCGGGCCGGCGCGCGGTCGCCCGAGACCGTCACCCAGCCCGAGCGGTACCCCGCGATGCGCTGCGCCTTCGAGAGGCCGCTGAACGTGAGGCAGAGCGTGTCGCGCACGTGCAGGGCCGCGTGCTCGTGCACGGCGCCGTCGTAGAGGATGCGCTCGTAGATCTCGTCGGCCATGAGCACGAGGCCGTGGCGCTCGGCGAGGGCGGCGAAGCCGCGCACGAGCTCGGCCGAGTAGACCGCGCCCGTGGGGTTGTTCGGATTGATGAGCACGATGCCCTTGGTGCGCGGAGTGATGAGGCGCTCGATCGCCTCGAGGTCGGGCATCCACCCGTTCGTCTCGTCGCAGGGGTAGTGCACGGCGAGACCGCCGGCGAGCGTGACCTGCGCGGTCCAGAGCGGGTAGTCGGGGGCGGGCACCAGGATCTCGTCGCCGTCATCGACGAGCGCCTGCAGCACGAGCGAGATCATCTCGCTCACGCCGTTGCCGATGAACACGTCGTCGGGGCCGACGCCGACGACGCCCTCCTCGGCGTAGTAGCGGGCCACGGCCTCGCGCGCGGGGAGGATGCCCCGCGAATCGCTGTAGCCCTGGGCGGCGGGCAGGATGCGACGCAGCTCCTCGACGATCTCGGGCGGCGCATCGAAGCCGAACGGTGCCGGGTTGCCGATGTTGAGCTTGAGGATGCGGTGCCCCTCGCGCTCGAGCCGCTCGGCCTCCTGCAGGATCGGGCCGCGCACGTCGTAGCGAACGCCTGCCAACTTGCTGGACTGGGTGATGGGGCGCACGGGGAAATCCTACTCTCCGAGCCCCGAAGCCTCGCGTTCGGCGGCGTGCGGGCGGATACTGGGAGGGTGGAGGCGGCGGTGGGGTTCGAGGCGGCGCGAGCCGGCGATGCGGCGCAGATCGCAGCGCTCGTGCGGGCCGCCTATGAGCCCTACGTATCGCGCATCGGGCGCGAGCCCGCGCCCATGCGCACCGACTACGCGGCCGCCGTCGAGGCGGGCGGGGTGCTCGTGGCGCGGCTCGAGGGGAGGATCCTCGGGGTGCTCGTGACGGAGGCGCGCCCGGATCATCTGCTCGTCGAGAACGTCGCCGTCGCGCCCGAGGCCCGGGGACTCGGGATCGGGGCCGCGCTGCTCGAGCGCGCCGACGAGGAGGCGCGCTCGCTCGGCCTCGTCGAGACGAGGCTCTACACGAACGCGAGGATGACGGAGAACCTCGCCTACTATCCGCGGCGCGGATTCCGGGAGGTGGGGCGCCGCACGGAGGACGGCTTCGACCGGGTCTACTTCGCTCGACCCGTCGCCGCCAGCCCCGACTGAGGGCGGGCCGCCGATCCGCGGGCCGGACATCGGGGCCGCGGGGCGGATCTCGGCCGTGATCAGCTCTGCTGGGCGTAGAGCTCGGCGTAGGCGCCGCCGCGCAGCAGCAGCTCGTGGTGCGTGCCCTGCTCGAGGATGCGGCCCGCCCCGACCACGTAGATGCGGTCGGCGTCGACGACCGTGGAGAGCCGGTGAGCGATCGCGATCGTGGTGCGCCCGCTGCGGGCGTCGTCGAGCGCGTGCTGCACGGCGCGCTCGTTCACGGTGTCGAGCGCACTGGTCGCCTCGTCGAGCACGAGCACGCGGGGGTTCTTGAGCAGCACGCGCGCGATCGCGATGCGCTGCTTCTCGCCGCCGGAGAGGCGGTAGCCGCGCTCGCCCACGACGGTGTCGTAGCCGTCGGCGAAGCCCACGATGGTGTCGTGGATGTTGGCGAGCCTCGCGGCCGCCTCCAACTCGTGCTGCGAGGCATCGGGCTTCGCGTAGCGCAGGTTCGCCGCGATCGACGCGTGGAAGAGGTAGGGCTCCTGCGTGACCACCCCGATGCGGTCGACGAGCGCCTCGTGGCGCAGCTCTCGCACGTCGTCGCCCGCGTAGCGCACGGCGCCCTCGCTCGCGTCGTAGAGCCGCGGGATCAGCGACCCGATCGTGGTCTTGCCCGAACCCGACGCTCCGACGAATGCGACGAACTCGCCGGGTTGCACGTGGAACGAGACGTCGTCGAGCGTGAGCCGCTCCTGCGCGCCCGCGTCGGGGTACCGGAACGAGACCCGCTCGAACTCGACCCGCCCCGCGAGGCCGGGCGCATCGGAGGGCTCGCGCGCGTCGGGGGCGTCGGTGATCGCGGGGTCGAGGTCGAGGTACTCGAAGATGCGGGCGAAGAGCGCCTTCGACGTCTGGAGGTCGAGCGCGATGCGCATGAGCGCCATGAGCGGGAAGAGCAGCCGCGACTGCACCGTGGTGAACGCGACGATCGTGCCCGCCGTGATGCCAGGGTCGAAGCCCTCGCCCTGCCCACGCGCGATGATCCAGCCCGAGACGAGGTAGACGATGGCGGGCACGGCCGACAGGAACACCTGCACGAGCGCGAAGAACACCTGACCGCTCATGGCCTGCCGCACCTGCAGGTCGATCTGCCTGCCGTTCTCGGCGGCGTAGCGCTCGGTCTCGGCCCGCTGCCGCGAGTAGGTCTTGGCGAGCAGCACGCCCGAGACCGAGAGGGCCTCCTGGGTGATGGCCGTCATCTCGGAGAGCGACTCCTGGGTGCGGCCCGCGATGCGGGCGCGGATCTGCCCGACCCGTCGCTGCGCGATCACGAGGATCGGCATCAGCACGACCGCGATGAGGGTGAGCTGCCAGCTGAGCAGCACCATCGCGACCGCCGCCGCGATCACGGTCACGGTGTTGCCGATGATGTTGGCGACGGTGTTGGTGAGCACGTTGGAGACCCCGCCCACGTCGTTCTGCAGACGCGACTGGATCACACCCGTCTTGGTGCGGGTGAAGAAGCCGAGCTCCATCGACTGCAGGTGCGCGAACAGCCGCACGCGCAGGTCGCCCATCACCCGGTTGCCGACGCGCGCCGTGAAGAGGGTCTGCACGATGCCGATGGCCGACGACAGCACGAAGGCCGCGATCATGCCGGCCACCAGCCACGAGAGCACCCCGATGTTCGGAGAGCCGTCGGGCGGGAACAGCCCCTCGTCGAAGACGCGCTGGGTGAGCAGCGGCGGCAGGATGCCGAGCCCAGCCGAGACCAGCACGAGCACGATGATCACCGACAGCTGCCAGCGGTAGGGTGCGAAGAGCGCCGCGATGCGCGGCCCGAGGTCGGTGATCTGCGGGGCCGCCTCGTTGATCTCGCGCTGGCGCTCGGCGTCGCCGGCGGACACGCGCGATCCGCGCCCGTTTGCCATACCACCGCCCATGCTCATGTTTCGGAGACTACCCGCAACCTCCGACATTCGAGCGCCGCGTACGCTGCGGGCGCACACGCCCACACGCGCCGCAGCGGTCGGCGCACGGCCCGACCGCGGTTCCCTGCCCTACGACCCGCACTCCACCAGATGGTCGACCGGCATCCACGGCGACGTCGTACCGGGCCCCGCCCACCAGAAGCCCGGAGTCTGCACCCGGAGTTCGATCAGCCCCGCGCGGCCGGCGTTGTACTCTGCGACAGAGGCGGCAGAGGCGTCGATGGGGAACGACGCCGTCCAGGAGTGGGGCTCCCAGAGATCGGCGCGAGAGAGAATGCCGTGCCAGGTGACCCACGGGTAGCGAAGATCGGGAGCGCCGTCGAGCAGCGGGTCGACGATCGGCGTCGTGCCCGCGGGCGCCCGGTGCCTCGCGAAGACCACCCCGTACTCCGAGAGCGTGCCGTCGAGGCGGGCGGTCGCCTCGCCCGCAGGCATCGCCGCGCAGAGCTCCGGAACGCTCAGCGTGGACACGACCGTCGGCCCGGTCCCGCCGCACTGCGCGACCGGGACGGGCGTCCAGGGACCGGCGGCACCGTCGGTGACGAGCCGCGCCTCGGGAGGCGAGGCTCCGCCGACGAGCGCTGCGAGCGCGGGCAGCGCCTGCGACGACCAGTTCCGGTCGCCCCCGGTCACCGCCGCCACCGCTCCGCCGCCCAGCTCGGCGGGGAAGCGCAGTTCGACTGTCCCCGGCGCGCTCGACCGCCCGGAGACGACGTACTGCCCGGCGTCGACATCGGGGGCGAAGCACTCGGCTCCGGGGAGGAGCCCCTCGTTCGGCGACTCCGGATCGACCGGATCGACCGGGTCGACCGGATCGACCGGATCGACCGGGTCGACCGGATCGGTCGGGCCGACCGGATCGGGAGGCACCACCGAGGGCTCCGGGGGGACGGGCGTGGCGCGTTCGCCCGGATCCGGCTGCGGTACCGCGGCCGACGGCGGGTCGACGGCGATGAGCGGCACGGGCGTTTCGCCGGTGCGCGACGGTGCTACCGGTTCGAACTCCGCCGCCGGCCCGGATCCGCCCGCGTCGTGGCCTTCCGAGCCGGCCTCGGCGGGGTCGACCTCGCGATCTCGGGGCGCGGCCTCGATCGGGGCAGCGCCTCCCGCGTCGCGGTCGCTCAGGGAGTTCAGCAGCAGGACGCCGCCGGCCGCAGCCGCGACGAGCGCTACCGAGGCCACCGCGATGGTCGCGATGGTCGCTCCGCCGAACCCGGCCCCGGCTCCGCCGGAGGCGCCTCCGGACAAGCCGCCGACGCCGGGGGCGCTCCCGACTGCCGCCGCTGCTACGGCCGAGACGCCGGTGCCTGCCGCGAGCGCGGAGGCGAACGCGGCCGCGGAGCCGACACCGAGCACCACCACCGACAGCACGAGGGCGAGCTGGCTATTGAGCGCCTGGAACTCCGCGTCCACCGCGGCGCACGCCTCGCAGGAGCCGAGATGCGCCGCGACCTCGCGTCTCCGCTTCGCGGTGAGCCTGCCGCGCCGGTAGCTCTGCAGGCGTTGCCGCACCGTGCGGCAGGCGACGTCGGCGACCTCCATGTCGGCGTGAGACTCCACCCACGCCGCCTGCAGCCCCTCCCGCGCGCGAGCCGCGAGCGCCGAGACGCCGTTCGCCGAGAGCCCGAGCATCGGTGCGACCTCACGCGGCGGGAGCCCCTCGACCACGGTGTACCAGAGCACGGTGCGCCAACGCTCGGGCAGCGCGGCGAAGGCGCGGGCTGCAGCGTCGCGGTCGAACGCCTCGTCTTCCCACGGGCCGGCACCGCTGAGGGCGGGGATCGCTTCGAGATCGGCGACGGCGTGCTCCGGAGAGCGGAAGGCGTCTGCCGCGAGCGAGGAGATCACCCGGTAGAGATACGGACGGAACGCACCGGTGGGTCCGCGCCCCTCTCGGACGAGCTCGAAGATCTTCAGATACGCGCCGGCGACGAGGTCGTCGGAGTCGAGGGAGGGGGCGATGCTCCTGGCGGCAGCATGACCGGCACGACGATGGCGGTTCCACAGCTCGGCGAACGCCCCACCGTCACCGTCACGGCTGAGGGAGAGCAGCTCGGAATCCGAGCGCGCTCGCCGATGCTCGCCAATCACCAAAGCCCCCGCGGATTGCGGAAGCACGGCGTATTCCCAGCGCCGGCCACCCAGACAAGCCCCCAGCGCCGAAATCGGCGCTCGGGTCCCCACTTCGATTATCCGCGAAACCACCTGAAAGTTCGACCCGCGCAGCACTCGCAGAAAAAACTTTGTCAAACGCGCGTCACATTTCACGGCTTCGCCCGTCTTCATACGTGCCCGGCTTCTGCACTCGCTTCCCCCAGAAGTATTCCCAAGTGCGGAAGTCGGGCTTCGAGCGCCGGAAGCGCTCGAATCGCCATGAAGGGGGCAAGGTATGCGGGTCAACGGACTCGACTCGAAGGATCGGAACCGGGCGAGGCGGCGCAGCGCGACGCGCCTGCTCGCCGCTGCACTCTCCGCGCTGCTGTTCGGCGGCGCTTTCGCGCTCGGCGGCCAGCTGCCGCCGGCGACCGCAGCCGAGGGGGCCTCGATCCTCATCAGCAAAACGGTGAACGGCGGAAAAGAGGCGCGCGATCTGCGCCCCGGTGACTCGGTCACCTACCGCGTCGAGTTCCTCGCGAACGACGAGGACGCCGACGGCCCCGCGGTCGTGGTCGACGCGCTGCCCGCCGCCTTCGCCGGCTGGCAGATCAGCGACCTCGTCGCGAGCTTCAACAATCAGCGCACCGGCGTCACCCTCGACCTGCCGGGTGTCGCGTCGGGCGATTCCCCGGCGCTCCCGGCGAGCGGCGCACTTCCGAGCAACCCGGCCGAACTGCAGATCACCGTGGGCGTCGCGCTGACGGTGCAGGCCGGCACCGGCAACACCGGCGGAACCGGCATCCCCACCGGCGCGCAGGGAGTGCTCGAGTACACGATCACCGTTCCGAGCGATCTCTCGCCGAACGATCCGGTGCTGCGCACCGATCTGACCAACACCGCGACGTTCACCGCGATGTCCGGCACGAGGCCGCTCGAGACCTCGTCGAGCGCGATCATCGAGATCGACAACCCCGTCGTGATCGACGTGGCGCCGGCGAAGAGCTGGAGCCCCGCCGGGCAGAGCTACGAGCCGGGCGCCGCCTCGACCGTCACCATCGGCGCGACGCAGGCGTCGAACGTCCCGGCCGGCGCCCTTCGGCTGCAGGATCCCGCCGACCCGGCGCTCGCACCCGACGGGGCGAGCGAACTCCCCGCCGGCAACCCCTTCAACTTCGTCGACTTCGCCGGCTTCACCGCCCCCGCGGATCCCACGAGCGCCCGGCCCGCCGGCGCGGATGCGACCGACGTCGAGGTCTACCGCTTCACCGGCGCATCCTGGAACTGGGTGACCTGGACCGCGGGCATCCCGAACTCCGAGATCGCAGGTGTGCGCACGGCCTACACCTCCACCGAGGCCGCCATCGCCCCCGGCGCCTCGGTGTCGCAGGCCTTCTCGGTCACGCAGCGCGAGACGAACCGCAGCAGCGGCGCGAACATCTCAACCGGCTGGACCTCGACCAACACCGTGCTCGCGACGGTGGAGGCCCCGGGTCAGCCGCCGGTCTCGAAGCCCGCGGAGGCCGACTTCGAGGTCGCTCCCGAAGCGATCTCGGTCGACGCGCAGAAGCGGTTCTTCGCGCTCCCCGACGGCACCGAGACCACCGCGCTCGCAGACGTCACCGCCGGCGAGACGGTGGGCGTGGTGCTCCGCGCCATCAACCCCGAGGCGCCTCGGAGCACCACCCTCGACACCCTGACGATCGCCGAACCGGGCACGGGCTCCGATGCGCGCTTCCTCGGCGACGATCTCATCTTCGGCGGCTTCGACAACAGCGACCTCGATGCGGTCTGGCCGAACGGCGCGACCTCGGCCGAGATCGTCTGGCTCCACGACGGCGGCCCCACCACGGTATCCGTGGCGCAGGGCGATCCCCTCCCCGGCCCTCCGGCCGGCGAGACCATCACCGGGTTCACCATCGTCTACTCCGGGCAGATCACGACGAACACGGCCGCGGAGGTGCGCTACCGGATCCAGACCAACTCCGACGAGAGCTTCGTCGCACCCGGCGCGAGGACCGATCCGATGCCGAACGTCATCGACGTGACCGGCACGAAGGCCGGCCTGCCCGACGCCACCGACGCGGCGAGCGCGACGCTCTCGCTCGTCGCGCCCCGGATCGACGTCACGATCGACAAGCGCGTCGGGCCCGGCACCGTGCTCCCGGGCCAGAACGTCGTCGTGCAGCTCGACACCGAGGTGGCGACGGGCGGCGGCCGCACCAAGCCCACGGAGATCGTCGTCGAAGACGCCTGGGGCGGTGCCGGCACCTTCTGGGACGCCTTCGACGCGAAGCAGATCCTTCCCCCCATCAGCCGCCCGCTCAACTCGGCCGAGCCGGCGGGGCAGGCCGATCTCGAGATCTACACCCGCGACGCCGACGGCAACTGGTCGCCGACCCCGCTCGTCACCAACCCCGCAGAGGACGAGGCCTACGACCTGCCCGGCGGCATCACCGGCGTGCGTTTCGTCTACACGAACGAGAACGGCCTCTCGCAGAAGACCTACGTCAAGCCGAATCTCTCGTTCACCTCGCGCCCCACGCTGCGCAGCGACGACTCGCAGCCGACCGCGACCGACTTCCTCGCCGTCGAGCGCTATGAGAACACCGCCTCCGCGACCGGCACCGGCGAGCTCGACGACCGCGTCGTCACGGGAGCGGACACCGACGACGAGACCGTCGGCATCCGCGGCTCCCGCGACAACGGGCCCGAGCCCGGCACGGGCATGTGGGCGGCCAAGGCCTGGGCCGACGATGTGCTCACCTCGCAGTCGGGCGCCCGCACCTCGACCACGCAGCGCTGGGCCTCGACCGAGCCCGGCTACACGACCGTCGAGCTGCAGGATCCTCAGCACCCCACCGCGAGCGGCGAAGGCACCGTGTTCGAGGCGTTCAACCTCACCCACGTGCGCCTTTTCGACGTTTTTTTCGAACTGCTTGGGCGAAAGGCCGCGGAAATCGCGGATTCGCGGCAGTGCGAGGCTGATCAGGCGATCGAGGAACTCCCACGCGCGATCNACCCCCGCCTCGTCTGGGACGTCGTCACCGACGTGCAGCTCTTCGACGGCACCGCCTGGACGAGCGTGACCCCGGTGCCGGGCGGCAGCTGGATGGACGCGAACGGCTTCAAGGGGTACGCCCTCACCCCGGCGCAGCAGCTCAGCACCCTCGGGGTGCGGCTCGTGCTCGCCGAGAACACCGCAGCGCGTGAGGCCGCCGGCCAGGCCGGCGACCTCACGGCCCCCGCAGTCGGCACCGGCGTCTCCGCCTCCGCAGACATCCGCGCCTTCCGCCTCGACTGGCAGCTGCGCGAGCGCGCACGCACCGCCGACAGCTCGGTGAAGTGGGTGAAGGAGCACGACACGGCCTTCAACTGCGTCGACGCCGCCGACGGCTGCATCGAGAACGTCTTCACCGCCACGGGCATCCGCAGCGACGCGACGTCGGACTCCTACACCGCTTCCGACACCATCCAGGTGCTCGACGGCAAGACGAACGTCGACCTCGTGAAGCAGGTGCAGCCCATCGACGCCGCGAGCGGCGCCCCCACCGGTGCACCGATGGCGAGCATCGGCATGACCGTGCCGAACCCGGGCGAGCTCGACCCGAGCGACTACCCGCGTGCGCGGTACACCCTCACCGCGTCGAACGCCTCGACCTCCGAGTCCGGCGCGAAGGGCGCGATGCAGCTCGCGAAGATCCGCATCACCGACACCCAGAAGCCGAACAGCCCCGCCGCCATCGACGAGAGCCAGTTCACCGGCCGCGACTATGCGGCGGAGGTCGCCGGCCCGAAGAACCACTTCGACACCTTCACCCTCACGGGAGTGAGCTTCGGCACGCTGCCCGCGTACATCGACACCGCCCAGAGCGAGGTCGAGGTCTGGGTCTACGACGGCACGCCGGCCGGCGTGCAGGAGGTGTTCACGCTCGACCAGGTGCTCGGCGGAGACCCGGCGTTCACGGCGCTGCTCCCCGATGTCATCGGCATCGCGACCACGTTCTCCGGAACCGATCCCGAGCAGAACGGCAACCGCATCCCCGCGGGCGCCGAACTGGTCATGCACCTCGACATGCAGCTCCGCGAGGACTCCCGCCTCACCGGCGATCCGATCGAGGGCGGCGACCTCGTGTCGGTCGTCACCGTGCCGAACCTCGCGGTCGCCCGCGGCTGGGATGCCGTGGTCGCCCCCGAGACGCAGCCGAGCGACACCGCGCAAGCCGCCGTCGATCTCCGAGAAGCCGCCGTGCAGGTGGGCCTTCGGAAGACCGTCTCCGTGCAGCACGGCGCGTCCAGCAGCGGCACGATCATCGAGACCTCGCCGTCGGATCCCGTGCAGGTCGCGCTCACCGCGAACTCGAACGGATCCACCGCGCCGCTGAACACGCTGCGCATCGAGGACGACACCGAGTCCTTCTGGAAGCGCTTCGAGTTCGTATCGTTCGGCGCGCTCACCGCGCCGAAGGATGCCGACACCGCGGGGCTGCAGGTGCAGGTCGAGGGCGCCTGGGTGCCGTTCGACGTCTTCACCGGCGACCCGGGCTCGATCACCGGCGTCGCGGTCGACTTCTCGCGGGCGGCCGGCAACGGCCTCTTCCCGCAGGGGGCGAGCTCGTGGAACGCCTCGTGGGGCACCGCCGTGCTGCCCTTCACCGTGCGCCTGCGCGCGGACGCCGAGGTCGACTGGTCGGGCGACCTCGAGCAGAACACCGCGATCGTCGTGGCGGACAACCGCGAATACGGCAGTGCAGACGACGACGCCGATGCGGAGGTGACGTTCGGCCCCGGCACCCACTCGCTGCGGGTCAGCAAGCGCGCCCCGAACGACACCGGCACCCACCAGGTGGAGCCGCTCGTGAACATGCCCTGGCAGCTCGTCTTCACGAACACCGGCACGGGCTACCTGCCGATAACGAGCGTCACCGACGCGCTCCCCTCCACGCTCGAGTGGGACGGCGAGCAGCCGACCTTCACGAGCGCGCCCGGTGCGAGCGGCAAGGCGGGGCTGAGCTCCGACCCCGCCGATGTCACCATCTCGCGTTCGGAAGACGGCGATTCGCTGGTGTTCACCTGGCCCGCGGGTTCCCGCATGGAGCCCGGCGAGACGATGACCATCGGCCTCGGGCTGGCCCTCCAGCCCGTGCCCACGGGCACGCAGGCGCAGAACACCGTCACCGTCGAGACCGGCGTGCCGCTCGCGGTGTGCCAGCAGCCGAACGACTTCGGGCAGCAACCGCCCGCACCGGTCGAGGCCTACCGCTGCTCGAACACGAACTTCGTGCAGCCGCGTGCGGGGACCGTCGTCGGCGCGGCGAAGACCGTGAACGGCGAGCATCTCGACACGCTCGGCGAGAACCTCGTGAACGGCGCGCTCGACGTGCGCACCGGCGACGAGTGCCTGCCGACCAGCTACCGCCCCGTCGGATCCGGCTACACGCGCAATCCCTGCGCGTCGTACACCGCCGTGGGTGCGACCGACACCTGGAAGCTGCAGCACTTCAACACCGGCACGAACCCGCTCTCGCGCATGACGATCGTCGACATGATGCCGACCGTCGGCGACAAGATGCTCGCTGGAGGGGCCGCTCGCGGGTCGACGTTCCGTCCCGTGCTCGTCGGTGAGGATCTCGCCGACGTGTTCCGCTTCACCGGTCTGCCGGCCGGCGCCACGACCACCGTCGAGGTGACGTCGAACCCCGCGGCGTGCGTCGGCGACGTGCCGGGCGCATCTCTCTGGGTGTCCGACCCGACCTGCTCGGACACCGCGACGAATCCGGCGAACGTGTGGACGCCTCTCGAGGCGTACACCGGCGCTGTCGCAGACATCGCGGGGATCCGCGTCGACATCGACATGGCCGCGTCGCCGCTCGCACCGGCGGGCGAGGTCACCATCGAGTTCGAGACGGTGAACCGCGTGGTCGATGCCTCGGCACAGGGCCTCCGCGCGGCGCTCGATCAATACGCGACGCCGCAGTTCGCCTGGAACCAGAACGGCGTCATCGCCTGGGACACCTCGGGCAACCGGGTGAACCTGCCCTCGACGCCGCAGCGTGCGGGCGTCACGGTGAAGACCGCACCGCTCGTCATCTCGAAGGAGGTCGCCGGGCCCGGCGCCGCGAACGCGCCCGAGGAGTTCCCCGTCGCGCTCTCGTGCACCGTTCCGAGCGGTGTGGCCGAGCCCGCACGGGTCACGCTCGACCTCGGCGACTCGGCGACGGTGATGGTGCCGAAGAACGGTTCGGCGACCGTGCCCGGCCTGCCCATCGGCACCGATTGCACGGCGTCCGAATCCGGCGCCCTCGGCGCGCACGGCGAGACCGGGCGCTCGATCGAGGCCGGCCCGGGGGTCTCCCCTGCGACCGACGGGCTGAGCGCGGAGGTCCGCATCCGCGAGCAGGCCGACGGCGAGACGCATCTCCGATTCGGCAACACGTACACGCTCGGCGGCATCGTCGTGGAGAAGTCGGTGCTCAGCGCCGACGAGCACCCCGTCGGAGACGACCGCCACTCGGCAGAGTACTCCTTCGAGCTCGTCTGCGAGGCCAACGGGCTGGACGAGCCGATCACCAAGCGGTTCGCCCTGCGCGCGGGCGAACGGCACGCCGAGACCGAGCTCCCCGAGGGTGCGCGCTGCACGCTCACCGAGACCGGTGACGGCGGCGCGAAGTCGAGCTCCATCACCGTGTCGGGCGAGGAGACCGCCGGCACGAATCGCGAGGGGATCGTCGTCGCAGCCGGCGGCACGACCGCGCTCGTCTCGAACGTGTTCGACGGGGTGCCCCCGGTGAGCCCGGCCGAGGACCCGGCCCAGAGCCCGGACGACGCCCTCTCGACCACGGGTGCCGATCTCGGGGCGCTCGTCGCCGCCGCCGTCGCGCTCCTCGCGGCGGGCGCCGCGGGGCTCGTGCTCGCCGGACGCCGCCGGAAGCAGGCCGACGTCTGATTCCGATCCGTCGAGACGCCGCAGCGGCGGTCGCCCTCCGGGGCGGCCGCCGCTGCGGCGTCTGAGCCCCTCGCGCGCGCCGCACAGCGCGCTGCCGGAGCCGGAGGCCTTACTCCCCCGAGCGCTCGATCGCGCGCTCGAGCCGCTCGAGCTTCGCGTCGAGCTCGCCCTCGAAGCCGGGCCTGATGTCGGCCTTGATCACGAGCGACACCCGCGAGCCGAAGGGCAGCACGGCCTCGGTGGCGCGCTTGACCACGTCGAAGACCTCGTCCCACTCCCCCTCGATCTCGGTGAACATGCTGTTGGTGCGGTGCGGCAGCCCCGAGGCGCGCACCACCTTCACGGCCTCGGCGACGGCGTCGGACACCGAGGCGCCGGCCTGGCCGGTGCCGCTCGGGGCGACGGAGAATGCGACGATCATGTGCTTGCCTTCCTGCAGTGACGAGCGGGCCGTTCGGCCCCCATCCGAGTATCGCAGGAGCCGCTCACCGCTCGACCGGCAGCCGCACGCCGCCGGTGCGGGCCGGGCGCGGCGCGAAGAGCAGGGCGATGAGCGCGCCGACCACGATCACGCCCATCGGCATGAGGATCGACTCGCCCATGGCCGCGGCGAAACCGTCGTGCAGCGCCGCCGGGAGCGCGCCGGACCCCCCGCCGCCCTCAGCGCCGGCGCCGCCGGCCGCATCGGCGACCTCCGGCCCCAGCTTGGCGGCGATCCGCGATCCCATGAACGCCGCCATCGCGGCCGAGCCGAGCACCGCGCCCACCTGACGGCTCGTGTTGTAGACGCCGGAACCGGCGCCGGCGAGCTGCTGCGAGAGCCCGAACGTGGTGATCGACGCCAACGGGCCCCACATGAACGCGTTGCCGAAGCCGAGCACGGCGCTCGGGATCAGCAGCAGCCAGATCGGCGTCTCGGGTCGGGCCATGAAGAAGTAGCACGCCAGACCCGCCGCGACGAGCAGCAGGCCGAGCACGGGCAGGAGGCGCGGGTCGCGGCGGTCGATGAGCCGCCCCACCGGGCGCGCCAGCACGATCGAGAGCACCGCCATCGGCACCATCATGAGGGCGGACTGCGTGGGCGTGAGCCCCTGCACGAGCTGCAGGTAGAACATCAGGGGCAGCGACATGCCCGTGACCGAGAAGCCGACCGTCACGATGACCGCCGAACCGACCGAGAAGTTGCGGTCGCGGAAGATCTCGAGCGGGATCAGCGGCTCGCCGCGCTGCCGCCACTGCCACAGCACGAACAGCGCCAGCACCACCGCACCCGCGATGATGAGGCTCCAGACCGTGACGGGCCCCCAGATCACGCCCCAGTCGAAGCTCTCGCCCTCCTGAATGCCGAAGACGAGCAGGAACATGCCGAGCGCGCTCAGCAGCACCCCCAGCCAGTCGAAGCGGTGCGCGTTGGTGGGCAGCCTCGGCACGAAGCGCATGGCGAGCACGAACGCGATCACGCCGACGGGCACGTTGATGAAGAAGATCCACTCCCAGCCCCAGGCGTCGACGAGGAATCCGCCGAGGATCGGACCGACGAGCGTCGCCACGCCCGCGGTGACGCCCCACACGGCCATCGCGGAGCCGCGCTCGCGCGGCGGGAAGATGCGGGTGATCACCGCCATCGTCTGCGGCGTCATGAGCGAGGCGCCGAGGCCCTGGAAGACGCGGGCGGCGATGAGGGTCTCGACGCCGTCGGCCAGCCCGCAGGCGAGCGAGGAGAGCGTGAACACGGTGAGCCCGACGAGGTAGACGCGGCGCGGGCCGAAGCGGTCGCCGAGGCGGCCCGTGATGAGCAGCGGCACCGCGTAGGCGAGCAGGTAGGCGCTGGTGGCCCACAGCGTCGCGACCATGGTGGTGTCGAGACCGCGCATGATCGACGGGTTGGCCACCGACACGATCGTCGTGTCGACGAGGATCATGAAGAAGCCGAGCACGAGCGACCACAGGGCCGGCCACGGCCTGATCTCGGGAGTGTTCGAGGGCTGAGCGCTGTTCACCCGGCAAGCCTACTCCCGCCCTCCGACACGCACGCGGGGCACGCCTCGGAGGGCGGGGTGGGCAGGGCGGCCCCCGTTCGGTAGCGTCGAGGCATGACTGCAGCAGGCGCGCCCCTTCCCGCCCCCCGGATCCCGATCGCCCCGGGCGTCGAGATGCCCCAGCTCGGCTACGGGCTCTACAAGGTGCCGGCCGACGACGCCGAGCGGCTGGTGGGGCTCGCGATCGACGCCGGCTACCGCCACCTCGACGGGGCGGCGTTCTACGGCAACGAGCCGGGGGTGGGGCGCGGGATCCGCAACGCCCTCGAGGCCGGCCTGAACCGCGACGAGCTGTTCGTCACCAGCAAGGTCTGGAACACCGAGCAGGGCTACGATCGCACCCTGCGCTCCTTCGACCGCACCCTCGACGAGCTCGGGCTCGAGCAGCTCGACCTCTTCCTCATCCACTGGCCCTGCCCGGCCCGCGGCCTGTTCGTGGAGACCTACCGGGCGCTCGAGCGGCTGCGCTCGGAGGGCCGCGTGCGCGCCATCGGGGTGAGCAACTTCCAGATCGCGCACCTGCGGCAGCTGCTCGACGGCGCCGAGACGGTGCCCGCCATCAACCAGGTCGAGCTGCACCCGTGGCTGCAGCAGCGCGAGCTGCGCGAGTTCCACACCGAGCACGGGATCACCACGGAGGCCTGGTCTCCGCTCGCCCGCGGCCGGCTGCTCGACGACCCGGTGCTCACCGGGCTCGCGCGCGACGCCGGCGTCTCGGTCGCGCGACTCGTGATCCGCTGGCACCTGCAGACGGGCGGCGTCGTGATCCCCAAGGCCAGCAGCGCTTCGCGCATCGCCGAGAACGGCGACGTGTTCGACTTCGAACTCGACGCGTCGACGATGGCCGCGATCGCCGAGCTGGATCGCGGCTTCCGCAGCGGCTCGCACCCCGACGAGGTGAACTGAGGGCGGGGCCCGCCCAGACCGGCCCCGTTCCCCGCCCCTACCCCGCCCATAAATATGGGATCCGCCGAAGATATGGGATTCGAACTCGAATCGGTCATATCCTCGGCAGATCCCATACGGACCGCCGCCCTGTCCGTCGCGGCAGCAGGAACTACCCCTTGATCGCCTCGCTCAGCTTCACCTTCGCGCCCGTGCGCAGAATCGAGTTGCTGTAGATGCGCGCACCGATCCACAGCACGATCGCGATCGAGACGGCCAGCACGCCGAGCGAGAGCAGCGGCTCCCACCACTCCGCGGTGCCGAGGTAGAGGCGCATCGGCATGCCGATCGGAGCCGAGAACGGCACATAGCTCATGATCGCGAGCGCCTGGGGGTTGTCGTTGAAGAAGATGATCGCGAAGTAGGGCAGCATCACGAGCCACATCACCGGGCTCACGGCGGAGGCCACGTCCTCCTGCCGCGACACGAGCGTCGCCAGGGCCGCGTACATCGTGGCGAGCAGCACGAAGCCGAAGGCGAAGAGGATGCCGAACCAGATGAGCGAGGTGCCGAGCTCGCCGAGCAGCAGATCCTGCCCCGTCGCCAGCATGCCGATCGACGCCATCGCCACGATCGCGACGACCTGCGCGAGCGCCAGGATGCTGTTGCCGAGGATCTTGCCCGCGAGCATGGTGCGAGCCGAGACGGTGGCGAGCAGGATCTCGACGATACGGGTCTGCTTCTCTTCGACCACGCTCTGCGCGATCGTGGTGCCGAAGGTGATCGCGCTCATCATGAACACGACGCCGAAGGCGATGGCGATGATGTAGGCGAGCGCCGGGTTGTCGGTCGTGGGCGCCAGCAGCTCGACCGACGGCGACGCCGAGAGCGCGCCCATCACGTCGCTCGGCGGGCTGTCCTTCGCGAGCACCGTCAGATCGACCGCGGTGTCGCCGCCCGGCACGACCGCCGCGTCGACCTCGCCGTCGAGCACGAGCTGCTCGGCAGCGGCGCGATCCTGCGCCTCCGTCACCTCGAAGCCCTCGCCGTCGAGCGGCTGCAGCACCGTCGATGCCTCGCCGACCGCGGCAACCTTCGTCGGGCCGCCGAGGCCGCCCGAATTCGCCATGAACCCGCTGAACAGCACGCCGGCGAGCACGAAGAGCAGCAGTACGCCGCTCGACACGAGGAAGGCCTTGCTGCGCAGCTTCGTGGTGATCTCGCGCTCGGCGACGAGCCAGGCGCCCTGCGCGCCGCTCACCGGGCGGGCGCCGCTGCGGGAATGCGTCTGTGTGGTCATTGCACGACCTCCTTGAAGATCTGGGCGAGGGTGGGGGTGACGGGGCCGAACCGGCGCACGACGGATGCGGCCGCGTCGTGGCCGACCGCGCGCACGAGCACGGCCTGCGCCGCGTCGTCGCTGTCGGCGTCGAAGCGGGCGAAACCGCCGTCGAGGTGGGTGACCGCCACTCCGGGCTGCTCGCGCACCCAGCCCGCATCGGCCGCGGGGCCGGCGAGCTCGATCTCGAACTCGCGCCCCGAGTGCTCGGCGCGCAGGGCCTCGCGGGAGCCGGAGGCGAGGATCTTGCCGTCGCCGATCACCACCACGTCGTCGCAGAGCCGCTCGACGATGTCGAGCTGGTGCGAGGAGAAGAGCACGGGCGCGCCCTGCGCCGCGTAGTCGCGCAGCACGCCGAGCACCACCTCGACGGCGATCGGATCGAGGCCCGAGAACGGCTCGTCGAGCACGAGAGCGACGGGCTCGTGCACGAGCGCAGCGGCGATCTGCGCGCGCTGCTGGTTGCCGAGGGAGAGGCTCTCGAGGGTGTCGTTCGCCCGCTCGCCGAGGCCGAGTCGCTCGACGAGACCCGTCGCGGAGGCCTTCGCCGCGGAGGCGCTCATGCCGTGCAGGCGACCGAGGTAGACGAGCTGCTCGAGCACCTTCATCTTGGGGTAGAGCCCCCGCTCTTCGGGCATGTAGCCGAACCGTGCGCGATCCCCCGGTGTCAGCGGGCTGCCGTCGAGGGTCACCGTGCCCGCGTCGGCCGACAGCACCCCGAGGATGATGCGCATGGTGGTGGTCTTGCCCGCGCCGTTGCCGCCGACGAAGCCGGTCATGCGACCGCTCTCGACGCCGAAGCTCACGTCGCTGAGCACTCTGCGGTCTCCGAAACTGCGGGAGACGCCTGTGATCTCGATCATCTCGTCTCGCTCCTTTCCTGAGCTGTCTCCACGCTACGGCGGACCGTCGGCATCGCGCCTCCCCCGCCGGGCGGAACCCGCTCCGCCCCGAGGCTGACGTGCGATGTCCGAGGCTCCCCCTACCCTGGAGGCATGACAGAACACAGCGCCGCCGAGTGGGTGCGGCCCAAGCCGAGCGCCGGCAGCCTGCGAGCCGACCTCGGCCTCGCGGCGCTGCTCGCGTTCGCGGCGCTCACCACGTCACTGCTCTACCTGCGCACCGGCCTGCTCGCCGACCCGGCCGAGCCGTGGGTGTGGGCGGTCGGCCTCGGCCTCACCACCGTGCCCCTCGCCCTGCGCCGCAGCTACCCCGTGCCGGTGGCCGCCCTGGTGGCGGTCGGCTTCTTCATCTGCGGCCAGTTCGGCGTCCCCGAGATCCTCATCGTCAACATCTGCCTCTTCATCGCCCTCTACACGGTGGGGGCCTGGGAGGCCAGGCGGGCGCTCGCGGCCTGGGCCCGCATCGCCATCGGCGGCGCCCTCATCGTATGGCTCATCCTGTCGCTCATCATCTCCTCCTCCGACACCGACGCCTTCCCCGGGCTGTCGCGCTCGGGCCTGTTCTCGGCGTACGCCACCTTCGCGGTGATCCAGCTCATCACCAACCTCATGTACTTCGGCGGGGCCTACTACTTCGGCGAGCGCTCGTGGCGCGCGGCGCGCATGCAGGCGCACCTGGAGGCGCAGGGGCGCGAGCTCGAGCTCGAGCGCCAGACGAGCGCCGCACAGGCGGTCGCCCTCGACCGCCTCGGCATCGCCCGCGAACTGCACGACGTGGTCGCCCACCACGTCTCGGTCATGGGCATCCAGGCCGCGGCGGCGAGGCGCAGCAGCGAGCGCGATCCCGATCGCGCCGCCGCCGCGCTCGAGGTGGTCGAGCAGAGCGCGCACACCGCGGTCGAGGAGCTGCGGCGGCTCGTGCACACGCTGCGCACGCCCGAGGTCGAGAGCGGGTCCAGCACGGTCGGCATCGCCCAGCTCGCCACGCTCGTCTCCGAGTCGCAGAGCGCCGGCGTGCCCACCACCCTGATCATCGCCGGCGAGCCGCGGCCGCTCCCCATGCTCGTCGACGTGGCGCTCTATCGCGTGGTGCAGGAGGCCCTCACGAACGTGCGCAAGCACGCGGGGCGCGGGGCGTCCGCCGAGGTGCGGCTGCGCTTCGAGCGCGAGGCCGTCGAGGTCGAGGTGAGCGACGACGGCGTGCGCCAGCGCGCGGGCGAACCCGCCGAGGGCTCGGGGCTCGGGCTGCGCGGCATGCGGGAGCGCATCGGCGCCGTCGGCGGCACCGTGCGGGCGGGGCGCCGCGAACCGGCGGCGGGGGCGAGCACCGGCGGCTTCATGGTGCGGGCGACGGTGCCGAACGCCGTCGGCGACGCAGCCGACGGCGTTGCACTCGACCCGGGCGACCGCGGTGCGGACGGCGAGGCCGCCGCGCAGGGCGGGAACGGCGGGGAAGCGAACGGTGATCCGGTTCGCGAGCGCAGCAGCGGGACGCCCCTCGCCGCCGACCGAGGGGAGGTGCGCGCATGATCCGCGTGCTGCTCGTCGACGACCAGGCGCTGGTGCGCTCGGGGTTCCGCATCATCCTCGAGAGCGAGCCCGACATCGAGGTGATCGGCGAGGCCGCGAACGGCGGCGAGGCCGTCGAGCTCACCGCGGAGCTGCGCCCCGACGTGATCTGCATGGACGTCGAGATGCCCGAGATGAACGGCATCGAGGCGTCGCGTCGCATCCTCGGCGACCCCAGTGCAGAGGGCCCGGCCGTGCTGATCCTCACCACCTTCGGTCACGAGGCATACCTCTTCGACGCCCTCGCCGCGGGCGTGAGCGGATTCCTGCTCAAGACCTCGCGGGCCGAGCAGCTCATCGACGCCGTGCGCACGCTGGCCTCCGGGCAGGCGCTGCTCGGATCCGACGTGACGCGCGCCGTCATCGATCGGATCTCGGCCCGCGCGCCGGGCCCGGGTGGTGCAGGCGGATCAGGCGAGCCGGGCCCGGCGGGCCGGGGCGACCCGGGCGGCGCATCGGACGAGGGGCGGCGCGCGACCGCCGGCGCCCCGGCCGCCGATCCCGTGACCGCGCCGGCGAAGGCGCAGACGCAGGCACCGCCCGAGGCGGCCGCAGCGCTCGACCGCGCGGGCCTCACCGAACGGGAGCGCGAGGTGCTGTCGCTCATGGCCGAGGGCCGGTCGAACGCCGAGATCGCGAGCGAGCTGTTCCTCGGCGAGGCCACGATCAAGACCCACGTCTCGAACGTGCTGCAGAAGCTGGGAGTGCGCGATCGCATCCAGGCCGTCGTGTGGGCCCACACCCGCGGTGTCGCGCAGTCGCGCGGCGTCGTCTGAGCGGCGGGCACCTCGGGGGTGCGCCGGTAGGCGCCGCGCCCGCCCGCATCCCGCGCTCGCGCCGCCGCGACCCGGTACCCGGGTGTCCCGAGATGCGCCCGCGCGCCGTTCCGCTCTCAGCCCGCCGTGGACGAACGGATGACCAGCTGCGGCTGGAACACGATCTGCTCCCGCTCCGCGGTGCTGCCCGCTTCAGCCTCCTTCAGCAGCAGATCGACGGCCGTGGCGCCGATCTCGACGGCGGGCTGCCGCACCGAACTGATCGGCACCACGGCGGCGCTTGCGAAGTCGATGTCGTCGTAGCCGATCAGCGCGACGTCTTCCGGTACCCGCAGCGATCCCGTCATGACGAGCGCCTGCAGCACACCCATCGCGAGCAGGTCGTTCGCCGCGAAGACGGCGTCGGGCCGCCGGTCGGCTTCCATCTGCGCTAGGAGGCCGCCGATCCTCCGCCCCTCCAGCACGCTCAGCGCCTCTGTCGGGAAGAGCTCGATCGAGGCTCCGGCGTGCTGCTCGACGATCGAACGCGCACCCGCAAGACGGTCGTCGACCTGTTCCAGGCCCTCGGGCCCGCCCACGAAGGCGATCCGGCGACGCCCCTCCTCGATCAGGTGGCGGGCGGCGATGCGTCCACCCTCGACATCGTCGACCGACACCGACGAGAACGAGCGGTCGCTGGTGCCCCGGTCGACGAGCACGACCGGGATGCCCGCGTCCCTCAGCCGGTGCAGCTGCGTCAGCTCGGTGCGCACGGGGGAGATCAGCACGCCCGCTACGCGGTGCTCCTCGAACATGTCGAGCAGGCTCTGCTCGCGCTCGCTCGACTCGTCGCTGCCGCCCATGAGCACGGTGTAGCCGTCGTCGAGCGCCCGCCCCTGGGCGCCGTGGGCGACATCCATGAAGAAGGGGTTGCGGGTGTCGAGCACGACGAGCCCGAAGCTGCGGCTGCGTCCCGCCCTCAGCTGGCGGGCGGCGTCGTTGCGCACGAAGCCGAGGGCCTCGATGGCCTCCGTCACGCGGGCGACCGTGGCCGGGGCTACGATGCCGGGGCGGTTCAGCACGTTCGAGACGGTGCCGACCGAGACGCCGGCCTCGCGAGCAACATCTCGGATGCTGGTCGCCATCCGCTTCCCTCCCGGCTCGACGGGGCGGTTTCCGCCCGCATGGTTCCGCCAGTCTACTCCGCGGCGTCCCGGCTCTGAAACGCTTCAATAACAATCACCCGCAGTTCGAAACCTCCGCTTGACGAGCTCGAAACCTGTGTGCTTCAATGCCTATTGAAACGATTCAGTTACGCCTCGGGGCGAGCCCTCTCCCGATGCAGGAAGCCGTGAATTCAATGAAGAGATCACCCGCCGACGCGCCGCTGCTCGAGCTGCGCGGCGTCACGAAGGCCTTCGGCCCCGTGGTCGCGCTGCGAGACGGCAGGATCGCGCTCGAGCCCGGTTCCATCCACGCCCTCGTCGGCGAGAACGGCGCCGGCAAGTCCACCCTGGTGAAGATCATCGCCGGCCTCTACCGCCGCGACGGGGGCGACATCACCCTGGCCGGCGATTCCGTCGACTTCGCATCGACCGCCGAGGCGAAGAACGCGGGGATCGCGGTCATCTACCAGGAGCCCACGCTCTTCCCCGATCTCTCGGTCACGGAGAACATCTTCATGGGCCGGCAGCCCCGCGGCCGCTTCGGACGCATCGATCGGACGCGTATGCGCTCGGAGGTCGAATCGCTGTTCGCCCGCCTGGGGGTCACGATGGATCCGGACCGCACGGCGGACGGCCTCTCGATCGCCGACCAGCAGATGATCGAGATCGCCAAGGCCATCTCGCTCGACGCACGCGTGCTCATCATGGACGAGCCGACGGCGGCGCTCTCGGGCGTCGAGGTGGATCGCCTCTTCCAAGTCGCGAGGGCGCTTCGCGACGAGGGCCGCGCCCTCGTGTTCATCTCGCACCGCTTCGACGAGGTCTTCGCGCTCTGCGACACCATCACCGTGATGCGCGACGGCAGCTACGTCTCGACGCGGCCGATCTCCGAGACGACACCCGACGGAGTGGTCGCCGAGATGGTGGGCCGCGAGATCACCGAGCTGTTCCCCAAGTTCGAGACCGAGGTCGGCGAGCCGCTGCTCGTGGTCGAGGGGCTCACCTCCCCGGGCGTGTTCAACGACATCAGCTTCACCGTGCGAGCGGGCGAGATCGTCGGCCTCGCCGGACTCGTCGGCGCCGGCCGCAGCGAAGTCGTCCGCGCCGTGTTCGGCGTGGACGGCTACCGCAACGGCAGCGTCCGCGTAGCCGGTCGGGCGGTGCCCAAAGGGCGGCCCACGGCCGCGATGCGCGCGGGCCTCGCCCTCGTGCCGGAGGACCGGCGCAAGCAGGGCCTGGTGCTCGAGGAGAGCGTCGCCCGCAACACCGCTTCGGTGATCCTCGACTCGATCGCCAGGCTGGGCCTCGTGACGACCTCCGCCGAGCATCGGGCGGCCCGTCCGTGGTCGGAGCAGCTCGCGGTCAAGGCCAACGCGATGAGCACGCTCGCGGGCACCCTGTCGGGCGGCAACCAGCAGAAGGTCGTGCTGGGCAAGTGGCTCGCCACCGATCCCCGGGTGCTGATCATCGATGAGCCCACCCGGGGGATCGACGTCGGCACCAAATCGGAGGTGCACCGGTTGCTGTCCACTCTCGCCAGCCGGGGCATGGGCGTGCTCATGATCTCGAGCGAGCTGCCCGAGGTGCTCGGCATGGCCGACCGCATCGTGGTGATGCGCGAGGGGCGGGTCACCGCCACCATGGACCGCGAGAGCGCCACGCAGGAGAACGTGATGCGCGCCGCAACGCAGAGCACCACCGACGGAACGGAGCCTCAGGCATGAGCACCACCACTCCGGCCCCGACGCGACCGGCGGCCTCGAAGCCGAACGCGCTCGGCACGGCGTTCGGCAGACTGTCCCGCGCCAGGGAGGCGAGCATCGTGCTCGCCGTCATCCTCGTCATCGTCGCCGCCACGGTCAAGAACCCCAGCTTCCTCTTCTCGCCCGACGGATATCGCGATCTCTGGCTCACGCCCTCGCTGCTCATGCTCGTCGCCGTCGGCCAGGCCGTCGTGCTGATCACGCGCAACGTCGATCTCTCGGTCGGGTCGGTGCTCGGGCTCAGCGCCTATCTCACCGGTCGACTGTTCATCGACCTGCCCGGCATCCCGATGCTCGCGGTGATCGTGATCGCCATCGTCTTCGGAGGCCTGCTCGGACTCGTGAACGGGGCTCTCGTCGCATTCGCGAAGGTGCCCGCGCTCGTGATCACGCTCGGCACGATGTACGCGTTCCGCGGCGTCAACGTGCTCTGGACGGGATCCGACCGCATCAACGCGTCGGACATGCCGCGCGAGTTCCTCCGCCTCGGCACCGCGCAGGTGCTGAGCATCCCGGTGCTCACGCTGGTCGCCGTCGTCGTGCTGATCGCCGTCGCCTGGTGGATGCGCAACAATCGCGCTGGACGCGAGTGCTACGCCATCGGCTCCGACCCCGCGGCCGCCGAGCTTTACGGCCTGCCGGTGGTGAAACGCGTGCTCACCGCCTTCGTGCTCTCGGGCGCTCTCGCGGGCTTCGCCGGCGTGCTGTACGCAGCCCGCTACGGCACCATCAATTCGCAGGCCGGTTCGGGCTGGGAGCTCGAGGCGGTGGGCGCCGCGGTGATCGGCGGGGTGGCCATCTTCGGAGGTGTGGGATCGGTGTGGGGCGCGGCGATCGGCGCAGCGCTGCTCATGACCATCAACCGGGCGCTGCCGGTGCTCGGCGTCCCCGACTTCTGGCAGCGCGCCGTCGTCGGCGCTCTCATCATCGGCGCGATCGTGCTCGATCGAGTGCTCGCCGTCAGACAGCATCGCAAACTCATCGAGGGACGGGAGACTGGGCGATGAGCACCATCACGGCACCCACCACCACGGGCCTGCGCCCGATCGCCGAATACGATCGGCCGCTCTGGCAGCGCGTGCTGCTGACGCGAGAAACGACCATGATCGCGCTGTTCGCGCTCGTGGTGCTGCTCGCCGCGATCCTCGTGCCGAACTTCGGCAGCAAGATCACCATGACCTACCTGCTGCTCGACATGTTCCCGATCCTCATCATCGCGCTGCCGATGACCGCGATCATCGTCACGGGGGAGATCGACCTCTCCGTCGCGAGTGTGGTGGGGTTCTCGAGCGTGCTCACCGGCGTGCTCACCCAGGCCGGAGTGCCGTTCGGGATCACGATCGTGCTGGCGCTCCTCGCCGGCGTGCTCTGCGGCGCGCTCAACGGCTTCCTCGTGACGGTCGTCGGGCTGCCCTCCCTCGCGGTCACGATCGGCACGCTCGCCCTGTACCGCGGGCTCGCCGTGGGCCTGCTCGGCACGACGGCCGTCACCGATTTCCCCGAGTTCTGGACCTCGCTCGCCAAGGCGAAGATCGGCGACACGGGCGTCCCCGTCGTCGTGATCCTCTTCGCGCTGCTCGCCGCGGCCTTCACCATCATGCTGCACTTCACCCGCTTCGGCAGAGGCGTCTTCGCGATCGGCCTGTCCTCCGAGGCGGCCCGTTTCTCCGGCATCGACGTCGGACGCACCAAGCTGATCCTCTTCGTGCTCAGCGGCGCCGTGGCCGCGCTCGCCGGCATCTACTACACCCTGCGCTACGGCAGCGCCCGCGGCGACAACGCGACCGGCATGGAGATGCAGGTCATCGCGGCGGTGCTGCTGGGCGGCGTCTCGATCTTCGGCGGGCGCGGAGCGCTGCACGGCGTCATCGCCGGGGTGCTGCTCATCGGAGTGCTCGGCAGCGCACTGCGCCTCGCCAACATCACGTCCGACGTCATCAACATCATCACCGGCGCCCTGCTGATCGCCGCCGTCGTCTCGTCGAGCGTCTTCGCCGCGCTGCGCAATCGCCGCAGACCCGGCTCCAGACTGCGGGTGGCCGGCGCGCCGACCGGATCCGAATGACCCTACGACCCCAGCACCTCACCCGATCAACCACCGCCCCCTGGGCATGAAAGGAAGACGAACAATGTGGTTCCAGAAGAACAAGAAGGTCGGAGCGCTCGTCGCGCTGGCGGCGAGCGCCGCGCTGCTGCTGACGGGCTGCTCGGGCGGTAACGCCGGAAGCCCGGACTCGGGATCCGGCGACGGGAGCGGCGCGAGCGTCACCTTCCTGCCGAAGAACCTCGGCAACCCCTATTTCGACACCTCGAGCAAGGGCGGAAAGGCCGCGGTCGAGGAGTTCGGCGGCACCTTCAACGAGGTGGGCCCCTCGGAGGCCACCCCGGATGCCCAGGTGAGCTTCATCAACACCGCCACCCAGCAGGGCGTGGACGCGCTCGCCGTCTCGGCCAACGATCCGCAGGCCATCTGCGATGCGCTGAACGAGGCGCGCGACAACGATGTGAAGGTGGTCACGTTCGACTCCGACACCAACACCGACTGCCGCGACCTGTTCATCAACCAGGCCGACGCCACCGGGATCGCGCAGGTGCAGGTCGACATGATCGCCGAGCAGATCGGCGACGAGGGCCAGATCGCGGTGCTGTCGGCCGCCGCGAACGCGACCAATCAGAACGCCTGGATCGACCTCATGAAGGACGAGCTCGAGGCGAACCATCCCGGCATCGAACTCGTCGAGGTCGTCTACGGCGACGACGACGATCAGACCTCGTTCGACAAGACCGCGGCCCTGCTGCAGACCTACCCCGAGCTGAAGGGCATCGTCTCCCCGACCACGGTCGGCATCGCCGCCGCGGCGCGCTACCTCTCGACCTCCGACGCCAAGGGCAAGGTGGCGCTGACGGGCCTGGGCACGCCGAACCAGATGCGGGAGTACGTGGAGGACGGCACGGTCACCGAGTTCGCCCTCTGGAACCCGGAGGATCTCGGCTACCTGACGGCCTTCGCCGCCCAGGCGCTCGTCTCGGGGGAGATCACCGGCGCCGAGGGCGACACCTTCTCGGCGGGCGAGCTCGGCGAGTACACCGTCGAGGCCGACGGCGTGGTGCTGCTCGGCGATCCCTTCCGCTTCAACGCCGACAACATCGGCGACTTCGACTTCTGAGTCGCCGCGGCTGCGGGCCCGATCGCACGGATCGGGCCCGCAGCCCCCTCACCCGATTCCGTCACGGACCGCCCAGGAGGACCGGATGCGCGTCTGCTTCCAGATGCAGCTGAGGCCCGAGCTGCTCGCCGAGTACACCGCGCGGCACGCCGAGGTCTGGCCGGAGATGCTCGAGGCCGTCGAAGACGCCGGACGCCGCAACTATTCGCTCTTCCTCAGAGCGGACGGCCTGCTCATCGGCTACTACGAGACCGACGACGACGAGCGGGCGCAGCGGCTGCTCGCGGCGGATCCCCGCACCGCCGATTGGGAGGAGCAGATGTCCCGGTTCTTCCTCGCCTCCGACGGTCGCCCCGATCAGGAGGCCCCCCGACTCACCGAGGTCTTCCACCTCGAAGACCAGCTCGCGCGCCACCGCGCGAGCACGCCCCGCGCAGAGCGCAAGACCGATAGAGAGCGCAGATCATGAGTTCGCAGTTGACACCCGAAATCCTCAGCACCCTCGAGCGGCAGGCCATCGAGGTCCCCTCGTGGGCGTACGGCAACTCCGGCACCCGCTTCAAGGTCTTCACCACGCCGGGCACACCGCGCGATCCGTTCGAGAAGATCGCCGATGCCGCACAGGTGCACCGGCACACCGGTCTCGCGCCGGCCGTGGCGCTGCACATCCCCTGGGACCGCGTCGACGACTTCGGCGCTCTGCGCGACTTCGCGGTCGAGCAGGGCGTCGAACTCGGCACGGTCAACTCGAACACCTTCCAGGACGACGACTACAAGTTCGGCGCGCTCACGCACGAAGACGAGCGGATCCGTCGAAAGGCGATCGACCATCACCTGGAGTGCATCGACGTCATGCACCTGACAGGCTCGCGCGACCTGAAGATCTGGCTCGCGGAGGGCTCCAACTATCCGGGTCAGAGCGACATGCGGGCCCGGCAGGATCGCCTGCACGAGTCGCTCGAGGCCATCTACGCACGACTCTCCGACGATCAGCGCCTCGTGCTCGAGTACAAGTTCTTCGAGCCCGCGTTCTATCACACCGACGTGCCCGACTGGGGCACGTCCTACGCGCAGGTCGCCGCGCTCGGCGATCGCGCCATGGTCTGCCTCGACACCGGGCACCACGCTCCCGGCACCAACATCGAGTTCATCGTGATGCAGCTGCTGCGCCTCGGCAAGCTCGGGTCGTTCGACTTCAACTCCCGCTTCTACGCCGACGACGACCTCATGGTGGGAGCGGCCGACCCGTTCCAGCTCTTCCGCATCCTCGTCGAGGTGATCCGGGGCGGCGGTCTCGGCCACCCCGATGTGACGTTCATGCTCGACCAGTGCCACAACGTCGAGGCGAAGATCCCCGGCCAGATCCGCTCCGTGCTGAACGTGCAGGAGATGACGGCGCGCGCGCTGCTGCTCGACGGCGACGCGCTCGCGGCGGCCCGCGCCGAGAACGACGTGCTCACCGCCAACGAGGTCTTCATGGACGCGTTCTACACCGATGTGCGCCCGGCCCTCGCCGAGTGGCGGGAGGCGCGCGGCCTGTCGGCCGATCCGATGGGGGAGTACGCGCAGTCCGGGTACCAGCAGCGCATCGAGGCCGACCGCATCGGCGGCACCCAGGCCGGCTGGGGCGCCTAGCCGCACGGCGGGCCTGCCGCGCCGAGCCTTCTCCGCAGCCGCCTCGCGCTACGCCTCGGAGCCGCGAGTTCGCCCCGGGCGTGGCCCGGTCGCCTCGAGAGGCGGTATCATCGTTCAATGAACCATTGTTCGAAGAGGGCGAGGCGGTAGCGCATGGCGACGATCCGCGACGTGGCCCGGCTCGCCGGCGTCTCGGCCGGCACCGTGAGCAATGTGCTCAACCGCCCGTCCTATGTGCGCTCCGAGACGCGCGATCGTGTCATGCAGGCGATCGCCGAGCTCGACTTCGTACCCGATCAGCGCTCGCGCCAGTTCAGGCCGGGCCGCACGCGCACCATCGGCATCGCCGTCGCCGAGCTGGGCAACCCGTTCTTCGTCGACGTCGCGCTCGGGGCAGAGGAGGTGTGCCGCGAGCACGACCTCGGCGTCGTGCTCTGCAACAGCGCGTACGACCCGATCCGCGAATCCCACAACCTCGATCTGCTCGTGCAGCAGCGGGTGCAGGGCATCATCATCTCGCCCGTCGACGAGAACAGCTCGCGCCTCGAGATGCTGAAGGACCGCGGCGTTCCGATGGTGTTCGTCGACCGCGTCGGCGACGACCGCGACGTCTGGTCGGTGGTCGTCGACGACCGCGAGGGCGGAAGGCTGGCCGCACGGCACCTCGTGAACCGCGGGCACCGCAGGATCGCGTTCCTCGGCCACCCGCACCGATCCCCCAAGGTGAAGCTGCGCTACCAGGGCGCGCGCGACGTCGTGGATCAGTCGGCGGGCGACATCACCCTCGAGCTCGTGAGCGCGTCGTCGTGGACGGTCGAAGAGGGCCGGCGGGTGGGCGCGCTGCTCGCCGCCCGTCAGGAGGACAAGCGGCCGACCGCGGTCTTCTGCGCCAACGACATGCTCGCCATGGGGCTGACCCAGGAGCTGCTCCGCGCGGGGCTCGACGTGCCCGGGGACATCGCCGTCATCGGCTACGACGACATCGAGTGGGCTCCGCTCGGGGCCGTGCCCCTCACCACGATCGCCCAGCCGCGCGAGGTGCTCGGCCGCACCGCCGTGGAGATGATGATCCGGCTCATCGACCGTTCGGAGCCGCTCCCCGAGGCGAACCACATCGTGCTGAAGCCCGAGCTGGTGGTGCGCGAGTCGGCCTAGGGCCGGCTCGGGAACGAACTGGCGAACAGACGGACGAACAAACGAACGAACAAACAGGCGAACAAACGGGCGAACAGACGGACGAGGCGGCCCCGGCCGAAGCCGGGACCGCCCCTGGGTCATGCGTCGAGCGCCTTAGAACGCGGGCTCCTCGGAGTCGACGTTCTCGGCCGTCACCACCGTGAGGGGGATCGGGAGACGCTTCTCGACCGTCTCGCCGTCGGCCGCCTGCAGGATCGTCTCGAGCGCGAGCTTGCCGTCCTCCACGGGCGACTGCACGATGGTCGCGTAGAACTGACCAGCCTTGATCGACTCGAACGCGTCCTTCTGGCCGTTGATGCCGATGATCGGCGGGATCGCGGCCGCGTCCTTGCCCGCCTCGGCCCAGGCGTCGATGAAGCCCCGGGCCATCGTGTCGTCGTTGGCGTAGACGCCGTTGATGTCATCGCCGAACCGCGTGATCAGGTCGCGACTGGCGACGAGCGCCTTCTGCTGGTCGAAGTCGGCGTTGACCGTCTGCAGCACCTCGATGTCGGCGCCCTCGGCCTCGAGCTGATCGGTGAACCCGTCGGTGCGGCCGATCGTCGTGCCGTTGCCGGCCTGACCCGCGATGATGACGACCTTGCCCGTGCCGCCGAGCGCCTCGATCATCGCATCGGCGGAGAGCTTGCCCTCCTCGTAGACGTCGGGTCCGGTGAAGCTCGCGACGAGATCCAGCGCCTCGTCGTCCATCGGTGTGTTGATGAGCACGACGGGGATCCCCGCCGACTGCGCCTGGATCAGACCGGGGATGTAGGCCTGCGGATCGAGCGGCCAGAGCACGATGCCGTCGGGGCTGCGGCCGATGCAGGTGGTGAGCTGCTCCGTGCCGGTCTGCACGTCGAAGTCCTGACTGAGCATCGTCACCTTGGCGCCCGCCTCGTCGGCCGCCTCCTGGAAGGCCTTGTTGGCGGGCGTGGCGTAGGCGTGCGACTCGGCCGCCGTGATGTAGCAGATCTCCTTGCCGGCGCCGCCGGCCTCGGATGCGCCGGAGGCGGAGTCGCCTCCGCCGCCGGAGCAGGATGCGAGCAGCAGCGCCGCTGCGAGCGCCGTTCCGCTGAACAGTACCTTCTTGATCATGCGATCGTCCTTTCGATTTCTTTCGGTTGGGTGCCGGCGCTCTTCCGTGAGAGCCGGTGCACGAGTGCGGTCAGGGACACGTTGACCCCGCGCTTCGAGTGCGTGAGGCGGTCGAGCAGGATGAGGAGCAGCAGGATCACGCCTGTGACGATGTCCTGCACGTACGCGGGAACGCTCTGGTACTCCATCGCGGTGGTGAGCGAGGCGAGGGTGAGCAGGCCGCCGAGCGTGCCGAGCGCGGAGCCGATGCCGCCCTCGAGGCGGGTGCCTCCGATCACGACGGCCGCGATCGCGGTCAGCACGATCGTGTCGCCGAAGACCGGGGAGCCCGTGTTCGCCGCCACCCCGAAGGTGACGCCGGCCACACCGGCCATGAGCCCGCTGAACACGAACGCGCCGAAGAGGTACCAGCGCGAGCGGATTCCGCTCGCCGACGCGCTCGTCGCGTTGCTGCCCACCGCGAAGAGGTTGCGTCCCACGACCGAGCGGGTGAGCCACACGTGGAGGAGCAGGATCAGCACGAGGAAGATCGTGACGCGGGCCGAGAGCGTCCAGACGAGGGGCTGGGTGAGCGGGATCCCGAAGAAGGGATCGATTCCGCTCACGGGTCGGGAATCCGTGATGAGGTGGCAGACCGCTCGGAAGAGCAGCATCGACGCGAGTGTGGCGACCAGCGAGTTGATCCTCAGCACCACCACGAGCAGCGCGTTGAAGGCTCCGGCGACCAGCCCCACCCCCACCCCCACGAGCGCCGCGGGCACCTGTCCGAGCTCGCCCTGCAGCCCCACGGCCGCGATGCTCGAGAGCGCGAGGATCGCCCCGCCCGAGAGGTCGAGCTGCCCCGCGATGAGCACGACCGTCAGTCCGATCGCGATGAGCCCCATCGTCGCGGCCCGGTCGAGCCCGAGGCTGAGCGTGCGCGCGTCGAAGAAGCCGGGCACGAAGGTCGCCGCGATCGCGAGCGTCGCCACGAGGATCACGATCACCCGGTAGCGCACGAGCCCGAGGAGCGCGATCGTCCAGCCGCTCGGGGACTGGGATGCGGTGTTCACGAGCGTCCTCCCTTCCGTCGGAGGTAGATGTCGAGCGAGACGGCGCCCACGATGAGCAGGCCCTTCGCGATGCCCTGCACGGGGGTCGGCACGCCCTGCAGCACGAGGATGTTGTTGAGCAGCGCGACGAAGAGGAGCCCGCCGAGGGCGCGCGGGATGCTGCCGGATCCGCCGAGCAGACTGATGCCGCCCACCACGACCGCGGTGATCGCGTCGAACTCGTAGCCGATGCCGATGCCGGGGCGGGCCGTCTGCAGCGTCACGCCGAGCAGCACGCCGGCGAGCCCGCTGAGCCCCGCGGTGAGCACGAACGCCGAGGCCCGCGTGCGGGCGAGCGGCACCGCGCTCGCCCTGGTCGCGTCGGGGTTGCTGCCGGCGGCGTAGATCCATCGCCCGAGCGTCGTCCGCGAGAGCATGAGATGGCCCGCCACCGCGACGACGAGGAAGACGATCACGATGATCGGGATCCCGAGCACCCGGCCGTTCAGGAAGGTCTGGGCCGCCTTGTCGGTGCCGTAGACGATCACGCCGCCCACGCTCCACTGCGCGATGCCGAGCACGATGGTGCTCACCGCGAGCGTCGTGATGACCGGGTTGATCCGGGCGTAGCCGATGAGCAGGCCGTTGACGCAGCCCGCCGCGAGCGCGGCGAGGATCGCGACGATCGCCGCGGGCACGGTGCCGATCGCCGGCTGAAGACCGAGGGTCAGGATCGCCCCGACCGCGACCGTCGCCGGCACCGAGAGGTCGGCGAGACCGCGCGTGATGAACACGAGCGCCATGCCGACGACGATGACGCCGAGGATCGAGATGTTGATCAGCACGTTCACGAGGTTGCCGAGCGTGAGAAAGCGGTCCGAGAGGACCGCCCCCACCACGAGGAGCAGCACGATGCCGAGCGGCATCCCGATGAGGGGCGCGATCCGCGCGGCGAGGTTCGCCTTCGTCACTCTGCTCGTGCCGGGCACCCCCGTCGCGGTGGTGTCGAGTCTGGTGTCGCTCATACCGTCGCCGCCTCTCCTGTCGCCGCGTGCATGACGCTCGTCTCATTCGCCTCCGCGCGGCTCAGCTCCGCGGAGACCCTGCCCTCGTGGAGCACGAAGATGCGGTCGCTCACCGCGAGCACCTCCGGGAGCTCCGAGGAGATCAGCAGGATCGCCGTGCCGGCGGCCGCGAGCTCCCCGATGATCTCGTGGATGTCGGCCTTCGCGCCGACGTCCACGCCGCGGGTGGGCTCGTCGAGGATCAGCACCCGGGGCCGTGCCGCGAGCCACTTCGCGATGACCACCTTCTGCTGGTTGCCGCCGCTCAGAGTGTCGACCGGTCGGTCGATGACCGGCGGCGACACCCCGAGGGCGGTCACCTGATCCTTCGCCAGCTCCTTCTCGCGCGAGCGCGAGATCCATCCCCCGGTCGACAGCCGTCCCAGCACGGGGAGCGAGATGTTGTCCTTGATCGAAGCGGATGGCACGATGCCGTCGCGCTTGCGATCCTCCGGCACGTAGGCGATCCCGGCCGCGACGCCCTTTCCCGGCGTTCTGGCGTGCACTTCCGCACCGTCGACCCGCACGGTGCCGGACTGCGCCCGGTCGAGGCCGAAGACGGCGCGCGCGACCTCGGTGCGGCCCGCGCCCACGAGGCCCGCGAGGCCGACGATCTCGCCGGCGCGCACGCTGAGCGAGACATCCTCGAAGGCGCCCGAGCGGGAGAGCCCCTCGACCTCGAGTACCGTCTCACCGATGGGCACCTCCCGCTTGGGGAAGACGTCGGTGAGATCGCGCCCCACCATGAGCCGGATCATCTCCCCCGCGGTGAGGCCCTCGGAGTCGCGCGTCTCGATCTGGCGCCCGTCGCGGAGCACGGTGACCCGGTCGGCGAGATCGAGCACCTCGCGGAGCCGGTGGCTGATGTAGATGATGGCGATGCCGTCCTCGCGCATGCGGCGCACCACCTGGAACAGCGCGAGCGACTCGTGCTCGCTGAGCGACGAGGTCGGCTCATCGAGCACGATGATGCTCGGGCGCTGCGCGTAGGCCTTCGCGATCTCGACGATCTGCTGCTGGCTCACGGTGAGCGAGCCGAGGATCGCGGACGGATCGATTCTCGCGTCGAGGGCCTCGAGCACGGCGACCGCCTCGTCGTGCAGTCGACGGCGCTGGACGAGGCCGAAGCGCGACGGGGTCGCGCCGAGGGTGATGTTCTCGGCGACGGTCAGGTCGGGCACGAGGTTCAGCTCCTGGTAGACCATGCCGATGCCCCGCCTGCGGGCGTCGATGGGGCCGGCGATCCGCACATCCTCGCCGTCGAGCCGGATGACGCCCTCGTCGGGCTGGTAGACGCCGGCGAGGATCTTCATGAGGGTCGACTTGCCCGCCCCGTTCTCGCCCACGATCGCGTGGACCTCGCCCGCGTCGACCGCGAGGTCGACGTCGGAGAGGGCCCGGATCCCCGGGAACGACTTGGAGATGCCTCGCATCTCGAGTACCGCGCTCATGCCTCGCTCCTTCCGCCCGCGTCGGCCGATGCCGCGCGGATCTCACTGGGGCCGCACACGAACTCGACCCGGTGGTCGACGCTCTCGCCGGGCTCGAGCACGGGCAGCACGCCGGCCTCGCGCGCGGCGGCGCGGCCGAGGCTCCAGTCGACGTTGGTCGGTTCGAGGCCCAGCACGTAGTGCCCCTCGCCCATCATCTTCCACTGGTGCAGCGCGGGCAACGTCGCGGAGTCGAAGCGGATCGCGAGCCGCAGATCGAGATGCGGGTTGTCGACCGCGACCTCGGCCTCGTCGCACCCGCTGAAATCGTGCTTGAACACCTGCTCGGCGTATCCGGCGACGGGTTCCGAGATGCTCCACCAGTCGGCGAGCCCCGTCTCGGCCGCGGCGTCGCGCGGAGTGACCGACTTCGACGGCACCGTGAGCACCGCGGCCTCGTCGAGGAGCGGCCAGCCGATATTGGCGTGGTACAGCACCATGGTGCCCGCGGGGGCGGCCGCTTCGTTCGTGATGCGGTCCTCGATCACGACGCGCGCGGTGCCGAGCGGGATCTTGATCCGCCTGCGGAGCACCAGGTTCTCGCCGAACACGGTGGTCTGGCGCACCTCTCCTTCGACGACGATCTCCTCATCGGTGGTCTCCGCGCGCGTCACCGTGGCGGGGATGCCGCCGACGCGGCCGTGCATCGGGTAGTCGACGCCGGCTTCGGTGCTCGGGGGCCCGAACGCGTCGAGGCCGCAGGTCGCGAGCAGCCCGCCGCCGAAGCTGCGGAGCCACTCCGTGCCGGAGTCGACGGTCAGGCCCGGAGCGGGAAAACCGGTCGGCGAGTGCCAGGCGAGGGGCACGCCGCGGTAGGTCGCGGCGCCCAGGTCGAGCGCCCGGTCCGGGTGCACGTGCACGGTGAGACCCGCGCCGGAGGTGAGGATCAGCCTGCGCGCGCCTCGCGCGGGGCCCTGGGTCTCGACGAGATCGTCGATGCCCGCGAGCTGTCGCGGCGAGCCTGTGCGGCGGCGCGCCTCGGCCGGCGACCGACCGTAGAAGAGAGGGGCGGCGGGCATGATCAGAGTCCGAGCTCTCCGCGCTCGGCCGCCAGCTGCTGGTTGCCCGGCCCGAAGTGCTTGAGCAGCACGAGATCGTCGGTCGCGGAGGTGTTGGTGACCTCGACCCCGTTCTTCGCCGCGGCCGCGGTGATGAAGAACTCATCGCTCGAGAGCTGGCCGTAGCGGATGCTCGCGATCGCAGCGATCGGCAGGTCGTCGAGACGACCGTGACCGGCGACGGCGATGAGCCCGTGCGCGTCGCGATCGGCGATCGTCACGCTGCCGCCCGGAGCCACCGTGAGCTCCTTCGCGCTGAACGCGGACGAGCGGTAGGTGATCCAGCGCTCGACGTACTCGGGCGATCCCGCGCGGCTCTCGATCGTCTCGATCGGGGGCGTGAAGCGGTTGCTCCAGAACTCGGGGTCGACGTTGCGCTCCCAGTCGACGAGTTCGACGATGAAGTCGAGGTCGCCCACGCGGTCGGCCGGCACGTCCTTCCAGAGCAGCTCGTCCGGCACCTCGCGGTTGTTCGACCAGGACTCCGTCATCGCGAAGACGTCGCAGGCGGCCTGCGGTTCGTAGGTGCACATGCTCGCCGGGGCGTGCAGGATGCCGGCCGGCACGTCCCAGCCGGTGCCCGGTGTGATCCGGTAGGCCTTGGAGAGATCGGTGATGCGGTTGTCGCCGCCCGTGAGGAACGCGGCGAGCTTGTCGCGCAGCTCGTCGCGGGTGACCTCGGGGTGCAGGCCGAAGAACGTGTAGGGGAACTGGCCGCCGTGGTTGTTCATCTGCGGCGGGAAGTAGTAGGCCTCGGGCTTGCCCGGCTTGCCGACGAGGGCTGCGTGCTCGTCGCGGTGGTGGATGTGGAAGGGCAGGGGGAACTCGTTGTCGAAGAACTTCGAGTACATGGGCCACAGGCCGTGGCTCTCCCAGAGGCCGCCGATGGCGTCGCCCTTCGTGTGGGCGACGAACTCGTCGAGCGGGATCACGCCTCCGGTCGGGTCGAGCACGAGGCTGAGGCCCTCGAACGGGTCGGTGAGCGGGCCGTTCTCGGCGCGCACGGCGCTCGCGAGCCAGCGTTCGTCGATGCCGCCGCGCTCCTTGCCGAGGGGGAAGTAGTCGTCGGGGTGGAGGCGGATGCGGCGGCCGGGAGTGCAGAACGCGCGCGGCACCCAGGTCGGGGCGAGGCGGAGGATGCCGCCCGCCTCGTTCATCGCCCGATCGATCGCGGCCTCGGATCCGGTGACGCCGTCGTAGGGGCCGGCCTGTGCCATGTTCACTCCTTCGTGTCGTGCGCGGTCGCCGCTGTCGCGGCGCTCGTCCTTCAGGTTCATTGAACCAGAAATGTTTCATTGAAGCTACCAGATGGTTTCGCGGAGCGCAAGACCGGCGGAACCGCCCCGCCAAACCGCCCCGCACCCTCGCCCCCGCCGCTCGCGACGACTCAGTATGCTCGGTCGCATGGCGGTGAACAGCAGCGTCGACGGCGAGCGCCGACGGAAAGAACTGGTCGAGCTCGTCGAGGCGGCCGGCGAGATCTCGATCGAGGAGGCCCGCGCCCGCTTCGAGGTGTCGGCCATGACGATCCGCCGCGATCTCGAGGTGCTCGAACTCGAAGGGCGGCTCCGCCGGGTGCGGGGCGGCGCGGTGCCGGCGCCCGCCGCCCGCAGCCACGACGATCGGCTCGCGACCCGCAGCGCGGCGAAGCGCGCGATCGCTCGGAAGGCGCTGGCGCTCGTGCCCGTGCGCGGTGCGATCGCGCTCGACGCCTCCACCACCGTGCACGCGCTCGCGGAGACGCTCGGCGAGCGCGACGGGCTCGTCGCCCTCACCAACTCGATCCAGACGTTCGAGGCCCTCACTCGCGCGGGCGGCATCGAGGCGCAGCTGACGGGCGGCCGTCACGAATCGGTCACCGGCAGCCTCGTCGGACCGCTCGCGAACGCGGGGGCGAGGGCCCTGCACACCCGCGTCTTCTTCAGTTCCGCGGCCGCGCTGCACCCCGGCACCGGCACGTCGGAGGCATCGCTCGCCGAGGCCGAGGTCAAGCAGCAGTTCGCGCAGGTCGCCGACCGCACGGTGCTCTGCATCGATGCCTCGAAGCTCGGCGAGCGCTCGACCGGACACGCCCTCGAGCTCGCCGACGTCTCGACGCTCGTGACCGACCTCGACCCGGCCGACCCTCGCCTCGACCCCTACCGGGACCGCGTCGAGCTGGTGTGACGTGAGTCGGCGACGGGAGCCCGGCGGGAGGGCGCCCGCCCCTTGTCTCGAATGTTGTTTCGTGTTACATTCACACGAAACAACACTTTCGGATCAGGAGCCCACATGACCCGCCCCGTCACCGTCGACGACCTCATCGCACGCTCGAACCGCCTGGGAGCCGACAGGAAGAACACCAACTTCGCAGGCGGCAACACGTCGGCGAAGGGCGCAGCCACCGACCCGGTGACGGGCGACGAGATCCAGCTGATGTGGGTCAAGGGGTCCGGAGGCGACCTCGGCACGCTCACCCCCGCAGGCCTCTCCGCACTGCGCCTCGACCGGCTGCGCGCGCTCACCGAGGTCTACCCCGGCGTCGACCGCGAAGACGAGATGGTCGCGGCCCTCGACTACTGCCTGCACGGCAAGGGGGGCGCGGCCCCCTCCATCGACACCGCGATGCACGGCCTCGTCGATGCGGCGCACGTCGACCACCTGCACCCCGACTCGGGCATCGCGATCGCCACCGCAGCCGAGGGCGAGGAGCTCACCGCGAAGATCTTCGGCGATCGCGTCGTCTGGGTGCCCTGGCGCCGCCCCGGATTCCAGCTCGGCCTCGACATCGCGGCCATCAAGGCGGCGCACCCGCAGGCCGTCGGCTGCATCCTCGGCGGCCACGGCATCACGGCGTGGGGCGACACCAGCGAGGAGTGCGAGCGCAACTCGCTGTGGATCATCGACACCGCAGCCGACTACATCTCCGAGCACGGCGCCCCCGAGCCCTTCGGCGCCGTCGTAACCGGCTACGAGCCGCTGCCGGAGGCCGAACGACGCGCCCGCGCCGCCGCGCTCGCGCCCGCCATCCGCGGCATCGCCTCGCACGACAGCACGATGGTCGGCCACTTCGACGACAGCGAGCCGGTGCTCGACTTCCTCTCCCGCGAGAAGCTCTTCCCGCTCTCCGAGCTGGGCACGAGCTGCCCCGACCACTTCCTCCGCACCAAGGTCAAGCCGCTCGTGCTCGACCTCCCCGCCACCGCGACCCTCGAGCAGCAGCTCGAGCGCCTCCCGCAACTGCACGAGGACTACCGCGCCGCCTACCGCGCCTACTACGACGCGCACGCCGACGAGACGAGTCCCGCCATGCGCGGCGCCGACCCGCTCATCGTGCTCGTGCCCGGCGTCGGCATGTTCTCCTACGGCAAGGACAAGCAGACCGCCCGAGTCGCCGGCGAGTTCTACCTCAACGCCATCAACGTCATGCGCGGCGCCGAAGCGCTGTCGCGCTACGCGCCCATCAGCGACGCCGAGAAGTTCCGCATCGAGTACTGGGCCCTCGAGGAGGCGAAGCTGCAGCGCCTGCCCGCGCCGAAGTCCCACCAGGGACGCATCGCCCTCGTCACCGGCGCCGCCTCCGGCATCGGCAAGGCGATCGCCACGCGCCTCGCAGCGCAGGGCGCCTGCGTGATCGTCGCCGACCTCGACGCCGAGAAGGCCCGAGCGGCGGCCTCGGAGCTCGGCAGCACCGACGTGGCGGTCGGAGTGGCGGCCGACGTCTCCGACGCCGCCGCGGTGAGCGCCGCGATCGACGAAGCCGTGCTCGCCTTCGGCGGCCTGGACCTCGTCGTCAACAACGCGGGCCTCTCGCTCTCGAAGCCGCTGCTCGAGACGACCGAGCGCGACTGGGACCTGCAGCACGACGTCATGGCGAAGGGCTCCTTCCTCGTCTCGCAGGCCGCCGCCCGAGCCATGATCGCGCAGGGCATGGGCGGCGACATCGTCTACATCTCGTCGAAGAACAGCGTCTTCGCCGGCCCGAACAACATCGCCTACTCCGCCACGAAGGCCGATCAGGCCCACCAGGTGCGGCTGCTCGCGGTCGAGCTCGGAGAGCACGGGATCCGCGTGAACGGCATCAACCCCGACGGCGTGGTGCGCGGATCCGGCATCTTCGCCTCCGGCTGGGGCGCCAATCGCGCCGCGACCTACGGCGTGAAAGAGGAGGACCTGGGCCAGTTCTACGCCAACCGCACGATCCTCAAGCGGGAGGTGCTGCCGGAGCACGTCGCCGACGCGGTGTACGTGCTCACCTGCGACGAGCTCAGCCGCACCACCGGCCTCCACGTACCCGTCGACTCCGGCGTCGCCGCCGCCTTCCTGCGATGAGCACCGCACCCTTCGCAGCGGCGCACGGGCGCACGGGGGCCGACGGCGCCGTCGCCGCCGTCGACCTCGGCGCGAGCAGCGGCAGGGTGATCCTCGGGCGGGTCGAGGACGGCGCGCTGCGCACCCAGCACATCGCCCGCTTCGCCAACGACCCGGTGCGCACCCGCGACGGCCTGCACTGGAATCTGCTCGAGCTCTACCGCCAGGCGCTCGCGGGGCTCGCCCTCGCCGAGCGCGGCGCGCCAGGAGAGATCATCTCGGCCGGCGTCGACTCCTGGGCCGTCGACTACGGCCTGCTGCGCGACGGCCGGCTGCTCGGCGTGCCGTACCACTACCGGGACGCCCGCTGCGAGGCCGGCGTGGCGCGGGTGCACGAGATCGTCGCGCCCGAGGCGCTCTACGCCGCCAACGGCCTGCAGCACCTGAGCTTCAACACGGTCTTCCAGCTCGCCGCCGAGGGCCCGCTGCTCGAACTCGCCGACCGCATGCTGATGATCCCGGACCTCCTGGGCTATTGGCTCACCGGGGTGGCCTCTGCCGAGCTCAGCAACGCGTCGACCACCGGCCTGCTCGACCCCCGCACCCGCACCTGGGACACGGCGCTCGCCGAGCGCCTCGGCCTCTCCCCGCGGATCCTGCCGCCGCTCGTCGAGGCCGGCACCCGACTGGGGCCGCTGGTGCCCGAGGTCGCGGAGATCGTGGGACGGGCCTTCGACGTCACCGCGGTCGCCTCGCACGACACCGCGTCGGCCGTGGCCGCGATCCCGAGCTCGCGCCCCGACTTCGCGTACATCTCGTGCGGCACCTGGGGCCTCGTCGGGCTCGAGCTCGACGCCCCCGTGCTCAGCGAGGAGGCCCGCCTCGCGAACTTCACCAACGAGGGCGGGATCGACGGCACCACGCGGTTCCTGCACAACGTGATGGGCCTGTGGCTGCTGTCGGAGTCGCTGCGGCACTGGTACCCGGGATCCTCGGACGCGCAGCGTTCGAGCCGCCTGCAGGAGCTGCTCGCCGAGGCGTCGCGGCTCGGCGGGCCGGTGCCGCTGTTCGACGTCAACGACCCCTCGTTCATGCCCCCGGGCGACATCCCCGGGCGCATCGACGCCTGGTGCGCCCGGCACGGCGAACGCGCTCCCGGCACTCCCGCCGAGACCGTGCGCTCGATCGTCGAGAGCCTCGCGGCCGCCTTCGCCGACGCCGTGCGCACGGCCGCCGAGCTGGCGGGCCGCGACGTCTCGATCATCCACATCGTGGGAGGCGGATCGCTGAACGCGCTGCTGTGCCAGGCCCTCGCCGACCGCTCGGGCCTGCCGGTGCTCGCGGGCCCCGTCGAGGCGACCGCGATGGGCAACCTGCTGGTGCAGGCGCAGGCCGCCGGCCAGGTCGATCCCGGCCTCGACGCGCTCCGCGCCGTCGTGGCCCGGTCCGCTTCCCTCACGACCTACACCCCCGGCGCACGGTCCCGGTAGGGCCCGGGCGTCGGCTCCGGAAAGGAACGCACAGCACATGGCCAAGCGCCAACTCCCCAACCCGGTCGAGCTGCTCGAACTCATGCAGTTCAAGAAGCCCGACTTCAACGGCAAACGGCGGCGACTCGAATCGGCCCTCACCATCGCCGACCTGCAGCGCATCGCGAAGCGCCGCACCCCGAAGGCCGCCTTCGACTACACCGACGGGGCGGCCGAGGGCGAGCTGTCGCTCGCGCGAGCGCGCCAGGCGTTCGAGGACATCGAGTTCCACCCCGACATCCTCAAGCCCGCCGAGCACGTCGACGCGTCGATCGAGATCCTGGGCGGCCGCTCCTCGCTGCCGTTCGGCATCGCGCCGACCGGCTTCACCCGCCTCATGCAGACGGAGGGCGAGATCGCCGGCGCGGGAGCCGCGGGGGCGGCGGGGATCCCCTTCACCCTCTCGACGCTCGGGACCACCTCGATCGAGAACGTCCGCGCGGCGAACCCGAACGGCCGCAACTGGTTCCAGCTCTACGTGATGCGCGAGCGCGAGATCTCGTACGGCCTGGTCGAGCGCGCCGCGGCAGCGGGCTTCGACACCCTGATGTTCACGGTCGACACCCCGATCGCGGGCGCCCGTCTGCGCGACAAGCGCAACGGCTTCTCGATCCCGCCGCAGCTGTCGCTGAGCACGATCGCGAACGCCATCCCGCGGCCGTGGTGGTGGTTCGACTTCCTCACCACGCCCAAGCTCGAGTTCGCGTCGCTCTCGACGACGGGCGGCACGGTGGGCGACCTGCTCAACGCCGCCATGGATCCCACGATCTCCTACGACGATCTCGCCGTGATCCGGCAGATGTGGCCGGGCCGGATCGTGATCAAGGGGGTGCAGAACGTGCCCGACGCAGTGAAGCTCGTCGATCTCGGCGTCGACGGCATCGTGCTCTCGAATCACGGCGGCCGACAGCTCGACCGGGCGCCCGTGCCGTTCCACCTGCTGCCCCGCGTGGTGCGCGAGGTCGGCGACGACGCCACCGTGATGATCGACACCGGCATCATGAACGGCGCCGACATCGTCGCCTCGGTCGCGCTCGGCGCGAAGTTCACGCTCGTGGGACGCGCCTACCTGTACGGGCTGATGGCCGGCGGCCGCGCCGGGGTCGATCGCATGATCGCCATCCTGCGCAGCGAGATCGAGCGCACCATGGCCCTGCTCGGGGTCTCGACCCTTGACGAGCTCGAGCCGCGCCACGTCACGCAGCTGAGCCGCCTCACCCCCATCTCCCGGGTCGCGAACGAGGCCGAGCGCGCCTGAGCGCGCTCAGGGCCGCTGGGCCCCCGGCAGGCACTCGCGCACCTCGACCCAGGTGTCGAGCTCGCCGGCGAGCTGCCCGGCGAGCTCGTGCGCGCGGGCCCGGTCGGGCACCCGCACCACCCAGATGCGCCGCAGCGGTTTGCCCGCCTCGTTGTACCAGCCGTCGCGGTGCTCGCCGCCCGGCCCCACCACCTCGGCCTGCGTGTCGCTGTCGAGGGTCTCGGTCCACTCGAGCTCGGAGCGGCTGAGCAGCTCGTCGTCGAAGCGGGCGAGAAACCCGACGACCTCTTCGATCCACTCGGGGGTGCGCTGCAGCAGCTCGGACTCGCGGCGGTGCAGCAGAAGCATGAAACGCATGGCGCCCTCCTCTCCCCGGGCGGTCGGGAGGCGCCGCGGGTCGGCCGCCTCGCGCCCCGGTGCTCCCATCGTGGCACAGCGGGCACGCGGCGCGGAAGAATCGGCCCGGCTTCGTCCCACGAAGGCCCACGGAAACGGCGGTGCGGGTGAGACGAAGTCGGGCCGATTGCACGGGCCGATTGCACGGGGCGGCACGGCGCCGCGGGGCTCAGCCGGCGGCGAGGATGCGCCGCAGCTCCGCGACGAAGCGGTCGATGCTCTGCTGCGCGTCGGCACGCGCGCGCTCGCCCTCGTGGGGGCGGTTCAGGTAGCCGTGCACGGTACCTGGCTGCACGGTCTCGACCACCGCGACGCCCGCCTCGCGCAGCTGGTCGGCGAACTGCTCGCCCGAGGCGCGCAGGTCGTCGGCGTCGGCGTTCACGATCACCACGGGCGGCAGGGCCGCGAGCCGCTCGGCCGGCAGCTCGCCCGCCACGACGGCCCCAGCGGCCGCCGCGCCGGCGGCGTCGCCCAGGTAGGAGTCGTACATGTCGGCGATGCGGCCGGCGTCGAAGCGGCGCTGGGCTGGCAGGGCTGCGGTGGCGGCGTCGAGCTCGGGGTCGAGTCGCTGCACGCGGTGCAGCGTGGGGTACTCGAGCAGCAGCGCGTCGACCGGGCGGCCGGCGCCCGCGGCGGCGGCATCGGCCTGCGCGAGCGCTGCGAGGGTGGCGAGGTGCGCGCCGGCGCTCGCGCCTCCCACGACGAGGGGGCCCTCCTCGGCGCCGGCCCAGCGCAGCACGGCGGCGACGTCCGCGGCGGGCGCCGGCGCCTTCACGGTGTCGCTCGCGAGGGCGTAGTCGACGGAGTGCACGCGGATGCCGGCCTCGGCGAAGCGCCGGGCCGCCCAGTCGGCCTCCGGCCAGTCGAGCGTGCCCCGCATGAACGAGCCGCCGTGCGCCCAGACGAGCGTCGCCCAGGCCGCGCCCTCGGGCTCGTAGCTGCGCACCGGCACCGCCGCCGAACCGGTGCGGTTCGGCAGCCCCGGATCCCGCCCCGCCGCCGGGCCCTCCACCTCGATGTCCGCGATCCGCATCTCCCCGCCCCTCTCGATCGACCCGTGGGTCAGCGCGGTGAGCTCGGCCGTTCCGCCGCCGGGCAGCACCGCGGCCGCTCCGACCGCGCTCGCGAACAGGGCGAGGCAGATTGTGGAGAGCCTGCGCCATCGAGCGGCCGGCCGTCGGCGACTCGCGTGTGGCACGGGCACAGTGTACGGCAGAATCGCGTCGACCGCTCAGGAATCGGTGCGCACCTCGCGGACGCGCGCCTCGATGCCGGTGATGAGGAGGTCGAGGCCGCGGACGAACACCCGCCGGTTGCGCTCCGCCCCCGAGGGGTGATCCCGGATCAGCCGCGCGAGCGTGCCGCCCGCGCGATCGGGGTCGAGGATCTCGTCGGGCGAGAGCGCGTCGAGGGTCACGCCGAAGACGAACGCGTCGATGACCTCGATGGTGGTGAGGATCTCGGCCTCGGGCAGTCCGGCCTCGACGAGCGCCTCGGTGAGCACGCTGTAGATGTTCAGCACGTCGGGCTCGTCGATGACCACCGTGAGCATGAGTTGCAGCACGCGGGGGTGGTCGGCGTACATGCGCCAGGTGAGCTCGACCTCCTGCCGGATCTTCTGGCGCCAGTCCGAGGTCTGCGGCAGCCGCCTGATGTACTGCGAGACGAGCACCTGGCGCATGGCCTGGATCACGCCCTCGCGCCCCGCCACGTGGTGGTAGAGGGAGGAGACGCTCACGCCGAGGCTGCGGGCGAGGGGCACGAGTTGCAGTTCGTGGCCGGCTTCGACCATGTCGATGGCGGCTCGGCCGATGATCTCCCGGCTGAGACGCGCGGTTCGGGGTCGCGCCACGGGGCCTCCCTTCAGGGTCCTGCTTGACAGATCCTCCCACAGGGTTCACGATGATGCTGATAACCGAAATGGTTTCGGTTTCTGCCGTCACAGCCGCCGGAGAAGAGAACCCAGTGAACATCCCCACCCCAGCCAGCACCGCCGACCCCCGCCTCCCGCTGACGCTGCGCAACGGGAGCGCGACCTTCATGATCGCCCTCGCCAGCCTGATGATGGCGAACCTCGCGCCCTTCATCATGACCGCGCTCGGAGCGCTCGGATTCGACATCATCGCGAGCGGCAACATCCTCACCTGGGCGCTGCTCGCCTCGGCGGTCGTCGGGCTCGCCAGCGCCCGGCTCGCCTCGGGCCGCGCGCGCCGCCCCCTCGCGATGGTCGGGCTCGCGCTCGCGGTGGTCGCCTTCGCCGCCGCAGCGGTCGTGCCGACGCCCGCCGTCGCCGTCGCGGGCCTCATCGTCGGCGGCGCCGGCGTCGGCGCCGCGATCTCGACATCGGGCGCCGCGATCGCGGCGCTCCGCAACCCCAACCGCGTCTCGGCCACCAGCGGCCTCGTCAACCGTGTGCTCATCACCATCGTGCTCGCCGTGATCCCGATCATCGGCATCACGCAGGGCAGCGTCTTCGGCGCACTCGCGCTCATCTCGCTCGTGGGCCTGGCACTCGCCGTCTGGCTGCCCGAATCCCCCGAGCACGCCGAGCCCGTCGACGTGACCAGCAGCCTGCAGATCGCCGAGCCCCGGCGCATCACGATCGCCGGCATCGTCGTGCTGCTGGTGTTCCCCCTCTGGGGCACGAGCGAAGACGCGATCTGGACCATGGCCCCCGTGCTCGGCGAGGCCGTCGGGCTCGGCGAGCAGCCGCTCGGCTTCACGCTGAGCCTCGCGGCGGCCGGCGGCATCGTGGGCATGCTGATCGTCACCGTCTTCGGCAATCGCATCGGCCGAGCGGTGCCACTGGCCGTCGCTCTCGTCGTCGGCGGCGCGCTCAAGATCTGGATCGGCTTCGCGGGCGATCCCGTGCTGCTCGCGGTGCTCATCATCGGCGTCAACACGGTGTACGCCTTCGCGTTCGCGCTCTACATCGCGACGGCCGCCGGCCTCGACGCCCGCGGCCGCTGGTCCGGCCCCCTGCTCGGCGCCTACCTCGTCGGCTCGAGCTTCGCCCCGCTCATCGGCGGCGCGCTCATCGAGTGGTTCGGCGTGCCCGTCTTCACGCTCATCACGGGCATCGTCAGCTTCGCCGTGATCGCACCCACCGTCGCGATCGCCCGGGTCTCCGTCGGCGCCGAGCGGGCGCTCGCACGCGCCGCCGCCGCGCCGCCGGCGGCGCCCGCCGGCGTCTGAGCGGCGCGAGCCCTGCGACTACGATCGACACCATCACCAGGCCCATCCACGCCCACGCACGAAAGCGAGCATCCATGACCTCGAACACCACGATCTACCGCAACGCGACCGTCTTCACCGGCGACGCGTCGGTCGCTCCCCGCGAGAGCTTCGCGGTGCGCGAGGGCCGGATCCTGGCCGCCGGCGACCTCGACGCCGTGCGTCTCGCGGCCGGCGAGGCCGAGGAGGTCGACCTCGCGGGCGCGCTCGTCACGCCGGGCGTGATCGAGGGGCACTCCCACATGCTCATGCTCGGCGAGTCGCTGTCGAAGGTGCAGCTGCGCGACGCGAAGACCGTGGCCGAGGTGCAGGAACGCCTCGCCGCGGCCCGTGCCGCGAACCCCGAGGCGCCCCGCGTGCTCGGCACCAGCTGGCTGTTCGACATCTTCGAGGAGGGCGAGCGCCCCACCGCCGCGATGCTCGACGCCGCGGTGCCCGACGTGCCGGTGATCCTCGACGCCAACGACCTGCACTCGGTGTGGGCGAACACGGCGGCGCTCGAGGCGATGGGCATCACCCGCGAGACCCCCGACCCGGTCGGCGGCGAGATCGTGCGCGACGAGAACGGCGACGCGACCGGCTTCCTCATCGAGACGGCCGCGGTGAAGCACGCGTGGGGCTACCTCGACGAGGTCGCCACCGACGACGATCGCGACCGCTACCTGGCCGCGGCCTTCGCCGCCTACCTCGAGACGGGCGTCACGGGCGCGACCGAGATGTCATTCGGCCACCCCGACCTCGCGGCCTACCGCCGCATCCTCGACCGCGACGGCCGCCTCCCCTTCCCCGTGAACGCGCACTGGATGCTGACCGCGACGGGCGACCTCGAGTCCGACCTCGCGCAGATCGCGGAGGTCGCGAGCATCCGCGACGAGCTCGCGGCGCGGTACGGCGACGAGTGGCTGCGGATCGCGGGCGTGAAGTTCATCCTCGACGGCGTCATCGACGCCTGCACCGCGGCGATGCGCGCGCCCTACGCGAACGGCGAGCTGCCGGGGCCGATCTGGGAGCGCGAGTTCGCGCTGCCGACCGCCGTGGCGGCCGACGCTGCGGGGCTGCAGCTCGCGCTGCACGCGATCGGCGACGAGGCGAGCACGATCGCGCTCGACATGGTGCAGGAGTGCATCCGGGTGAACGGCCCGCGGGCGGATCGCCGCCCCCGCGTCGAGCACCTGGAGTCGGTCGCCGACGACACGATCGCCCGCATGGCGGCGCTCGGCGTCACGGCGTCGATGCAGCCGGTGCACTGCGACCCCGCGGTGCTCGACAACTGGCAGGCGGTGCTCGGCGACGAGCGGGCGCACACCGGCTTCCCGTGGCACAAGTTCCGCGAGGCCGGCGTGCCGCTCGCGCTCGGCACCGACGCGCCGACGGCGCCCCACGAGGTGCCGAACAACCTGTTCATCGCGTTGACGGCGAAGTCGGCGCTCGACCACAGCCGCGAGGCGTATCAGCCGCAGCGCGTGTTCACCCCGGCCGATGCGCTCGAGGCGCTCACGCTCGGCGCGGCGTACGCGACGCGGCGCGACGGCGAGGCGGGGCGCATCGCGGCGGGCTACCGGGCCACGGTCGTCGTGTGGTCGGCGAACGCGCTGACGGACGCCCCCGAGGCGCTGCTCGACACCGAGGCCGCGCTCACGATGGTCGATGGCGAGGTCGTGCACGGCAAGGTGTAACAGGCTCCGCCTTCGATATGGGATCCGCCGTCGATATGCCCGATCCGCCCCGGATCGGCATATCGACGGCGGATCCCATATCTATGACCGCGGCCCCGATCTCCGACCCCGCCGCCGCACCCGCCCTGGCGCCGCTCAGCCGCGCCCACCAGAATGAGGGCATGACCACCGAAGCAAGCGGGTACACCGAGTTCAGCTACACCGACGCGCACGGCATCGAGATCGCGGCGTACGAGTGGGCCGCCGAGGAGCCCGTCGGCGTGGTGCAGATCGCCCACGGCGTCGGCGAGCACGCCAAGCGTTATGACGTGTTCGCCCGCGCCCTCACGGGCGCGGGCTTCACGGTGTACGCCGACGACCACCGCGGGCACGGCGAGACGGGTCGCCGGCAGCACGAGGGCGACCTGTCGAAGCTCGGCCGCCTCGGTCCGGGCGGCCTGCGGGCGGCGGAGGCCGCGATCCTGCAGCTCACGGGCATCGCCCGCGAGCGGCACCCGGGGCTGCCGGTCGTGATGTTCGCGCACTCGTGGGGCTCGCTCATGGCGCAGCGCATCCTCAACGAGCACCCGCGCGCGTGGGACGCGCTCGTGCTCTCGGGCTCGGCGTTCCGCACCTTCAAGCACATGGAGAGCGGCGACCTCAACGCGAAGTGGAAGACCGAGGGCGCCAACGGCTTCGAGTGGCTCAGCCGCGACGCGGAGACCGCTCGGACCTTCATCGCCGACGAGCTCTGCTTCGGCGCCGACATCGCGAAGCTGTTCGGCGTGGCCGACTCGCTGCGCCTGTTCGGCAAGCCGGGGCCGGGGATCCCGAGCGATCTGCCGATCCTGATCGTGTCTGGCGCCGAGGATCCCCTCACCCGCGGCGACGGCCTGCGGCAGCTCGCCGACGCCTACCGCAGGCGGGGAGTGCGCGACGTCACCGTGAAGATCTACCCCGACGCGAGGCACGAGACGCTCAACGAGACCAACCGCGATGAGGTCTACTCGGATCTCATCACCTGGGTGGTGGATCGAGCGGGCAACGACTGACCGGCGCCGCCGAGCGGTGCGGTGCGAACCCCGGCCGCACCGCACCGCGGCGTCACGCCGAGACGAACTCGCTCGCGTCGGGGGCCACGGTGAGCCTGCGGAGGCCGTGCGACTCGACGACGAAGTTGTCCTCGATCTTGAGCACCGTCTCGACGCCGTCCACCACGACGGTGGTCTCGGGCTCGAGGGCGATCACCTCGCCCTCGACGAGTGCGACATCGTCGTCCATCAGACCCGGCGAGAAGAGCGTCGGCAGTTCGCAGATCCTCAGGCCGACGCCGTGCCCGATCGCGTAGGGCGTGCGACCGAGCCCCTGCGCCTCGAGGTACTCGTTGGCCGCCGCGAGCAGGGTCGAGGCCCTCGCCCCGGGAACGGCGAGCTCCTGCGCGATGTGATAGGCCGTCAGTAGGTGCTCGTAGGCGGCCAGGTGCTCGTCCCTGGGCTCCCCGACGAACCCGGTGCGCCCCGCGTCCGACGCGTAGCCGCCGGGACCGTAGCACCCGATGTCGAAGAAGAACGGATCGCCCGCCGAGAAGCGGCGGCCCGCGGCGAACCAGTCGCCGCTGCCGTTGCGCAGGTTGCAGACCGAGTGGGTGACGAACTCGACCCCGGCCGCCTGCTGGTAGGCCATCGCGGCGGCGAGCACCTCGTGATCCGTGCCGCCCACGCGGGCCGCGCCCAGCGCCGCCTCCATCGCACCGGCGTTCACGCGCGACACGGCGTCGAGCAGCGTCAGCTCGATCGGATGCTTCTGGCGCCGGATGCGGTGCAGCCGGAGGGCCGCCGGCACGAACTCGACGGACGGGGCCTCTTCGCGCAGGCCGGCGAGGAGCGACTGGTCGACGGCGTCGATCCCGATCCTCGAGCGGGTGCCGGAAGCCGAGAGCCGCGCGGCCACCGCGCGCACCCAGGTGCGCGGGTTCGCCGTGGCCGCCGACCACGACGCCACGGGGTGCACCCTCGAGATCCACGGCATGGCGGGATACGGCGCCTCGATGGTCTCGTCGATGTACGGCAGGAAGAGTTCGGCGTTCCCCTCCCGGTGGACGAGCGCCGCGAACCACTCCGACTCGTTGGTGAGGTGCGCGCGGAAGTCGGTCGCGTAGCGGATGTGGTCGGGGCCCACGAGCAGCAGCGCGTCGAGGCCGTCCTCGCGCATGACCTGCTGCACGCGCGCGAATCGGGCTCTGTGGAGTTCGACGGCGTCGTACTCGGGCCAGCGGTACAGAGCGTTCATCAGTTTCCTTCTTTCTCGATGACCGGCGCGGCGCTGGTGCGCGCGTCGAGCGCGATCGACGACTCGACGAGCCCGCGCCCGACCGGTGACAGACGGTACACCACCGCGCCCGCGACGGCGACGGCGGCGGAGGCGATGAGCGGGGCGGCGTTGATCAACCAGAGATCGGCCGACTCCCGGGGCCAGAGCACGTTCGTGATCTCGAGGGCGAGCCAGAAGAGCGCCACCCACGACATCGCGGTGCCGAAGCGCCCCATGAAGAGCCGCTCGCCCGGCTGCCACGTGCCGCGGAACCGGGCGATGGCGAGACCGAGCACGGGGAACGAGAACGCGGCGTAGAAGCCGACCGTCGTGAAGGCGACGAGCAGCGTGTTCGCGTAGGGGTTCTGCAGCACGAGCAGTGCGACGACGGAGACGGCGCCGGTGAGCAGGATGGCGTTGCTCGGCAGCCCGCCCTCGCCCCGCAGCCGCTTCAGCCAGGCCGCCGCCGGCAGCTCGTTCTCCCGGGCGTTCGCTCAGACGAGGCGGGACACCGCGGCCTGGATCCCGACGAGGCTCGCCAGGAAGGCGATGACGAACATGGCGAGGATCGCGTCCACGACGACGGGCGGGAAGTGATGCGCGAGGATCGCGATCACGGGGTCGCCCTCCGATGCCGCGAGGATCTCGGGGAGGTCGGGGATCGCGAGGATGATCGCGAAGCTCGTGAAGAGGATGACCGTGCCGACCCCGAGCAGCGAGAACACGATCGCGCGCGGTACCGCGTGCTTCGGGTTCTTCACCTCCTCGGCGATGCTGCTGGCGCTCTCGAAGCCCAGGAACGACCATCCGGCGATCGCGACGAGGAAGACGAACGGGGTCATCATGAGCGGGGTGCCGGGCGCCGCCTGCAGGCCCTCGGCGAGGAACGACGGATCCTGCTCGCGACCGAAGACGAGCAGGTACACCGCCACGCCGAGGGATCCGACGATCTCGGCGGCGATGCAGGCGGTCGCGACCAGCTTGACGACGCGGCGGCCGGCGACGTTCACGCCGGTCGTGACGACGAGGAGCGCGACGGCCAGGCCGACGAGCACCGGAGGAGAGGTCGCGTCGAGGCCGAAGAGCAGCGCGACGAACACGGCGCCCGAGTACGACACCGAGCTCAGGGCGATGAGCAGCGCCCAGGTGTACGCCCAGCCCGCGAACCAGCCGTAGCGCGGGCCGACGAGTCGTCGCGACCACTGGTAGACGCCACCGGCGAGCGGCCAGCGCGAGGCGAGGACGCCCAGCGCGATGGCGACCGTGAGCTGGCCGAGCAGCGTCACGACCCAGCCCCACCAGAACGCGGGGCCCACGGTGGCGAGGCCGAGCCCGAAAATGCCGTACATGGCGACAATCGGCGAGACGAACACGAAGGCCAGCGAGAACGCCGACCAGAGGGTGAACTCGCGCTTCATGGTGCCCGTCTCGGGCGGTGGCGAGGCGGTGGGGTGCACCGGGGCTGCTGCGGTCATGATGACTCTCCTTCGAGCGATTCGTTCAGTGGTCGGTTGGCGGTGTCTGTGGTGGGGCTGATCGGCGCGCCGTGGCGCCAGGTGGCGGTGACCCGGGCGCCGAGCAGTTCGGCTGGAAGGGGGAGCTCGGAGAGGCCCGGCACCACGACGAAGTCGGCCGGCGCCCCGACCGCGAGGCGGCCGAGCCCGTCGTCGGCGAACTGGGTGTAGGCGGCGGCGCTGGTCGCGGCCTCGACGGCGGAGACGAGATCCAGGCGCTCCTCGGGGATCCACGACCGCGAGAGCTCGCCGAGCTCGTCACGGCTGATCGCGACGCCGATCGCCTTGAGCGGGCTGGGCGTCGTGATGGGGTAGTCGCTCGACGAGGCGAGCCGCACCCCCGCGTCGCGCATCGTTCTGAAGGGGTACTGCCGGTGCTCGCGGGGGCCGCGCAGCCGCCCGTTCGTCAGGTGCCGCACGACGCCGTCGAGTTTCGCCCAGTACGGCTGGACGGCGACGGTGATGTCGAGTGCCACCAGACGCGCGAGGTCTTCGCGCGCGACGAGTTGCGCGTGCGCGATCACCGGTCGCCGGTCCCGGGCCCCGTTGCGCTCCGAGGCGCGCTGCACGGCATCAATCGCGCTCGTCATGCCGGCGTCGCCGATGGCGTGGATGTGCAGCTGGAAGCCGGCCGCGTCGAAGGCTTCGGCCGCCGCCGCGAGCTCTTCCGGGTCCCAGGCCGGCACCCCGCAGCAGGAGCTGCCGTGGTAGGGCTCGCTGACGTGGGCGGTGCCGCCCTCGACGATCCCGTCGGCGAAGAACTTGACCGTGCGGGCGGTGAAATCGGGGAGCTCGAGAGCGGCGACCCGCTCCGCGGCGAGGGCGAAGTCGCGCACCTGCTGCCGCCAGCCGCCGGGAACGGCGCGGAAGGCGAGGTTCAAGCGCACCGGCAGGCCGCGCCGCGCGGCGCGCAGGTACGCGTCGAGGTCTTCGAGCTCGACCCAGGCGTCCTGCACGGTGGTCACGCCCTCCGCGCTCAGCGCTGCGAGTCCGCGGAGGAGCGCTTCGGCGGTCTCCGCCTCCGGCTCCCGGGGGATCGCCCGGAGCAGGGGCATGAACGCGCCCCACTCGCGAAGGGTGCCCGACGGGTGGCCGTCGCGGTCGCGCTCGATCACACCGTCCGTCGGGTCCGGGGTGTTGCGCGTGATGCCCGCGGCTTCGAGGGCTGCGGTGTTCGCCCACATCGTGTGGACGTCGCTCGACCTGAGCGCGACGGGCCGATCGGGCACCGCGCGGTCGAGGTCCTCGGCGAAGTAGACGCCCCGGGGGTCGATGCTGAGGTCGAAGCCCTCGCCCACGATCCAGGGCAGGTGCGGGTTCGCGGAGGCGTAGTCGCGCACGATGCGTACCGCGTCCTCGCGGCTGCGGGCCTCTCGGACGGGGGCTCCCCGCAGCTCGCGCCCGGCGATCAGGGGGTGCGCGTGCGCGTCGACGAACCCGGGCAGCACTGCGGCGCCCGCGAGGTCGACGACGCTCTCGGGCGCCGGATCGGGAAGGGGCGCGTCGGGGGCGAGGATCTGCTCGATCCGCCCGTTCCGCAGCAGCAGGCTCCCCGTTTCGAAGCCGTCTCCGACCCAGAGACGGCCCCCGGTCAGCAGGTGTCTCGAATGCGGCATCGCACTCCGTCCTCTTCGTCTTCGTCGGAATTCGAGATCATGCTACCTAATGGCATTAGGTTTTCCAAATATCATTAGGAGAAGCGGCGCCGAGCCCTCCCGGAAGTGCTAGCGTGGGGGCACGGAATCGAGAGAGAGCGAGCGAAGATGACGGGCCCCCGCGCAGTGCGGCAGCACATCACGGAGGAGCGCATCGTGGAGGCCGCCCTCGCCCTCATCCACGACGAGCCCTCCGGGTCGTTCACCCTCGCCAAGCTGGCGAAGCGGCTGCACATCAGCGCGCCCACCATCTACAGCCACGTGCCGAACAAGCAGTACATCATCGAGCGGGTCCGCTCCCGCGTCGTCGCCGAGATCGACTGCAGCTCCTTCGAGCGCCTCCCCTGGGACGAAGCCCTCGCCGACTGGGCTCGGTCGTACGCGAACGCGTTCGTGAAGCACCCCGAGACCATCCCCCTGCTGACGACGAATCCCGTGCAGGCGCCCGAGCTCGTGCGCCAGTACGAGGTGATCGCGACGGCGCTCCTCGAAGCCGGCTGGCCCCCAGACGAGATCGTCGCCGTGTTCACCGTCGTGGAGAGCTTCGTGATGGGCTCGGTGCTCGATCTCGTCGCCCCGGTGCAGATGGTGCAGCCCGCCGACGGCGAGGAGTACCCGCTGCTGCGCTCGCTGCTCGGCGAGAGCGCCGACGTGCTCCGGGCGCAGCACACGTTCGAACTCGGCATCGAGACGATGATCGACGGCCTGCGCCGGCGACTGGAACGGGTCGCCGTGCGCCCCGTCTAGGCGTAACCTGTGAGCATGAGCATGCACGGCGAGTACAAGGTTCCCGGCGGCAAGCTGGTGGTCGTCGACTTCGACGTGGCCGACGGGCGCATCAGCGGCTTCACGCTCTCGGGCGACTTCTTCCTCGAACCCGACGACGCGCTCGACGCGATCAACGGCGCCGTCGAGGGCTTGAGCCCCACCAGCACCATCGAGGAGTTCGCGACCGCGATCCGCGACGCGCTCCCCTCCGAGGTGCACCTGCTCGGCTTCACACCCGACTCGGTGGGCGTCGCGATCCGCCGCGCGGTCACGGGCGCCGCGCACTGGCGCGACTACGACTGGCAGATCCTGCACGAGCCGCCGGTTGCCCCCGTGCTCAACGCGGCGCTCGACGAGGTGCTCACCGCGGCCGTGGGCGAGGGCCTGCGCGGCCCGACCCTGCGCATCTGGGAGTGGAACGCCCCAGCCGTGTTCATCGGCAGCTTCCAGTCGGTGAAGAACGAGGTCGACGAGGAGCAGGCGGCGGCGCACGGCGCCCAGATCGTGCGCCGCATCTCGGGCGGCGGCGCGATGTACATGGCGCCCGAGGCCTGCATCACCTACGCCCTGTACGTACCGGGCGAGCTCGTGCGCGGCATGAGCTTCGCCGACTCGTACGCGTACCTCGACGAGTGGGTGCTCGAGGCCCTGCAGGCGCTCGGCATCGACGCGCACTACAAGCCGCTCAACGACATCACGAGCCCCCAGGGCAAGATCGGGGGCGCGGCGCAGAAGCGACTCGGATCGGGCGCGGTGCTGCACCACGTCACCATGGCCTACGACATGGATCCCGAGGTCATGACGAAGGTGCTGCGGATCGGGCGCGAGAAGCTCTCCGACAAGGGCACGACGAGCGCGCAGAAGCGGGTGGATCCGCTGCGCAGCCAGACCGGCCTCACGCGCGAGGCCGTCATCGACAAGATGGTCGAGGTGTTCAAGCAGCGGCACGGCGGCACCGACGGCGAGGTCACCGAGGGCGAGTGGGACGCCGCCGAGCGCCTGGTCGAGCAGAAGTTCCTCACGGAGGCCTGGATGCGGCGCGTGCCGTGACCGGCGGCGCGGTGAGCGGCATGAGCGGGGCGGCCGAGGGCAACCTGAAGATCGAGTGGATCGCGAGCTTCCTCGCCGTCGTCGACCACGGCGGCTTCGCGGCCGCCGCGACGCACACCTTCCGCTCCCAGCCCCGCATCAGCGCGCACATCGGCGACCTCGAACGCTCCCTCGGCGCCGAGCTCTTCGACCGGAAGGGGCGGCCGGTGCGCCTCACGGAGGCCGGGATCGCCTTCCTCGGGCATGCGCGCGCCCTGCTGCGCGAGGTCGACGCGGCGCGCTCGTCGGTGCAGGCCGTGCTCGGCGTGCTGCGCGGGCGCGTCAAGCTCGGCACCTTCCCGAGCGCGGGCGCCGCCTTCGTGCCCGACCTCCTCACCACGTTCCGCACGCAGCACCCGCAGGTCGCGGTGTCGCTCGTCGAGGGCACGCCGGCCGAGCTCGTCGAGGCGCTCGGCTCGGGCGAGGCCGACATCGCGCTGCGCCCCCTGAGCCCTCCGCCGGCCGAGAGCTCGATCCGCTATCAGACCCTCTGGGAGGAACCGCTCGTGGCCCTCGTGCCCGAGGAGTCGCCGATGGCCGCGGCGACGTTCCTCTCGCTCAGGGAGATCGCGCAGGAGCCGCTCGTCACCTACGGCGGCGCGCGGAAGGAGGGCGGCGAATCGCTCGACGAGGTGTCGCGCGCGCTCACCGCCGCGAGCGTGCACGCGAGCATCGCGTACCGCAGCAACGACCCGCAGACGCTCGTGAACCTCACCCGGGCGCGGCTCGGCATCGGCCTCACCAATCTGCTCTCGGCGTCCGTGACCGACACCGCGGGACTCGCGGTCGTGCCGATCCTCGAGTCGGGCAACCGGCGCCAGGTGGGCGTCTTCTGGGACAGCGCGCACGCCATGCAGCCGGCCACGCGGGCGCTCATGCACCTCATCACGCAGTTCCCGGTGCCGCAGGCGATCGCGCAGTACCAGCGTCGCGGCTTCACCACCACGCGGTCGCGCACGTTCGAGGACGCGGAGGCCACGGGCTGAGGGGCGGCGCCTCATCGGCGCCGCCCCTCCCCGATCCGGTCGCCCCGCGGTCCAGGGCGCGCCTCGCAGATCCTCGCCTACTGCGCGCGCTCGCAACGGCAACGATCTCCGAGACGCGCCTACGAGGCCCGCGGGTGCACCTCGGCGCGCAGCTCTGACACGTCTTCGAGCACCGCGGAGCGGGTCGGGATCGGCGCGACCGCGCCGAGGCCCTGCACCACGCGGGAGGCGGCGGCGGTCGCGAAGATCGCGGCGTCGACCGGATCCTTGCCCTCGGTGATCGCGACGGCGAACGCCGCGTCGAAACAGTCGCCCGCCCCGGTCGGATCCTTCGCGAGCACCGGGCGCGCCGGCACGGAGTAGTAGTCGTCGGGCGTGGCAATGACCGAACCCGACGAGCCGAGCTTCAGCACGACGAGCGGGGCGCCGAGCTCGAGCAGCTCCTGGGTGATCGCCCGCGGATCCTCGTAGCCCGTGAGCAGCCGCCCCTCGTCGAGGTTCGGCAGCACCACGTCGCACTGCGGGATCGTGTAGCGCACGATGGCGCGGGCGGTCTGGAGCGGCCAGATGGCGGGCCGGATGTTCGGGTCGTAGCTGACGGTCACCTGCGCGGCGCGCGCCCGCTCGATCGCCGCGAAGACGGTCTCGCAGGCGCTCTGGCTGATCGCCTGGGTGATGCCGGTGACGTGCAGCAGCTTCGCCTCCTCGATCATGCCCTCGGGCAGGTCGGAGGGCTCGAGGTGGGAGGCGGCGCTGTCGGCGCGACGGTAGACGAACTCGCTTCGGCCGCCGTGCCGCAGGATGAAGTACAGGCCCGTCGGGTGCCGCTCGTCGGTGATCACACGGCTCGCGTCGACGCGCTCCTCGTGCCACAGATCCTGCAGCAGCGCTCCGAAGTGGTCGGCTCCCACCCGTGTCATGTAGCCGCTGCTGCCGCCGAGCCGCGATACGGCCACCGCGAAGTTCGAGCTGTCGCCGCCGAAGCCGATGCTGTACAGCGAGCCCACGCGGGGGCCGCCGAGGGACTCGGCGTTGAACTCGACGAGGGGTTCGCCGATGGAGATGATGTCAGGCATTGTCGTGGTGCTCTTTCAGACGAGGTTGTACTTGGCGAGGCCCTCGGAGAGCGACCCCGAGCTCAGGATGAGCGCCGTCTGCTCGCGCTCGCGCTGCTCGATGAGGCGGGCCTCCTCGAGCACCTCGGCGACGATCTCCTGCGGCACGACGACCACGCCGTCGAGGTCGCCGACCATCAGGTCGCCCTGGCGCACCTCGACCCCGCCGATCGTCACCGGTTCGCCCGACGAGACCGTGCGGTAGCGGCCGACCGTGGTGGCCGAGATGCGCGCCGCGGCGAAGACGTTGAGCCCCGCGAAGTCCCGGTTGATCTCTTCGACGTCGCGCACGCCGCCGTCGATCACGGCCCCCTCGAGGCCGTTGACGGTCGCGCCCGCGGCCATCAGCCCGCCCCAGCACGCGACCGTCTCGTCGCCGCCGTTGTCGATCACGATGACCGACCCGGCAGGCGAGGCGTCGATCGCCTCGAGCGCGTGCGTCGGCGGCACCGGATCGCCGTCCCACGGCTCCTCCTTCACGGTGACCGCGGGCCCGACGAGCTTGCCGCCGGCCTGGCGCTGCACGCGCGAGTGCACGTAGCCGTGCAGACCGCGCACGCTGAGGGCGTCGGAGATGGACGGGGTGGTGATCGCGCGGTAGCCGGCGATGATCTCGGGGGTGATGGTCATGGTGGTTCGTCTCCTCACATCAAACATGTCTGGGGTGGTCGTTCACGGCGGCGAGCGCCGCGGCGGCGCGTTCGGTGATGCCGCGCTCCTCGCCGGGCGCGACCCTGCTCGGCGACAGCCTGCCGCCGAGTCCGACGGCGGCGGCGCCGGCGCCGAGCCACTCGCCCACCTGCTGCACGTCGACGCCGCCGCTCGGCACGATGACGAGGTCGGGCAGCGGCGCGAGCAGGTCGCGCACGAACGCGGGTCCGAAGCTGCGGGCGGGGAAGAGCTTCACGGCGGGGGCGCCGGCCCGCACGGCGCGCAGGGCCTCCGAGGGCGTCATCACGCCGGGCAGGGGCAGCAGGCCGCGCCGCAGCGACGCCGCGACGACCTCGTCGACCGTGGCGGGGCTCACCGCGAATCGCGCTCCCGCGTCGGCGGCCTCGTCGACCTGCGCGGCGTCGAGCACGGTGCCCGCCCCGATGCAGACGGCGTCGCCGTGCCGTCGCGACAGTCGGGCGATGAGCTCGGCGGCGCCCGGCACGCTGTAGGTGATCTCGATCAGGGTGATCCCGCCCGCGATCGCGGCCTCGACGGCGCGCTCCGCGTCGTCGGCGGTCTCGCTGCGCAGGATCATGATGATCCGCTCGTCGCGGACGCGCTGCAGGGTGCTCAGCACCCGCTCCTCGGGGGTCACGATGCGCTCCCCTGCAGGTCGAGCGAGTTCACCCAGTAGAGGCGGGCGATCCGCGAGACGTCGGCGGGGGCGACGCTGCGCAGCATCACCGTGTCGCCGTCGACCTTCATGACGTTGCCGTAGTCCTGCAGGTAGAGGGTGTGGAAGCGCTCGGGCTCGAAGTTCAGCGTGACGGCGATGCGCAGCTTCGGGTCGCCGCTCGCGACGGCCGACGAGAGCTCCCCGCTCACCTTCGCGGGCGCGATGACCGCCATCGCGAGGTTCCAGCCGAGCAGCAGCACGGTGATGATCAGGATCGTGGCGACGGTGGGGTGCCGCACCACCTTCCAGGCGCGCTTCACAGTTCCGCCTCTTCCTCGTCCTCGACGCCGAGCATCGTCATGAGCCTGCCGCGCATGCGCAGGAACTCCGGGTCGCGGGCCGTCTCCTTCCACACCCGCGGGCGGGGCAGCGTCACGTCGAGATCGGCCGCGACGGTGGAGGGCCTGCCCGAGAGCACGACGACGCGGTCGGCCATGAAGATCGCCTCCTCGACGTCGTGGGTGACGAAGAGCACGGTGGGCCGCTGGGTCTCCCAGATGCGCAGCACCTCCTGCTGCAGCGTGCGCCTCGTCTGGGCGTCGATCGAGGCGAACGGCTCGTCCATGAGCATCATCGTCGGCTCGGTCGCGAGCACCCTCGCGACGCCGGCGCGCTGCCGCATGCCTCCCGAGAGCTCGTGCGGGTACTTGCGCTCGAAGCCCTCGAGGCCGACGAGCCCGATCATGCGCCGCGCTTCTTCGAGGCGCTGCGACTTCGGCATGCCGCGCATCTTGAGGCCGAAGGCGACATTCTTCTCGACCGTCATCCACGGGAAGAGCGCGAAGTCCTGGAACACCACCCCGCGGTCGACTCCGGGCCCCGTGATCTGCTCGCCGGCGAGCAGCACGCGTCCACCGGTCGCCTTGACGAAGCCGGCCACGATGTTGAGCATCGTGGTCTTGCCGCACCCGGAGGGTCCGATCAGCGACACGAACTGCCCCTCGGGGATCGTGAAGTTCACGTCGTCGATCGCGGTGACCCGTTCACCGTTGTACTGATCGACGTAGGTCTGTTGTACGTGTTCGATCTGCAGCAGACTCATCGTCCCACCTTCTCTACCATTCCCCATCGCTCGACCGTCGCCTTCTCGAGCGGCGCGAGGATGAGTGCGTCTGTCATGTACCAGAGGGCGCCGAGCACGATCATGCCGACGAACACCTGCGAGATGTCGCCCTGACGGCGACCGTCGAACATCATGAAGCCGAGGCCGCTCGTGCCGATGATGATCTCGGCGGCGATCAGCGCGCGCCAGCCGTAGCCGAGGCCGGTGCGGATGCCGCTCACGAGGCCCGGCATCGCGGCCGGCACCACCACGTAGGCGACCTCGCTGGCCCGGCCGGCGCCGAGGGAGCGAGACGCGCGGCGCAGGTTCTGCGGGATCGCGTCGATCCCGGCCACGATGCTGATGATCAGCGGGAACACCACGGTGTACACGATCACGATCGTCACCGAGGTGAGGCTGAAGCCGAACCAGATGATGAGGATCGGCAGCCACGCGATGTCGCCGATGGCCTGGAAGAACGAGAGCAGCGGCCAGCTGAACTTGCGCACCCACCGGTTCATCCCGATCAGGTAGCCCAGCGGGATCCCGATCCCGAGCCCCCACGCGGCCCCCACGGCGAGCCTCACGAGCGAGTCGGAGACGTACACCGGCAGGATGCCGCGCTCGATCATGCGCCACCCCTCGGCGAGCACCGTCCCCGGGCTCGCGAAGAACGCGGGCGGGAAGACGTGCAGCGCCGAGAGCAGCCACCAGGCCGCGAAGACGACGGCGAACGGACCCCACACGCGGATGCCGGGCACCTTCAGGGCGCGGCTCCAGAACGCGTCCCAGCCGAGCCGCAGGCTCGCTCCGCCGCCACCGCCGACGATCACGTCGGTCGCTTCGACCCGGGTCATCACTCCACCCCCGCTCGTGCGCCCCAGCGTTCGACGGTGCGCCGCTCGAGGGGTGCGAGCAGCAGTCGGTCCATCAGCAGCCAGAGCACCCCGATGACGATCATCATGAGGATGATGACGTCGGTCTCGTAGTACTGCCTGGCCAGGAAGAGGCTGTAGCCGAGGCCGGCCGCGGTCGCGATGATCTCGGCCGCGATCAGCCCGCGCCAGGCGAAGCCCATGCCGATGCGGGTGCCGGTGGCGATCGCCGGGGCGGCGCCCGGCAGGTAGATCTGGAAGAACATGCGCAGCGGGCTCGCCCCGAGGCTGCGCGCGGCGCGGATCAGGTTCGTGGGGATCTGCTGCACCCCGAGCATCGTGTTGTACACGATCGCGAAGAACACGGCGTTGAAGACCACGAAGATCACGGCCGGGTCGCCGTAGCCGAGCCAGAGCGTCGCGAGAGGGATCCACGCGATGCCGGCGAGGGCGACCGAGAAGCGCAGCAGCGGGCTGAAGAAGCCCGATACGGCGCGGTTCATGCCCATCAGGATCCCGAACGGGATGCCGACGAGCACCGCGAGGCCCGCCCCGACGATGACGCGCAGGATGCTCACCCCCATGTGCAGCCAGAGCGTGCCGTCGCCGATCATCTCGCCCAGCGCGCCGAGCACCTGGGCGAACGAGGGGAACACCCGCGGCGAGACGTCGAGCACCGGGATCGCGATCAGCCAGATCGCGAGCAGCAGCACGAAGGGGCTGGCGAACCAGGCGGCCTTCGAGAGCCCCGCCCGCAGTCGGAAGCCGTGGTGGCTCCCGACTGCGGGCTCGGCGGCGAGCTGAGCCATCAACCGCACATCCCCGCGGCCGGGTCGAAGACGAAGCCGTCGGTGATCCGTGCGGAGTCGGGCACCGCGGCGAGATCCTCGAACAGCTCGGGCGACTCGTCGGCGATCGTGTTGATCGGCCCGGGCACGAACACCTCGTTCACGTCGAAGGTGCCGTCGATCGATCCGAGGGCGAAGAGGGTGTCCTCGGCGTCGCTGAGGGCCTGGAAGTTGCAGGCCGAGATGCGCCCGTCGAGCTGCTTGATGTTGAAGGCCATGGCCTCCTGGGCGATGCCCTCGTCCATGCCCGACAGCCAGCGGGTCGCGGTCTGGGCCGCGTCGTCGGGGTTCTCGCGCATCCACTGGTCGGCGGCGGCGCGGGCGCGCAGGAACCGCTCGACCGCGTCGGGGTTCTGCTCGACGAAGTCGCGCTTCGCCACGATGTAGCCCATGAAGCCGATGTAGCCGCCGCCGCGCAGCACGGTCTCGGTGCCCTCGACCTGCTGCTCGATCGTCATCGGCCACGGGTCCCAGATCACGGCCGCGTCGATGCCGTCGGTCTGCAGCGCGACCGCGAGGTCGGTGGCGGCCGTGTTCACGATCTCGACGTCGTCGGGCGTCATGCCGTTGTCCTCGAGCAGGGCGAGCAGGTAGAGGTGGTTGATCGATCCGACGGTCACGCCGAGGCGCTTGCCCCGCAGCGAGCTCAGGTCGTCGCCCGAGACGCCGGCGTCCGACTTCGCCACGATCGCCATCGTCTCGTCGATGCCGAGCTGGGCCGCGCTGCCGGTGTAGTTGCCGACGATCACGTAGTCGGCTCCCTTGAGCACGGCGCCGATCAGCGGGGCGCCCACCTGGGCGAACTGGATCTGGTCGGTCTCGAGCGCGTTGAGCTGGTCGACGCCGCTCGCGAACGGCTCGGCGACCGCGACGTCGAGCCCCTCGTCTTCGAAGAAGCCCTGGTCGAGGGCGGCCGGAAGGCCGATCTGGTCGATCGCCGACACCCAGCCCGCGCTGAGTTCGATCTCCTCCGACTGGGCCGCGCCGCCGTCGCCGTCCTGCTGCGATCCGCCGCCGCTGCAAGCGATGAGCGAGGCCGCCAGGCCCGCCGCCAAAATCCCCGATCCGAGCCGGGCAAGTCTGCGCCGCATCACGGATCCTCCTTTCTCTCACGTCATTGTGGGTGCCCGTCCGCGCTCCGTCTTCGGAGGCTCGGGGCCGAGGTCTCTGCCTTCGTAGCAGTCTGCTCGACGGGTGACGATCCGACGAGCGCATCTTCTCAATGGGCGCTATCCGGATTCCGAATAGTCCCAGTTCAGCGGCGTGTTTGACGGCGTTCCGGTGCGCTGCGAGCGGGCTCGCCGGCGCTCGGCGCGGGATCGGGCCGGGGGCGGGGACGCTCGGCGCTCAGACGGGAGCGAGCGCCGCGGGAGCGAGTGTCCCCCCGCCGCGGGCGCTCCGGCCCGCCGGGGGTCAGGGCTCGAGGATCACCTTGCCGGTGGTGGCCCGCGACTCGAGCGCGGTGTGCGCCTCGGCCGCCTCGGCCAGCGGGAAGCGCGCCCCGATGCGCACGTCGAGCCCGCCGTCTGCGATCGCCTCGAAGAGCTCGCGGTAGCGCCAGGCGCGCTCCTCGGGGGTGCGCAGGAAGTGCCCGATCGAGGGGCGCGTGATCGAGAGCGATCCGCCGGCGTTGAGCCGCTGCAGGTCGAACGGCGGCACGGGCCCGCTCGCCGCGCCGAAGAGCACGAGCTCGCCGCGCACCCGCAGGGCGCGCAGGGAGTCGTCGAAGGTGCTCCGCCCCACGCCGTCGTAGACCACGGCGACGCCCTCGCCGCCCGTGAGCTCTCGCGCCCGGTCGGCGAAGCCGCCGTAGTCGAGCACCTCATCGGCGCCGGCGCCGCGGCTGAGCTCGCGCTTCTCGGGGGTGGAGGCCGTGGTGATCACCCGCACTCCGCGCCGCACGAGCAGCTGGGTGAGCAGCAGGCCGACGCCGCCCGCGCCCGCGTGCACGAGCACCGCGTCGCCCGCCTGCGGCTGCGCGGCCGAGGTCGCGAGGTAGTGGGCGGTGATGCCCTGCAGGGGCAGCGCGGCGGCCGCGTCGGCGGCGACCCCGTCGGGCACCCGCACCGCCCGATCGGCCTCGACCGCGAAGCGGTCGGCGTAGCAGTCGCGCCCCTCGGCCGTGGTGATGAGGTCGCCCTCGGCGAAACCCTCGACCCCGTCGCCGGCCGCGACCACGCGCCCGCTCGCCTCGGTGCCCGGCGTGTAGGGGAACGGCACCGAGTAGGCCCCCGACCGCCGGTAGGTGTCGATGAAGTTGACGCCCGCGGCGGCGGTCTCGACCAGCAGCTCGCCCGGCCCCGGCTCGGGCACGGCGACCCGGCGCATCTCGAGCACCTCGGGGCCGCCGGCGTGGTCTGCAACGATCGCGCGCATAGTCATGGTTCGACCCTACGCCCGCGCCCCGCGCCCGCACCACCCGCGGGCGGGTGGCCCGCGGCCTCAGCGCATCGAGGTGCGCGGAATCGGGAAGGGGTCGGCGAACGAGGCCCAGAGGGTCGGGCCGGCGGCGAACTCGGCATCGGTGAGCGCCGCCGCGTCGAGGGCGGCGGTGAGGCGCTCGCGGTCGAGGTCGAGCCCGATGAGCGCGATGTCCTGCCCGAGGCCGAGCATCTCGGAGCCGCCGGGCTCGCCATCGCCCGCGACGTCGCCGCCGTCGGCCTGCAGCGGGTGCAGCGAGAACATCTGCCCCACATGCTCCCAGTTCGCGGTGAGGTGCGGCCGGGAGGCGAGGCGGCAGAACCCGGCCGACCGCAGCACGGTGCCGAACTCCCCCCGCGCGATGCGCTGGTCGAGCAGACGCGAGAGCCGCTCGGGGTGCATGAGGCGCAGTTGCTCGTACCGGAACGCCGAGACTCGAGGATCGGTGATGTGCGGGTGGTAGTCGTCGTTGAGGATCCCGACCCAGCCGGGGCGCTCCTGCCCCGCGGTGTAGACCGTCGGCTCGACAGGGCGGGCGCTGCCGCTGCGGTCGAGCTGCAGCACGGCGTGCGGGCTCAGGTGGCTGACGACCGCCATGACGGCCGAGAGGTTGGGGGTCGAGAGCGGCTGCCAGTTCACGAGCAGCACGGTCGACGCGAACTCGATCTGCTCGGCGGCGATGAGCGCCCGCGAGCAGCCCTCCTCACCCGCGGGCGTGCGCCTCACGAAGTAGTCGTCCCGCCGCAGGTCGTCGATGATGTGACCCGCGTCGACCACGCAGGTGATGCCGACGAGCCGGGTGCTCCGATCCTCGTCGACGAAGGTGCCGATGAGGTCGGTCATCGAGATGAACGCCGGCGGTTCGACGACCGCGCGGCGCTCCCGGTAGGCCCACGGCACGAGCGCGGCGGCCTCGTCCACCGGATCGGGGGCCATGGCCAGGCGCGGCGCCGGCACGAGCATCGCGCCGGTCTCCTCGGCGAGGCGGCGGGCGGCGATCCCCCGCTCCGGCCCGCACGATCCGACCACCGCGAACACGTCGATGAGTTCCACGTTTCCTCCCTGCGTCCCGCGGGTGCGGGCTCCGTGCGACACCATGCTATATGATAATCATTCTCATCAAGAAGGAGGTTCGCCGTGAAGGTGCGCTCATCACTCAAGTCGCTGAAGAACCAGCCGGGCGCGCAGGTCGTGCGCAGGCGCGGCCGGGTCTACGTGATCAACAAGCTCAACCCGAGATTCAAGGGCCGCCAGGGCTGAGGCCGGCCCGAGCCGAGAACGGCATCGGCCCGCTCCCCCGCACCCACGGCCGCGAAGCGCCGATGACGGTGAGAGGGAGCGGGGCGGATGCCCGAGAGCCGCGGATCAGGCCCGTCGCCGAACCCGCGCCACGGCGAGGGCGGTGAGCACGAGCCCGCCCAGCGCCCAGAGCACGAGCACGACCGCCGCGATCCCCGCCCCCGAGGCACCCGTGGCCACCGCCTGGAACCCCCCGAGCGCCGCCCCGATCGGGCTCGCGTCGCCCACCGCGGCGAGCGGCCCCGGCACGGTCGACACGATGCCCACCGCGAAGGCGACCACCAGCAGCGCGAACGCGACGAACCTCCCGAAGCCTCCGAGCAGCGCCGAAAGCCCCTGCACCACGAGCGCGAACGCGACCCCCGCGAGCAGCGCCAGCCCGAAGAAGGCCGAGCCGCGCGCCAGATCGTAGCCGAGCGCGACCGGCAGCACCACGCCCGCCATCGCGCCCTGCACGGCGCCCATCACCACCGCCGGCACCGCGCTGCGCAGCGTGATCCAGCCGACGCCGCGCGCCGCCTCGCGGGTTCGGCGCCACAGCGGCGCGAGCACCAGGAACATCGCCAGCCCGCCCGCCCACAGCGCGATGCCCGCGAACAGCGGCACACCCGAGGCGTTGAACAGCTCGTCGGTGCCGCCACGCGCCTCGACGGGCGCGATCGCCGTCTCGGCGAGCTTGTCGCGCTGCGCCTCGGTGTAGTTCGGGATGCCGCTCACGGCGTCGCCGAGCCCGCCGGCCAACTCGCTCGCCCCGTTCGCCGACTGCTCGGCGCCGGAGGCGAGCTGCGACGCGCCCTCGGCGAGCGCGGGCGTGCCCGCCGCGAGCTCGGAGGTGCCGGTGGCGAGCTGCGAGGCGCCTGAGGCGAGGCCGGAGGCGCCCGTCGCGAGCTGCGAGCCCTGCGCCGCGAACTGATCGAGGCCCGCTCCGAACTGATCGAGGCCCGCGATGAGCTGGTCGAGCTGCGCGCCGGGATCTCCCCCGCCCGCCGCCGCGCCTGCACCCAGGGTCGCCTCGAGCCGGCCCTGGGCCGCCGCGAGGCCGTTCATGCCCGACTGCACGCTCTGCAGGCCGCCGCCGATCTGCGTCACCCGGTCGACGAGGGTCGTCTGCAGAGACTCGCAGAAGGACGGGTCGGCACCCGAGGCGTAGCAGTCGCCCACGAGCGTTGCGATATCGCCCGGCAGCCCCTCCTGCTCATCCATGGCCGCGCCGACCGCGCGGAGCCCGCTCTCGACCTCGCCCTGCGGGGCGACGCTCTCGGCCTGCAGCTGGGCGAGCGCGCCGACGGTGGTCTTCAACTGAGTCGCGGCGCCGGCCGCGCCCTGCCCGAGCGGGCGGTAGGCATCGGCGAGCTGCGACGCCCCTCCGACGTACTGGCTCACACCCGACGAGAGCTCCCCCGCGCCGTTCGCCAGTTCCCCCGCGCCACCCGAGAGCTGCTGCGTACCGTCCGACAGCTGCCGGGTGCCGTCGGCGAGCGCGCCCGCGCCGTCGGCGAGCTGCGCACCGCCGTCGGCCAGCTGCCGCGCGCCGTCGGCCGCGTCGCCGAGCCCGCTGTGCAGCTCGTTCATGCCGACGAACACGCTGCCGACGAACTGGGAGCCGAGCTTCTGGTTGAGCACGCTCGTGGCGGTCTGGGTGACGATGCCGCTCAGGGCGGTGTCGATGAGCCGGCCGCGGTCGCTCTCGGCGATGTCGATGTGCGCCTGCTCGGCGTCGTCGGGGCCGCTGGAGAGCGAGGTGGCCGCGGCCGAGAAGTTCTCGGGAATGGTGACGACGGTGGCGTAGCGCCCGTCGCCGAGGCCCTGCTCGGCGTCGTCCTCATCGGTGAGCACCCAGGTGAAGTTGGTGCGCTCATCGTCGGAGCCCTCCTCAGGGGAGGAGGACGAAGCGGACGGGGATCCGATCAGCTCGCCGGCCAGCACGCGGCCGAGCGGCACGGTCTGGCCGTCGACCTCGACGGGCTCGTCGTGGTTCACCACGGCGGCCGTGACGGAGTCGAGGCGATCGGTGGGGTTCCAGAGCCCCCAGAGCAGCAGTCCGGCGACGGTGAGCGGCACCAGCACGAGGCCGAGCAGCGTGGTCCAGTGCACGGGCCTGCGGCCGCGCAGCGGGGTGAGCGGAAGCGCGTCGTTTCGCATGTCGGTCACAGCCCTTTCTGCTCGCCCGCGGCGGGGGCGAGGGGGTGATCGGGGAGCCCCGGGAGCGCGGGGGCGGGTTCGGGGCGCCCGGCGGCGGGGCGGGAGGGCGCGACGAGCACGGCGCCGCGGGGCAGCAGTCGCTCGGCGAGCTCGCGCGACCCGAGCGCGATCACCGTAGGGGCGGGGGCGGATCCGCGGACGCCATCGATCTGCGCGGCCGCGAGCGCGGAGTGCGCGCTCTCCACGAGCGAGAGCGGCATCGGCCGCTCGCCCGCGGCGCGCAGGTCGAGCACCACGACCGAGGGGCGATCCCGCAGCGCGTCGCGCAGCGACTCGGGATCGGCCCACGCCGAACGCGCCCGCAGCGAGGAGGCCCGCTCGGGCAGCAGCAGCCCGTCGACCTTCACGGTGCCGGTGACGATGGAGCCGCGGCCGGTGAGCACCTCGGCGAGGGGCAGGGAGAGGGGATCGCGCGGGTCGAGCAGCAGGGTCTCGCCGGGCGAGACGCGCAGCTCGGGCAGGCGCAGGCCGCCGCGCAGCGCGAGCCGGTCGGCCGCGATGACGGCGTGCGGCATGTCGGACGGCCATTGCCGGTGCTCGATCTCGCGCGCGAGGCCCTCGCCCTCGACGTCGAAGGCGGGCAGCACGCGCGACAGCCAGCGCGGCATCCGCCACGCGCGATCGCCGAGCAGCGCCATGACGGCGGGAACGAGGGTCATGCGCACCACGAAGGCGTCGACGAACACGCCGACCGCGAGGCCCAGTGCGATCACCTTGATCGACGGGTCGCCCTCGGGAACGAAGGCCGCGAAGACGGCGAACATGATGAGCGCCGCGGCGGTCACCACCTTCGCGCTGCCCACGAAGCCGCGGTGGATCGCGTCGTGCGCGCCCGCGCCGTGCACGTACTCCTCGCGGATGCGCGACACGAGGAACACCTCGTAGTCCATCGCGAGGCCGAAGAGCACGCCCATGAGGATGATCGGCATGAAGCTCAGCACCGGCCCGGTGGCGCTCACGTGCAGCGGCTCGGCGAACCATCCCCACTGGAACACGGCGACGACCGCGCCGAATGCGGCGCCCACCGACAGCAGGTAGCCGAGGGTGGCCTTGACGGGCACCCAGACCGAGCGGAAGACCATGGCGAGCAGGATCAGCGAGAGGCCGACCACGAGGATGCCGAAGGGCAGCAGCGCGTGCATGAGCATCTCGGAGACGTCGATGCCGACGGCGGTGAAGCCCGTGACGGCGAGGCTGACCCCGTACTGCTGCAACCACTCGTCGTGGTGCTCGCGCAGGGTGTGCACGAGCTCGGTGGTGCTCTCGGCATGGGGCCCCTCCTCGGGCACGACCTGGATGATGCCCGTGTCGGCGCCCATGTTGGGGGTGGCGAGAGGCACATCGGCCACGCCGGGCACCTGGCGCACCTCGTCGGCGAGATCCTCCATGAGGCCGAGCGGATCCTCACTCGTGATGATCGAGCCGGTGAGCAGCAGGGGGCCGTTGTGCCCCTCGCCGAAGTGCTCGCCCGTGAGCTCGTAGGTGACGCGCGCCGGATCATCGGCGGGCAGCGAGGTCGCGTTCGGCAGGGCGAGGCGCAGGTCGAGCGCGGGCACCGCGGCGAGGCCGAGGGCGACAAGCACGGCGACGATCGTGAGCACCGGCCGCCGGGTGACGGCGCGCACCCAGCCGGCGAAGAAGCGGTCGGCCCGCGAGGGGGCGTGGGCTGCCGCGTTCCCCGACCCCGTCGAGGGGGACGCGGTCGCCCCTTCGGCGCGCTCGGGGGCCGACGGCTCGCCGGGCTCGGAGGGCGGCGCGGCGAGCGCTCGCCGATGCTTCTTCGGCAGGATGCGCATGCCCGCCATCGACATGATCGCCGGGGTGAGGGTCACCGAGATGAGCACCGCGACCGCGACGGCGGCGGCCGCGGCCACGCCGAGCGCGGTCAGGAAGGGGATGCCGGCGACCGAGAGGCCCACGAGCGCGATGATCACGGTGAGTCCCGCGAACACGACCGCCGATCCGCTGGTCGCCGTGGCGCGCGCGATCGACTCCTCGACCTCGGCCCCGGCCCGCAGCTGCTCCTGGTGCCGGCTCACGATGAAGAGCGTGTAGTCGATGCCCACGGCGAGGCCGAGCATGAGGGCGAGCATGGGGGTGGTCGAGGTGAGGTCGGCGAAGGCCGTGACGAGGAACATGCCCGCGATCGAGACGCCCACGCCGAGGATCGCGATGAGCAGCGGCATGCCGGCCGCGATGAGCGAGCCGAGGGTGAGGATCAGCACGATGAACGCGATCACCACGCCCACCGCCTCCGTGGGGCTGATGCCGGGCACCGCGGCGGAGAAGGCCTCGCCGCCGTAGGAGGCCTCGGCGCCGGTCGGCAGGCGATCCCGGATCTGCTCGGTGACCTGCTCGATGCCCTCGACGGTGGCGTCGGAGACGCTGCTGACCTCGCCTTCGAGCTGCACCGTGATGAGCGCGGCGCTGCCGTCGTCGGCGAGGCCGCCGCTCGCCTGCTCGCTGAAGGGGGTCTGCACCGCGGTGACCGCGTCCACGCCCTCGAGCTCGCTCGCGGCCTCGTCGATGATGCGCTCGTAGGAGGGGTCGTCGGCCCGCTGGCCGTCTGCGGCGACCACGATGATGGTGGCGCTCGTGCCGCTCACCTCGGGGAACGTGCGCCCGAGTTCGGTGATGGCCTGCTGCGACTCGGTGCCGGGAATGGTGATGGGCGCGTTGGCGCCCTGACCGAAGAGCGCGGCGCCGGCGCCCAGCAGGGCCAGCAGGGCGATCCAGAGAGCGAGCACGAGAACGCGGGCGCGGGTCGCCCAGCGGCCCAGGGCGTAGAGCAGCGTGGACATGCGTGCCTTTCGGTGGCGGGGGCGGGCTCCGATGCACGCGTGCATCGACTCGATACACCAGTGTATCGGGGACGATACACGCATGTATCCGCGAGTTCTCAGCTTCGCGGGAGCGTGAGACAATGGCAGGCATGTTCCCCGCCGAAGCCGACTCCTCAGCGATCGGCGCCGCAGCGGATCCGGCCCCCAGCGCGCGGCGCCGGGAGACCCGCAACCGGCTGCTCGACGCCGCCGCCGAGGTGTTCACCGAGGAGGGCCTGCAGGGCGCCACCGTCGAACAGGTGTGCAGCCGCGCCGGTTTCAGCCGCGGCGCCTTCTACTCGAACTTCTCGAGCAAGGAGGAGCTGTTCCTCGCGACGCTGCAGCACCAGTACGAGCTGCGCGCGGCGCAGCTCACCCGTCGGGCCGAGGAGCTGATCCCCGACCTGCAGAGCTGCAGCGAACCTCTGCGGCCGGCTGAGGTGGCCGGCTACGTGCAGGAGTTCCTCGCGCCCGTCGACGCCGAGTCGGCGTGGTTCGCGCTCGAAACGGAGTTCATGCTGCTCGCGATGCGGGATCCCGAGCTCGCGCCGCCCGGTTTCGCGGGCTTCCTTGACGCGCTGAAGGGCGATCTCGCCGAGGTCGTCGAGAAGCTCGTCGACGCGGCCGGCCGCCGCTTCGTCCTGCCGGTCGAACGAGCGCTCGCCGTCTTCGACGGCCTCTACGACCGCGCGGCCCGGCTCGCGGCGATCTCCGGAGGCGCCGCCTCGGAGGGGTCGGAGGAGCTCGGCGACCGGATCACGGAGCTGCTCTTCGTGATCACCGAGGAGGCGCCGGGCGAGTGACCGGACTGCGCCCCCGCTTCTCGCGCCTCGCCACCGCCTCGACGGACGCTTCGACGGTCGATGCGAACGCCGCATAGAATCGACTCGTGCTGCTCTCCGATCACGACATCAACGCCGAACTCGAGTCCGGGCGCATCGGCCTCACCCCGAGCGAGGCGTCGATGGTGCAGCCGTCGAGCGTCGACGTGCGCCTCGACCGCTACTTCCGGCTCTTCGACAACCACAAGTACGCGGTCATCGATCCCGCCGCCGAACAGCCCGAACTCACCCGGCTCATCGAGGTCGATCCCGCCGAGGGCTTCATCCTGCACCCGGGCGAGTTCGTGCTCGGCTCGACCTTCGAGAAGGTCTCGCTGCCCGACGACATCGCTGCGCGCCTCGAGGGCAAGAGCTCGCTCGGCCGCCTCGGTCTGCTCACGCACTCGACGGCGGGCTTCATCGACCCCGGCTTCGAGGGGCACGTCACCCTCGAGCTCTCGAACGTGGCCACGCTGCCGATCCGGCTCTGGCCGGGCATGAAGATCGGGCAGCTCTGCTTCTTCAGGCTCTCGTCGCCCGCCGACCGACCCTACGGCGCCGGCGCCACGTTCTCCCGCTACCTGGGCCAGCGTGGGCCCACCGCCTCGCGCTCGCACCTCAACTTCCACCGCGTCGACGTGACGGTCACCGCCGAGGGCGGCGCGGGCGAGTAGCCCGCCGACCCGCATCGCATCATGACGTTCGAGCAGGCCGTACTGGGATTCGCCGTCGTCGCAGCCCTGCTCACCGTCGTGCCCGGCGTCGACACGGCGCTGGTGCTGCGCAGCTCGATCTCGCACTCGCGCGGCTACGCCGCCGCCACGGCCCTCGGTGTGCTGAGCGGCACGATCGCCTGGGGCATCGCGGCCGCCGTCGGGGCGACCGCGCTGCTCGCGGCCTCGACGCTCGTCTACCGGGTGTTCAGCCTCGCGGGGGCCATCTACCTCGCCTGGATGGGTGCGAGGTTCATCGTCAAGAGCTTCCGCGGCGGGGTCGCGCAGGATGCCGAGCTGCCGGCGCTGCGGGGCAGCGCCCGGCGCGGCTTCACGACGGGGCTCGTCACCAATCTGCTGAACCCCAAGGTGGGGGTGTTCTACCTGGCGGCGATCCCGCAGTTCCTGCCCGAGGGCGTCTCGCCCATCGTGATGGGCACGGTGCTCGCGCTCGTGCACAACGCGTTCGGGCTCGTGTGGTTCGCGGCGCTCATCCTGGCCGGCTCGGCGCTCGGCGCTCGCCTGCGGTCGCCTCGCGTGATGCGCTGGCTCGATCGGGTCACCGGCGGCGTGCTGCTGCTGTTCGGCGTCCGCCTGGCGCTCGACTTCCGCTCGGCCCCCTGACGCAGGGGCACGAGCGGTCCCCGCGACCGCCGGTCTTCCCCGAGTACCCGGCGCCCGCGCAGCTCAGCCGCGGGTGCTCCGCGCCGCCGCCCGCTCGTCCCGCTCGGCCTGCGCGGCCAGCATCGCGTTGTAGGCCTCGAGCTCGGCGTCGCCCGAGCGATCCGCGGCGCGATCCTTGCGCTTCTGCTCCTTCGCGTCGCTGCGCGACCACTGCACCGCGACCACCAGCGCGAGCGCGAGCGTCGGCAGCTCGCCGATCCCCCACGCGATGCCGCCCCCGGTCGACTGATCCTCGTGCGGCGTCGCCCCCCAGGTGCGGCCCATCGCCCCGTACCAGTCGGCGAGCAGCAGACCGTCGCCCGTCATCAGCGTCACGCCGAAGAACGCGTGCGACGCCATCGTGGCGAACAGCGTGACGAGTCGCAGCGGGTACGGGAAGCGGTAGGGCACGGGGTCGACGCCGATCATCGACAGGCTGAACAGGTAACCCGCGATGAGGAAGTGGATGATCATCCACTGGTGCCCCAGGTGCTCCTGCGCCGCCCAGCGCGCGATCGGGGTGAAGTAGAACACCCAGAGCGACCCCGAGAACACCACCGCCGCCACCGCGGGGTGGGTGATGATCTTCGAGTAGGGGGTGCCGACGGCCCACAGGATCCACTCGCGGCCACCCCACGAGCCGTCGGTGCGGCGCTCGACGGCGCGCAGCGCGAGCGTGACGGGCGCACCCAGCACGAGTACGAGCGGGATGAGCATGGTGAGCATCATGTGGCCCAGCATGTGCACGCTGAACAGGTACTGCTCGTAGGCGTTGAGCGCACCGTTGGTCGTGTAGAAGAGCAGCAGCATGCCCAGCACCCAGGAGACGGTGCGGCCGACGGGCCAGCGGTCGCCGCGGCGGGCGAGGCGGATCACGCCGGCCACGTACAGGGCGATGCCGAACGCGCAGACGAGCACCCAGGCGAGGTCGAACTTCCACTCGGTGAAGTACCGCTCGAAGACCAGCTCGGGGGGCAGCGGATCGCCGGTGAGCCACTCGGCCGGGCTGATGCGGCCGCCCTGATCGCGGGCGGGCTCGAGCGCGACCGGGGTGGCGGTGCGGCCGAGCGCCCCGGCGACACCGCTCGCGATGCCCATGACCGCGAGTTCGGCGACCACGAACCACGCGAAGACGCGCAAGCCGCTGCGCGCGATGCGGGGGATCAGGCGTGTGCGCTGCACCGCGCCGAACACGCCGAGCACCACGAGCGCCGCGGTCTTGAGCACGACCAGCTGCCCGTAGCCGGTGCCGAACAGCGCGTCGAGCGAGCCGATGCGCAGCCAGGCGCTCACCACGCCCGAGGCCATGACGCCGATGAAGGCGAAGAGCGCGAGCGTGGAGTAGCGCGCGGTGAGCACCGCGAGCCGCTGCGGGTCGACGACCCGCGCGACGAAGATCAGGGTGAGCAGCCCGCCCAGCCACACCGCGGCGCCCAGCAGGTGCACGAGCAGCGAGTTGACCGCCAGGCCGTGCCCCGAGGCGCCCGCCGCGTGGCCCTGCTGCGCGAGCGGCAGGGCGGTGAGCAGTGCGGCGACGAGCACGAGCAGCGTGAGGCGGCGGCCTCGGATCGCGAACGCCAGCACCGTGGTGACCGCGGCCAGCAGCAGTTCGAGCATCCACAGCTGCCCGAGCTCGATCTCGGTGACGAACATGGCGAGTCCGGCGCCGAACTGCGGGTCGGGCGAGAACGACTGACCGGACACGTCGACGTAGGTGAAGAGGATCGTCGCAGCGCTCGCGACGGTGAGCACGGCGGCGGAGGCGGCGGCGAGGTCCATCGCGGCGCGGGTCTCCGCGGGCGGCTCGCCCTGACGGCGGGCGTCGGCCGCGCGCGGCCCGGCCGCGTGACCGGCCGGGTTCGCGCCCGCGAGCGCCCAGACCGCCATCACAACCGAGCCGATGAGCCCCGCCATCGACACGTTCACCAGCGTGCGGGAGATCGGCACGCCGAAGCGCACCAGCGCGCCGGGATCCGCCAGCGTGCGCTCGTCGGCCGCGCCGCCGATGCCCAGCCCGACGAGCAGCGCCGCAAGGGTCGCCGCGAGCAGGATGGCGGGAGCGAGCACGCGCAGGTATCGGGGCACCGAACCAGCCTAACGCGGCTAGCCGGGCGTCTCCTCGGCGCGCCCCGCCGAGCCCGCTGACGGCCGGCGAAACGCAGAAGACCCCGGCGACGACGAGCGTCGACCGGGGTCTTCCGAAGGTGAAGAAGTTACTTCACGGCAGCCTTGAGCTTCGAGCCGACCGACACCTTCACGCGCTTGCCGGCGGGGATCTCGATGGTCTCGCCGGTGCGGGGGTTGCGACCGGTGCGGGCGGCGGTGGTCGCGGTCTCGAAGGAGATCCAGCCCGGGATCGACACCTTGTCGCCACCGGCGACGGTCTCGGAAACCGCGGCGAAGAGGCCGTCGATAACGCTCGAAACGGCGGCCTGGCTCTGGCCGGTCTCGGCCGCGATCTTGGCGACGAGCTCAGTCTTGTTGAGTGCCATGTTGTGTCCTTCCAGGGCATTGACGCGGGGCGTCCGCCCCTGATCTTGTTCAGTGTCCCCCACCCGTTGGGAGGGTCCGATCGGTTGATCGCGTACGAATCTACCCTAATTCGGCGGAATCCTGCGGATCTCACGTCGATTTCGCCGCAGAAACCCGAAAAAGGGAGTGGAATCCCAGGGTGCGGGCGGCGGAAACGACAAAGCGGGCGCGGATCCCGAAGGATCCGCGCCCGCTCGTCACCCGGTGGCGGCCGCGCTGAGCGGCACGCCCACCGGCGGACGACGTGCTACCAGGACGACTTGGTGATGCCGGGCAGCTCGCCGCGGTGCGCCATGTCGCGGAAGCGGACGCGCGAGACGCCGTACTTCGACAGCACGCCGCGGGGGCGGCCGTCGATGACGTCGCGGCTGCGCACGCGCACCGGCGAGGCGTTGCGGGGCAGCTTCTGCAGGCCCACGCGGGCGGCCTCGCGGCTCTCGTCGGTGCCGTTGGGATCGACCAGGGCCTTCTTCAGCTCGGCGCGCTTCTCCGCATAGCGGTCGACGATCGCCTGGCGCTGCTTGTTCTTCGCAATCATGCTCTTCTTCGCCATGATTAACGCTCCTCTCGGAACTCGACGTGCTTGCGGATGACCGGGTCGTACTTCTTGAGCACGAGGCGATCGGGGGTGTTGCGACGGTTCTTCTTCGTCACGTAGGTGAACCCGGTGCCCGCGGTCGAGCGGAGCTTGATGATCGGACGTACGTCCTTGTCCTTCGCCATTAGAACTTCACCCCACGCTTCTGCAGATCAGCCACGACGGCCTCGATGCCACGGGCATCGATGACCTTGATGCCCTTGGCCGACAGGGTGAGGGTCACCTTGCGGCCGAGCGACGGCACGTAGTAGGTCTTCTTCTGGATGTTCGGATCGAACCGGCGCTTGGTGCGACGGTGCGAGTGCGAGATGTTGTGACCGAAGCCGGGAACGGCGCCGGTCACCTGGCACACTGCTGCCATGGTGTTTCCTCTCATACCGTGAGACCGGACGGCCTCACCCAAGATTTCTTGTCTGCAGGAGCCCCGGCCTGACGAATCACTCCGGTCTCGAAGCCGAGCGGCTCCCGCGGTCTGTGCACTGGGACGGCGCACAGCCAAAGATCGAGCCTAGACGAGGATCGCACCTCGCGCAACACCCGGGCGTGTCGCGGCACGACGGGCGGCCGCGCGATGATCGCCGCTGCGACGCTCAACCGAGGCTGTGGCGCTGATCCGCTTCGCCGTCGACCATGTCGACGGTCTCGTCACCGGCGTCCTGCGCCTGCGCACCGAGTCTGCCCCGGGTGAGGCGATTCACGATCATCGCGATCGCGCCGTCGCCCGTCACATTGGTGGCGGTGCCGAAGCTGTCGAGCGCGATGTACGCGGCGAACATGAGGCCGACCTCCATCTCGCCGAAGCCGAGCATCTGCACGAGCAGGCCGGCCGCCGCGGCGATGGCGCCGCCCGGCACACCGGGAGCCGCGACCATCATCACGCCGAGCATGAGGATGAAGGGGAAGTACGCGCCGAACGTCACATCGCCGCCGGTCAGCAGCAGCACCGCGATCGAGAAGCAGGTGATCTTCACCATCGACCCCGAGAGGTGGATCGTCGCGCAGAGCGGCACCACGAAGCCCGCGACCGAATCGGAGACGCCGTTCTTCTTGGCCGAGGCGAGCGTGACGGGGATCGTCGCGGCCGAGGAGGAGGTGCCGAGAGCGGTGAAGTACGCGTCGCGCATGTTCCACAGGGCCCGCAGCGGGTTGCCGCCGGACATGGCCCCCGCCACGCTGTACTGCAGCAGGAGCACCACGAGGGTGAGCACGAACGAGACGATCACGACGAGCAGGAACTTGCCGACGACCTCGAGCGCCGCGCCGCTCGCCGAGAGATCCATGAAGATGCCGAAGATGAAGAGGGGCAGAGCGGGCACGATGATGCGCCGGATCAGCGACTCGATGATCGTGCGGAACTCCACTGCGCCGCGGAAGATGACGCGGCTGCGGAACGCCGTGAGCCCGATACCGATGACGAACGCGAGTACGAGCGCGCTCATGACGTCGATGACCGGCGCCAGCACGATCTCGGTCGCCGCCCCGTCCGGCGCCGCAGTGACGGTGAAGTAGGGGGCGAACCCCGAGCCTCCCGCGTCGCCCAGCTCGCGCAGACCGCCGCCGGCCATCGACGCCGAGAACAGCCACCGGCTCACGAAGTAGGCGAGCAGACCCGCAGCGACGGTCGAGCCGTAGGCGATCGCGGCCGTGACCCCGAGCCATCTGCCCGCGCCCTTGCCGAGCTCGGCGATCGCGGGCGTCACGAGGCCGAGGATGATGAGCGGCACCGCGAAGCCGAGGAAGCCCGAGAAGACCGAGTTGTAGGTGAGGAACACGGCGCCGAGCCAGGCGGGCATCACCGGTCCGAGCAGGATGCCGAGCACGATCGCGAAGATGATCCAGCCGAGCAGCGGAATGGAGCGGAGCAGTTTCATAGGTTCCTTCGGGCCGGTGACGGGCGGATCGCGCGGCGCTCGACGGCTCCGGCGAGGGCGCGCCCCGGCTCGGAGCGCTCCAGACAGTGTAAGCGCCGAGGGCCGGCGCGCCCGCCGGGCCTCTCGGTGCAGCGGCCCGCGGGGCGGGCGTAGGCTGGAGCGGTGGACGAACAGCAGGCGGGGGCCGCGATCCGCTACGTGGCGATCGGCGACAGCTTCACCGAGGGCGTGGGCGATGAGCAGCCGGACGGGTCGGTGCGCGGCTGGGCCGACCTCGTGGCCCAGGGCCTCGCCGACGCCGCGGGTGAACCGATCCAGTACGCCAACCTCGCGATCCGAGGCCGCCTGCTCGGCCCGATCATCGCCGAGCAGCTGGAGCCGGCTCTGGCGCTCGGCCCCACGCTCGTGACCTTCAACGGCGGCGGCAACGACATGCTGCGGCCCGGCACCGACCTCGCGTGGATCAGCGCCGAGACGGAGCAGGCGCTGCGCCGCATCGTCGACGCGGGCGCCGAGCCGCTGCTGCTCGCCGGCGCCAACCCCACCGCGGGCCTGCCGGGCGGCGCCCGCGTGCGGGCGAAGGGCGACGAGCTGGTGCGCGAGGCGCGCGGCATCGTCGAGCGGCTCGGCATCCGCTTCGCCGACAACTGGAGCGACGCCGAGCTCGCGGGGCGCCAGTACTGGTCGCCCGACCGCCTGCATCTCGCACCGGTCGGCCACCGCCGCGTGGCGGCGAACGTGCTGCGCGCACTCGACCGCCCCGCCCCGATCGACTGGGTGCTCGACGCGGCGCCGATCCCGAACCCCTCGCGCCGCGAGCAGCTGCGCTACACCCGGGAGCACGTGGTGCCGTGGGTGAAGCGCCGCCTCACCGGCCGCTCGAGCGGCGACGGGCGCACCGCCAAGTACGCCGAGTGGGCCTGGATCGCTCCGCGACCCTGATCGGCCACCCCGCGGCGAGGCGGGCCGGTAGCGCGGCCGCGGCAGCCGGGGCGGGTCAGCCCGCGGCCCGCCCTCCGGGTTTCCCGATTCATACTTCGGGATGAGCCGAAATAGTACCCCGGGACGATGCGCGGGCCCGCGCCGCGCGCCAGGCTGGAAGCGTCGACCGAGCCGTGCGCGCAGCAGCCGCGGCGATCCGCCCCGCAGCAGGCCCGGCGACCGCAGCCACGCGGCTGCGCGGGCCCGCTCACACCGGAAGAGCGCATGTCCTTTCTCACCCGCACCAGTCTGAAGAACCGCCTGATCGTCGGGCTCACCACGGTCGCCGTCGCCGTGCTCGGTCTCATCTCGATGGGCTCGCTCAAGCAGGAGCTCATGCCCTCGATGCAGGTGCCCGCCGCCTTCGTGTCGGTGCAGTCGCAGGGCCTCGCGCCCGAGGAGATGGCCCGCACCGTCACCGAGCCCACCGAGCAGGCCCTCCGCGCCGTTCCCGGCGTGACCCGTGTGACCTCGAGCACCTCGAGCGGCACCGCCGACGTCACGGTGGAGTGGCCCTTCGACGAGAGCGACGAGGAGACGCTGCGCGCCGTGCGCGCGGCGGCCGAGGCCCTGAAGCCGGCGTTCCCGAGCGGAACCGAGCTGCAGGTGTTCTCGGGCGGCGCCGACGACATGCCCGCGATGGTGCTCAGCGCCGGCACCTCGGGCGACGCCGCGGCGTTCGCCGACGCGCTCGCCCGCGAGGTCGTGCCCGCGCTGCAGGGCCTGAACGGGGTGCAGCGGGTCGAGCTCGCCGGTCGCGAGGAGCAGCGGATCCTCATCGCGCTGCGCCCCGCCGACGTCGAGCGGCTGAAGATCGACCCCGCGCAGATCGCGCCCGCCCTCGAGGCCCGCGGCGCGGCCATGCCCGCCGGTCAGGCCGACTCGGAGCGGGGCGAGCTCTCGGTGACCGTGGGCACGAGCCTCGGCTCCGTCGAGGAGATCGCCGCGCTGCCCTTCGCCGTCACCGCGGACGACGGCGCCGTCGCCCTCGTGCACCTCTCCGACTTCGCCGACGTGAGCACCGAGGCGGTGCCCGCCGACAGCATCTCGCGCGTCAACGGCAAGCCGGCGCTCACCCTGCAGGTGCTCCCCGCGCAGGGCGCCAACGTGGTCGACATCTCGCACGCCGTGACCGCCGAGCTCGATCGGCTCGCGCCCGCGCTGGGCGGCGAGTTCGTCACGATCTTCGACCAGGCGCCCTTCATCGAGCAGTCCATCCACGACCTCTCGGTCGAGGGCGGGCTCGGCCTGCTCTTCGCGGTGCTCGTGATCCTCGCCTTCCTCGGCTCGTGGCGCTCGACCGTGATCGCGGCCGTGTCGATCCCGCTCTCGCTGCTCATCACCCTCATCGGCCTGTGGTGGAGCGGCAACACCCTCAACATCCTCACCCTCGGCGCGCTCACGATCGCCATCGGCCGCGTCGTCGACGACTCGATCGTGGTCATCGAGAACATCAGCCGACGCCGCGGCTCCGGGCCGCTCACGATCGCGGGGGTCGTCGCCTCCGTGCGCCAGGTGGCGGGGGCCATCACCGCGTCGACGCTCACCACGGTCGCCGTGTTCCTGCCCATCGCGCTCGTCTCGGGCATCGCGGGTCAGCTCTTCCGCCCCTTCGCCGTCACGGTGACGATCGCGCTGCTCGCCTCGCTGCTCGTCGCGCTCACGATCGTGCCCGTGCTGGCGTACTGGTTCATGCGCGGGCGGAGCCGGCGCGGCGGCCGGGCCCGGGCCGCGGACGCGGCGGATCCGGACACGGTCGACGGCGTCGCGCACCCTGCGGCGCCGGGCGCCTCCGCCGCCGAGACCCGGGTACTTCCGGCGGCGCCCGCCGCCGAGGCGGTGCCGACCCCCGGGGCGGGATCCGCGGCGCCTCACCACGACGACGAGCTGGCCGAGACCCGCTCCGCCCCCGACCGGCTGCAGCGCGCCCTCATGCCGGCGCTCGGCGCCACCCGCCGCCACCCCGTGCTCACCCTCATCGCCTCGACGCTGGTGCTCGTCGCCACGCTCGCGATGACACCCTTCCTGCAGACCGACTTCCTGGGATCGTCGGGCAACGAGAGCCTGCAGCTCACGCAGACTCCCGAGCAGACCGGTGACGGCGCGCAGCTCGTGGCGGCCGCCGAGCCCGTCGAACGCGCCCTCGGCAAGGTGCCCGGCGTGCGCGACGTGATGACCTCGATCCCCGTCGGCGGCACCGCGGGCACGCCCACCAGCATCTCCTACGACGTGCAGCTCGACGACGGCGCCGACGCCGAGACCGTCGGCGACGCCGTCGAGCGCGCGCTCGAGCGGGTGCCCGACGCCGGCGACGTGCAACTGCTCACCCAGGACGCCTTCGTGGGCGGCGCCGGCGGCGGCATCGCCCTGCAGATCCGCGGCAACGACCCGGCCGCGCTGCGCGAGGCCAGCGAGCTGCTGGAGGCGCAGCTCGGCGAGTCGTCGAGCGTGCAGTCCGTGCGGAGCGAGCTCACGGGAGAGCAGCCCGTGGTGCGCGTCAAGCTCGACGAGGATCGGGCCGCGCTGCTGGGCTTCGACCGCGCACTCGTGGCGGACGCCGTGCGCACCGCGCTCGAGGGCAAGACCGTCGGCCGAATGATGCTCGAGGGCCGCGAGCGCGACATCGTGCTGCGCACCCCCGGCGCCGAACGCACCGCCGAGCAGCTGGGGGCCGTCGTGCTGCCGGTCACGCCGCAGCAGACCGCGCAGGCCCAGAAGCTCGCCGCCGACGAACTCGAGCAGAAGGCCGAGGCCGAGGCCGAGACCCAGCGCGCCAAGGCGGCGGGCGAGCTCGCCGAGCAGCTGAACGAGGCAGGGGCGCAGCGCACTCAGCTCGTCTCCCAGCTGGGAGAGCTGAACGCGCAGCTCGCCGAGCTGCAGAGCCTGCCGGTCGTGCCGCAGCAGCCGCAGGATCCCGCCGATGAGGCCGTCGCGCGCGCCCACATGGAGCGCGCCGAGCAGCTCGCCGCGATCGAGGGCGCCATCGCGGGGGCGCGCAACGGCATCGAGGGCATCGACGAGCAGATCTCGGCGCTGCACCAGGCCCAGTCCGACGCCGCCGCGCAGGTCGTGCAGCAGCAGCAGGCCGAGGCCGAGCAGAAGGCGGCGGCACGGGTCAGCGGCACCGCGATCACCCTCGCCGACATCGCCTCCGTCGAGGAGGAGCTCACCGCCCCGACGATCACGCGGGCCGACGGCGAGCGCCAGGTCACCCTCACCGTCACCCCGCGCAGCGGTCAGCTCGACGCCGCGAACGCCGCCGTCGAACGCGCCATCGCCACCGCCGAGCTGCCCGCGGGCGTCGGCTTCGAACTCGGCGGCGTCAGCGCCGAGCAGGACGAGGCGTTCGCCCAGCTCGGCGCGGCGATGCTCGCCGCCATCATGCTGGTGCTGCTGGTGATGGTCGCCACGTTCCGCAGCTTCCGCGGCCCTCTCGTGCTGCTCATCTCGATCCCGTTCGCGGCGACGGGAGCGATCCTCGGCCTGCTGCTCACGAACACCCCGCTCGGGCTGCCCGCGCTCATCGGCCTGCTCATGCTGATCGGCATCGTCGTCACGAACGCGATCGTGCTCATGGACCTCGTGAACCGTCTGCGCGCCGCCGGCGCCTCGCTCGAGGAGGCCGTCGAGCACGGCACCCGCCTGCGCCTGCGCCCGATCCTCATGACCGCCGCGGCGACCATCTTCGCCCTCGTGCCCATGTCGCTCGGACTCACGGGCGGCGGCGTGTTCATCTCGCGCCCGCTCGCCATCGTGGTGATCGGCGGCCTCGTCTCGTCGACGCTGCTCACCCTGGTGCTCGTGCCGATCCTCTACACCCTCGTCGAGCGGCGCCGCGAGCGGGTCGCTCTGCGACGGGCGCGCCGCAGGGCGAAGCGCATCATCTCGCGGAGGAACCGGGCGGCGGCGTGATCGCGATCTCGCCGCCCGCCTCGGCCGCGGCCGGGCCGGCCAGCCCCTTGGTCGCGCCCGCGCCGCGGCCGCCGCGCGCCGCCGCGAACCGGGCCATGCGTCGCCCGAACCACGACACCGTCAGGTTGATCGCGAGGTAGATGACCACCGCGACCACCCAGAAGGTGAAGAGGTAGCGGTTGCCGTAGAACGTCGAGGCGTCCTTCACGGTCTTCGCGAGCTCGGAGTAGGCGACGATGTAGCCGAGCGACGTGTCCTTCAGCAGCACCACCATCTGCGCCACGAGGATCGGCAGCATCTGGGTGAAGGCCTGCGGGAACTCGATGAGCAGCCGCGTGCGCACCGGGGTGAGGCCGATCGACAGGCCGGCCTCGCGCTGCCCCTTGTTCAGCGCGAGGATGCCCGCCCTGAGCGCCTCGCCCACGATCGCGCCGTTGTAGATGATGAGCGCGATCACCACCGCCCAGAACGCGCCGGTCGACGCGACGAGCAGGATGAACAGCATCATGAGCAGCACGGGCATGCCGCGGAAGAACTCGAGGATCACCGCCACCGGCACGCGCACCAGCGCGCTGTCGGCGAGACGTCCGAAGGCGAAGAGCATGCCGAGCAGCATGGCGCCGACCATCGCCACCGCGGCGGCGCGGATCGTGTTCCACGCGCCCCGCCCGATGTACTGCCACACCTCCGAGTAGGCGAGCACGTCCCACCGGGAGGGGTCGAGCATGCCCGGCGTCTCGTTGCCGTTGACCGCCACCTGCGGCTGGATGAGCCGCCAGACCACCCAGCCGAGCAGCGCCGCGAGCGCGAGCACGCCCAGCACCGAGATGATGCGCGATCGCGTGCGCGCCTTCGGGCCCGGCGCATCGTAGAGAACCGTCGCCTGACTCATCGCAGCACCCGCACTCTCTTCTCGATCTGCCCGGCGATGAGGCCGAGCGGAATGGTGATCAGCAGATAGAAGCAGGCGACGCCGACGAGGATCGGGATCACGGCCTGCCCGTTGGCGTTCGTGAGCTGCCTGGCGGTGGCGAACAGCTCGACCACGAAGAAGCCGCCCGCGACCGAGGTGTTCTTCGTGAGCGCGATGAACACGTTGATCAGCGGCGGCACCACCATGCGCAGCGCCTGGGGCAGCACCACCAGGGTGAGGGTCTGCCCGAAGGCGAGGCCGATCGACCGGGCCGCCTCGGCCTGTCCCACCGGCACGCCGTTGATGCCGCTGCGCAGCGCCTCGGCGACGAACGGCGACGTGTAGATCGCGAGGCCGATCGAGGCGAGCACCTCGTAGGGCGGGCGGCTCGGCACGATGAGCGGCAGTACGAACACCATGAACATCAGCAGCAGCGTCAGCGGGGTGTTGCGCACCAGCTCGGTGTAGACCGTCGCGAAGGTGCGCAGCGACGCCACCGGCGAGATGCGCATGGTGGCCACCACGAGGCCGATGGCCATCGCTCCGAGGCCGCCGAAGACCAGCAGCCTGAGCGTCATCAGGAACCCGGCGAGGATAAAACCGGTTCGAAAACTCGGGGCTCCTCACCGACCGCGAGGCCGAGCAGAAGGNCCGCGATCTTGAAAAGCACTTCGAAAACAGTAGCGGTCGATGGCGGGCGGCTCGGGCGTGGAGAGCACGGTGCCCGCCGTCTTGTCCCAGGCCGCGGCCCAGGCGCCGTCCTCGAACGACTGCTCCAGCACGTCGTTGATGAAGTCGCGGAACTCCTGGTCGTCCTTCTTCAGGCCGATGCCGTAGGGCTCCTCGGTGAACGGGTTGTCGACCACCTCGAACTCGCCCTCGTTCTGGTCGGCGAGGCCCGCGAGGATCACGTTGTCGGTCGAGACCGCGACGACGTCGCCCGAGCGCAGCGGCTCGAGGCAGTTGGAGTAGGTGTCGGTGGCGAGCACCTCGACACCGGCCTCCTTGAGGTTCTCCTCGGAGGTCGAACCGGTGACCGAGCAGACCCGCTTGCCCTTCACGTCGTCGATGCCGGCGATGCCCTCGGGGTTGCCCTGCAGCACGAGCAGATCCTGGCCTGCGATGTAGTACGGACCCGCGAAGTCGATCACCTGCTTGCGGTCGTCGTTGATCGTGTAGGTGGCAACGACGATGTCGACCTCGCCGTTCTGGATGAACGGTTCGCGATTCGCCGAGACCGCTTCCTTCCACTCGATCTGGTCTTCGCTGAGGCCGAGATTCGCGGCGACGAGCTTGCCGATCTCGACGTCGAAGCCCTCGGGCTCGTTCGAGGCCGGATTCATGAGGCCGAAGAGCGGTTGATCGTACTTCGTGCCGATGGTGATCTTGCCGGCGTCGTGCAGCTTCGCCATCGTCGTGCCCTCGTCGAAGCTCACGTCCTCGGCCGGCGCGGGTGCGGCGTCATCGCCGGTCTCGTTCGGCGATCCCGACGCGCAGGCGGTGAGCAGCAGCGCTCCGGCGGCCGCCATGACCGCCGCGTACTTGGTGATTCGCATCATTTCCTACTTTCTCTTCGTCGGTGCCGGGGGTGCCGGCCGTTCGATTTCGGTACGGACGCGCACGGTTGCGCGCCAGGATCAGTGGCCCAGGATCTTCGACAGGAAGTCCTGCGCTCGAGACGTCTGGGGGTCGGTGAAGAACTGCTCGGGGGTCGCCTCCTCGACGATCTGGCCGTCGGCCATGAAGAGGATCCGGTCGGCGGCCCTGCGGGCGAAGCCCATCTCGTGCGTGACCGCGACCATCGTCATGCCGTCGTTCGCGAGGCCGATCATCACGTCGAGCACCTCGTTGATCATCTCGGGGTCGAGGGCGCTCGTCGGCTCGTCGAGCAGGATCAGCTTGGGCTCCATCGCGAGGGAGCGGGCGATCGCCGCCCGCTGCTGCTGACCGCCCGAGAGCTGGGAAGGCAGCTTGCGCGCCTGGTCGGCGATGCCCACCCGATCGAGCAGGGCCATCGCCCGCTCCTCGGCCGCCTTGCGGCCGAGGCCGCGCACCTTGACGGGGCCGAGCGTGACGTTCTCGAGGATCGTCTTGTGCGCGAAGAGGTTGAAGGCCTGGAACACCATGCCCACGTCGGCTCGCAGCTTCGCGAGGCCCTTGCCCTCCTCGGGCAGCGGCACGCCGTCGATCGTGATGGTGCCGGAGTCGATCGTCTCGAGGCGGTTGATGGCGCGGCACAGGGTCGACTTGCCCGATCCCGACGGCCCGAGCACGACCACCACCTCGCCGCGGCCGACCTGGGTGTTGATGTCGTTGAGCACGTGCAGCTCGCCGTAGTGCTTGTTGACCGCGTCCATGATCACGAGCGGTTCGCGATCATCGCGGACTACTCTGACCGCTGTCGTCTTTCCCATGGGCCGATCGTAGGCAGCGGCCTCAGCTCGGTGGGAGGGCTTGCGGCGGGAGGCGACACCTCTGTATAATTTGCCGAAACACCTGATCACAGGGCATAAATCACGCGCGTCGACCCGAATTGCGAGCTCGCGGCGCCGAGGGCATCACCCCGACGGCAATCGTTATCGTTCTGTCACTCCCCGGCCGCGACCTGCGTCGACGCCTTCGCACGGCAGCGCTCGCAGAGGCCGAAGAGGTCGACCACGTGCTCGATCTCGGTGAAGCCGTGCTCGGCCCCGACCTTGCGCGTCCACTCCTCCACCACGGTGGCGGAGAGCTCGCGGGTGTCGCCGCAGCTGCGGCAGATGAGGTGGTGGTGGTGGCCCGTCATCGTGCACGAGCGGAACAGGTTCTCGCCCTCGGGCGACTGCAGCGAATCGGCCTCGCCCGTGTCGGTGAGGCTGGCGAGCGCACGGTACACGGTCGCGAGACCGATCGTCGACCCGCCGTCGCGCAGCTCCTGGTGCAGCTGCTGCGCGCTCACGAACCCGCGCGCCTCGGCCAGGGCCGCGCGCACCGCCTCGCGCTGCCACGTGTTCCGTTTCGGCTGCACAGCGCGCCTCCTCTCCCGGGGAGCGACCCCCGCATCTGCCCTCAACCGTAGCGAAGTTCCCTCGATTCGGGCACCACGCGGGTGAGCACGGCTCAGCCCGCGTGCGATCCCGGCGCCTCCGGCACGCCCATCGCCGACGCGGCGCCCACGGCGGCCCCGGAGCGCCCCGCCCCGCGGCGCGGCAGCAGGGCGCGGATCGCGAGCGCCACGAGGAACATCGCCGTCATCACGAGCCCCACGGATCCGCCCGCCGCGATCCCGAACTCCCGCGACGCCCACAGCCCGACGAGCCCGCCCGCGACGCCGATGCCGGCCGCGATCGGCGGCAGCCACTCGATCCGCGACGTCAGCGCCCTCGCTGCGGCCGCCGGGCCGATGAGCACCGCGACGCCCAAGATCGCCCCCACAGCCGGCATCGCCACCACCACCGAGGCGGCCACCACCCCCGACACCACGAGCTCGACGGGCCAGGCGCGGAAGCCCGCGGCCGCGAACCCGACGGGGTCGAAGGTGTGGAACAGGATCGGGCGCCGCGCCGCCGCGAGCACACCCGCGACGAGCACCAGCACCACCGCGGTGATTCCCACGTCGCTCGCGGTCACCCCGAGCGGCGAACCCACGAGCAGCGCCTCGACCGGCACCCCGAGGCCCGGGTTGAGGCTCGACAGCAGTGTGCCCAGCGCGAAGCCGAGCGAGAGCACCACACCGCTCGCCACCTGCCGGCCCTGCCCCGGGATGCGCGAGAGCAGCGTCATCACCAGCACGAGCAGCAGCGCGAACAGGGCCTGCCCGAGCAGCAGATTCCAGCCGAGCACCGCGAAGACCACGCCCCCCGGGAACGTCGCGTGACTCAGCGCGACCGCGAAGAACGAGCGGCGGCGCAGCACGATGAGCGTGCCGGCCAGACCCGAGAGCAGGCCGAGCAGGATCAGCTCGACGGCCGCGAGCGCGAAGTAGTTCATGCGCGCACCCGATCCCGCACTGTGCGCACCGCCGCCGCCAGCAGGTACACGGCGATGAGCAGCAGCACGACCACCGAGCCGGGCGAGACCGTCGCCCCCGCGCCCACCGACCACTCGAACGACAACCACAGCCCCGCCGCGCCCGCGAGCAGCGGCAGCAGGATCGCGATCGGGATGAGCAGCGCGAATCCGCGCGAGATCAGGCGGGCCGCGGCCATGGGCACCGTCAGCAGCGCCACCACCATGAGCACGCCGAGGGCCTGCACCCCGGCCACCGTGAGCAGCGCCACCGCGACGCCGAGCGCGAGGTCGGTGCGCAGCGTGCGGAACCCCGCGGCCTCGAAGCCGGCCGGGTCGAAGGCGCGGAAGAGCTGCGCACGGCGCGTGACGAGCACGATCAGGATCGCCGCGACGGCCACCACCAGGATCTGCCAGAGCTGCGCCGACGTCACCGTGAGCAGGCGGCCGAAGAGCAGCTCCTGCAGCTGCGAGACGTAGCCCTCCTGTCGCGAGACGAGCACCACGCCCAGGCTGAACAGGCCCGTGAGCACCACCGCGATCGCCGCGTCGGCCCCGATCCCGCGCCGCTCGATCACCGTGAACAGCACCGCCGCCAGCAGGGCGGCGACCACCGCGCCGGGCAGCACGCCCGCGGTGCCGCCGAGCGCCGCCCCCACCACGAGCCCCGGGAAGACCGCGTGCACGAGGCCGTCGCTCACGAACTCGAGCTCGCGGAAGCTGATGAAGAGGCCCACCACCCCCGCTGCGACCGCGAGGATCGCAACCGTCACGAGCGCGCGCCACATGAACGGCAGTGCGAAGATCTCGAGCGCGGACGACGCGATCAGAACGACCACTACTCGGTCTCCCGGGTCGTGGTGACGGTGTGGTGGTCGAGCTCGACCGTGGTGTCCTGGAAGGCGTGCTGCACCGCGTCGAGCGTGAGCGCCTCGTCGAGCGGGCCGAACGCGGCGGGGTGCCCCGGCTGATCCGGCGTGTGGCCGCTCGCCAGCAGCAGCACGTGCGTGCAGGCCTGCTGCGCGATCTCGAGGTCGTGCGTCGACACGATCACGGTGCGGCCCTCGTCGCGCAGCTCGCGCACCAGGCGCAGCAGCGCATCGCGGTTCTCGCGATCCAGTCCGTTGAACGGCTCGTCGAGCAGCAGCAGCTGCGGATCCGACACGAGTGCCCGGGCCAGGATGCCGCGCTGCTGCTGGCCGCCCGACAGCTCGCCGAAGCGGCGCCCCGCGAACGCGGCGAGCCCGACGCGCTCCAGAGCCGCGGCCACCGCGGCGCGCCCCTCGCGGCCGATGGGTCGCAGCGCCCCCCGCGAGCGGTACAGCCCCATCGTCACCACCTGGCGCAGACTCACCGGCAGCGTCGTGTCCCGGCTGTCGGCCTGCGGCAGCGTGCCGATGCTGCGCCGGGCCCGATCCGGCGAGCCGCCCAGCACGCGCACCTCGCCCGCCGTGAGCTCGGCCAGCCCCAGGATGCCGCGCAGCAGCGTCGACTTGCCCGAGCCGTTGGGACCGATCAGCGCCACGGCCGCACCGCGCGGCACGTCGAGCGAGAGCCGCTCGACGCGGGTCTCGCCGGCATAGCCGAATGCCGCGCCGTCGAGGACGAGCGCGGCTTCGGAGGCGGAGGGTGCGGCTGTCACCCTTGCAGACTAGCGGGAAGCGGCTCGGGCGCAACGCCCCAGGCTTCGAGGATCACACGCGTGTTGTGCACGGTGGCACCGATGTAGGTGTCGGTGCTGACGTCGCCGTCGCCGTCGCCCGGAGCGCCGAGCGAGTCGGCGTAGAGCGCCTCGGCGTCGACGACCTCGACGCCCGCCTCGGAGGCGATCGTCTGCGCCAGCTTCGGGCTCATCGACGACTCGACGAAGACGGCCTTCACGCCGTGCTCCTTGATCGAGGCCACGAGGGCGTCGATGTCGGCCGCGCTCGGCTCGGCGTTGTCCTCGAAGCTCGGCAGGATCGATCCCGCGAACTCGATACCGTAGTCGTGGAGGTAGTAGCGCAGCGAGTCGTGGCCGCTCACGAGCACGCGATCCTCGGCGGGCACGCGCTCGAACTGCGCAGTGACCCAGGTGTCGAGGTCGCCGAGCTGCTGGAAGTACGCCTCGGCGCGCGCGGCGTAGTCGTCGGCGTGCGCGGGGTCGGCCTCGCCGAGGCCCGCGGCGATCTCCCGCACCATGCCGGATGCGTTGCGGGGGCTGGTCCAGATGTGGGGGTTCACGTCGCCGTGGTCGTGGTCGTGCTCCTCCTCGGCGTGGTCGTCGTGAGCGTGGTCGCCCTCGGCCTCGTCGTGGGCGTGCGCGTCGGCCTCGTCGTCGGCGTGCGCGTGATCCTCTTCGGCATGATCGTGATCATGATCGTGGGCCTCGCCGCCCTCCGCGGTGATCTCGCGCAGCAGCTCGGGATCGAGGCCGTCGGCCGCGGTGACGACCTCGCCGTCGAAGCCCGACGCCTCGATGGCGCTGTCGATGAAGGTCTCGAGCCCGGCGCCGTTGACGATGAGCACGTCGGCCTCGCCCAGGGCGAGCAGATCGGCCGGGGTGGGATCGAAGTGGTGGGCGGAGCCTCCGGGGGCGAGCAGGCCGGTGAGCTCGATGTCGTCGCCGCCGACCTGTCCGGCGAAGTCGGTGAGCTGGGTGGTGGTCGCGACGACCTTGAGCTCGCCGGATCCGCCGCCGGCCTCGGCCGATCCGCTGCACGAGGTGAGCAGCAGAGCGGCGGCGAGCGCGGCGCCGCCGAGCACGGCGGGCTTCGCGAAACGGAGCGTGTGTGAGGTGTGGGGCATGCTGCACTTTCTAGATGAGAACGAGTATCACTCTAGCGGACTCTGATAATCGTTCGCAACAACGGCGATGCAGGCGCCCGCGCCGCTTCCCCCTCCACGACCCAGCCGTACCCCGCCGCGCCTCGGGAGGCGAGCGCGGAAGACCAGCGCTTAGAGTGGCGGTATGAGCGAATTCCCCGGCACCGCCGTCGACCTGCAGACCGCCCTGCGCACCGGCGGGATCTCCGCGCGCGAGACCGCCGAGCACTTCCTCGGCCGCATCGCCGAGCGCCCCGACCTCGGCGCCTTCGTCACCGTGACCGCCGAGCAGGCGCTCGCCGAGGCTTCGGCCGCCGACGCCCGGTTCGCGGCGCTCACGCCCGAGGAGCGCGCCGTGCCGGGCGCTCTGCCCGCGCTGCACGGTCTGCCGATCGCGCACAAGGACCTCGTCGAGGTGGCGGGCGCTCCCACCACGCGCGGCACGGCCGCCCTGCCCGCGGCCGTCGCCGAGCACGATCACACCGGCGTCGCCGTGCTGCGCGCAGCCGGAACCGTCTCGCTCGGCAAGACGCAGGTGCCCGAGCTCGGCCTCAACGCCTACTCCGAGAACCTGGTCGCGGCGCCGGCGCGCAACCCGTTCGACCCCGAGCGCACGCCCGGCGGCTCGTCGGGCGGCAGCGCCGCCTCGGTCGCCGCCGGCCTGCTGCCCGTCGCCCCGGGCAGCGACGGGGGCGGCTCGATCCGCATCCCCGCCCTCGCCTGCGGGCTGATCGGACTGAAGCCGGGCCTCGGCACCGTGCCCACCGACGTGATCGGCGGCCCCCTCGACGACTTCGGGGCGCCGAAGCTCGTGGTGAGCGGCCCGCTCGCCCGCACGGTCGAAGACGCGGCGCTGCTGCTCGACGCCATGACGGGCTCGCCGACGCCCGCTCTCGCCGCCGTGCGCGAGGCGGAGGGGCTGACGGGCCTGCGCATCGGCATGAGCGCCGCCTCGCCCTTCGAAGCGGCGCACCCCACCCCGATCTCGGCAGAGGCGCGCGCCGCCTACGAGGCCGCCGCGGCCGGGCTCGCCGCGCACGGGCACCACGTCGAGCAGGCGTCGATCGCCTACGACCCGCGCTACACCGAGGTCTTCACGAGCTGCTGGATGGCCGGGCTCTCGCTCATCGAACTGACCCCCGAGGCCGAGGCGCGCCTCACGCCGTTCACGCGCGTCTTCCGCGAGCGCGCCATCGCGACGCCCCGCGAGACCCACCTGCGCGCCGCCGAGGAGCTGCGGGGCATCGCGGCGGGCCTGCGCGCCGAGTGGGGCCGGTACGACGTGGTGCTCACGCCCGGACTCGCAGCGCTGCCGCCGCGCATCGGGGCCTTCGCCGAGCTCGACGCCGACGCCGACTACCGCGCGCAGTGCGAGTGGACGCCCTTCACCTCGATGGTCAACGTCTCGGGCCTGCCCGCGATCGCGGTGCCGATGCTCGACGCGCCGAACCCCGACGGGGCCGGGCGGCTCCCGATGGGCGCCCAGCTGATCGGCCGCCCCGGCTCGGAGCCCCTGCTGCTGCAGCTCGCGGCGCAGCTCACCGCGGCCTGAGCGGCCCGGCATCCGCCTCAGCGCGTCCCGAGCCCCCGCCCCGGGGACGTGTCCGGCAACCCCTACGGCAGCGGGTCGATCGGGTCGCCCATCAGCTCGCGCGCCTGCTCCATGAGCGCGAGCGTCGCGAGCGTCCGGTCGAGCGGGCGCAGCGGCGACTCCGTGAGCCCGGCGTCGATGCAGCGGGCCGCCTCGAGCGCCTCCCAGAACAGCTGGGTGTGCGCGAGCGCGGGCTCCTCGTAGCGCAACTGCTCGCCGTCGTGGAAGCGCACCGTCACCCCGCCGGGCTGGTAGAAGGGCGCGTCGAGCGAGAGCGTCGCCTCGGTGCCCGCGATGTAGGCCGCCGTGGGCGTATCCGCCAGCATCGAGGCGCTCACGGTCGCCTGGCGATCCGCGTCGTCGCCCAGCAGCGCGTGGAACTGACCGATCGCGCCCCGCCCCTGCGCCCCGGGGGCCGCGCAGCGCTGCCCGTGCGCGGCGAGCACCCGCAGGCCGGGCAGCGCCTCGTTCGCGAACATCATCACGTAGGTGCCGATGTCGTTCATCGCGCCGCCGCCCTGCGCGGGGTCCATCGCGCGGTGATGGCCCACGAGGCGCTCGCCGAGGTTCGCGTGCACCTCGACGACGTCGCCGAGCAGGCCCCGCTCGAGCACCTGGCGCACCACCGAGAACCGCGGCAGCGCGAGCGACCACACCGCCTCCATGGCGAACAGCCCTCTCGATCGCGCGTAGGCCGCGAGCGCTCGCGCCTCGGCGAGCCGCGGCGTCATCGGCTTCTCGATGAGCACCGGCTTGCCGGCCGCGAGCGCGAGCGACGCGTGCGCGAAGTGGTCGAGGTGCCCGGTCGCCACGTAGACGATGTCGGCATCGCTCGCCACGAGTTCCTCGTAGCCGCCGCAGGCCCGCTCGATGCCGTATCGGGCCGCGAACTCCTCGGCGCGGGCAGCGGTGCGCGATCCGACCGCGACGACGCGCTGCGAGGTGTGCTGCTGCAGCGCCTCCACGAAGCGGGCCGCGATCCAGCCGGTGCCGAGGATCGCCCAGCGCAGCGAGGGGCCGGCGTGCGGGTCGGGCACGACCGGCTGCGGCATCACCCGCTCGCTCATCGCGCGCCCCCGGCCTGCGCCACGGGCGCGAACGCGCCGCCGGCCCGCATCGACGCCACCGCGGCGGCGGCGACGCGGGTGGCGGTCGCGCCGTCCTCGACGGTCGCGAGCGCGGGTGCGCGGCCCTCGTTCAGGGCGGTCACCCACTCCTGCAGCTCGAGGCGGTACGCCTCCGCGAAGCGGGGCCTGAAGTCGTCGGGGATGCCGGTGCTCGTGGTGAGCGCCGACGAGACCGCGAGCCGGTGCGGCTCGGTGATCGCCACCGCGCCCGTCTCGCAGACGACCTCGCAGCGCATGTCGTAGCCGTAGCGCGCGTTCAGGAAGATCTCGACGGTCGACAGCGCGCCGTCGGCCGTGCGCAGCAGCAGCAGGAAGGGGTCGCGCAGGCCGCCGCCCGTCGCGCTCGGCGCGGCCGGCGCGTGCCAGCTCACCTCGGTGACGGGCGAGTCGAGCAGCCACGGCACGAGGTCGAGGTCGTGGATCGCCGAGTTGAAGATCACCGACTCGTCGGTGGCACCGGGGCCCGACGAGACGCCGCGCCCCACCGAGCGCACCATCACGGGCCGGCCGTGCGCGCCGGAGGCGACGGCGCGCTTCTGCGCGACGTAGTCGGGGTCGAAGCGGCGCATGAAGCCCTGGTGCACGAGCGGAATGCCGGCGCCTCGCGGCGCGCCGTGGGCTGCCGTAGCGACCGCACCGGTCGCGCCCTCGGACGCCGCGCGCCCTCGGGATCCGCCCTCGCCCACCGCCGCACGGTGCGCCGCCACCACCCGCTCGGCCTCGTCGACCGAGTACGAGAGCGGCTTCTCGCAGAGCGTGGGCTTGCCCGCGGCGATGCAGGCGAGCGTCTGCTCGGCGTGCAGGAAATCGGGCGACGCGATGAGCACCGCGTCGACCTCGGGGTGGGCGATGAGTTCGTGCGGGTCGCTCAGCGCGATCGCGCCGATCGCGGCCGCCGCGGCGCCGGCGCGCTCGGGGTCGGGATCGGCCACCGCGGTGACCGTCGCACCCGAGACCTGCGCGTGCAGGCACTGCGCGTGGAAGGCTCCCATCACGCCCGTGCCGATGATGCCGATCCTCATGCGCTGCTCCTCTGTTCTCACGAATCCGCTTTCGATGATCGCCCGGCGTCTACTGATCGTAGGCGCCGGGCACGTTCTGGTCCCAGTCGATGATCGACCCCGTCACCACGCCGCTGCGCTCGCTCAGCAGGAACACGACCGCATCGGCGATCTCGTCCGGCTGCCCCAGCTTCCCCATCGGCTGCGCCGCCTCGGCCCGGGCGAGCCAGTCGGCGTCGGCGCCGTGGAACGTGCGCTGCGTGACCGTCTCGCCGGGCGTGGCCGTCCACCCGATGTTGAGGCCGTTGATGCGAACGCGGTCGAATCGGTGCGCGAACGCGGCGTTGCGGGTGAGCCCCGCGAGCCCGGCCTTCGACGCGGTGTAGGGCGCGAGATAGGGCTGACCGCCGTGCATCGCCATCGAGATGATGTTCAGGATCGTGCCGGGCGCACCACGCCGCCGCATGTCGAGCACCGCCGCCTGCATCGTCATGAAGGGCGCCACGAGGTTCACGGCCAGGTGCTCGTCGAGCAGCTCCCGCGTCGTGTCGAGCAGGGTGCCGCGGCTCGTCGCGCCCGCGGCGTTCACCAGGCTGTCGACGCGGCCGAAGCGCTCGATCGTCTCGGTCACGGTGCGCTCGGCCTCGCCCGGGGCGGCCAGATCGGCCGCGATCGCCAGCACCTCGACGCCCGACTCGGCGCGCGCCGCGCCTTCGGGGCCGCCCCCGATCGCGCGATCCCGGATCGCGGCCGCGGCCCGCTCGGCCTTCTCCGCGCTGCGGCCCACGATCGCGATCCCCGTCGCGCCCTCCCGCGCCGCCGCCTCGGCGATCGCGAGGCCGAGGCCCTGCGTGCCGCCGGTCACCAGCAGGATCTTGCCCGCCATCAGGTTCTGCATGTGCGTTCTCCTCGCAAGTTCGGGTTCGGTGAGAGATCCAGCTTCGGTGAGGGAAACGGCGACGCACCGAAGCCGGATCTCTCACCGAGGGTTCAGTCGAGCCGGCCGGGGCGCAGCGGCAGGCCGCTCGCCGTGTAGATCGCATCGATGAGCGCCATCGTGCGGCGGGATCGCGCGAGCGGCTCGGCGGGGCGCTCGCCGCCCCGCAGCTCGCGGCGGATCCTGCGCAGCTGGTACGCGTACGACGAGACCGTGCCGGCGCGCTCCACGCGCTCCTCGACACCGGCCCCCGTCGTCGTGCGCACGATCAGACGGTCGTCCTCCTGCGGCTTCACGAAGTTCGGCAGCAGCACCTCGCCCAGGCTGCCCGTCACCCGCAGGCCGAAGTCCCACCGGGGGCTGTTCATGCTCGTGCGCACCGTCGCGGGCACGTCGCCGAGCGTCAGCCGCGCGTCGACGGCGGCGTCGACCCGCTCGTCGCCCGCGTACGGCTCCGCCTCCGCCGTCTCCAGCTCGACCGGCGCGCCCATCGCGTCGCCGAGCAGCAGCAGGGCGTTCAGGGCGTAGCAGCCGAGATCCATCATGGTGCCGCCGGCGAGCTCGAAGCTCCAGCGCGGGTCGCTCGCGGGCGGGGCGGGCATGTGCATGCGCACCTCGACCTCGCGCAGCTCGCCGATGCCCTCCGAAAGGCCGGCTCCGGCGTCGCCGTGCCGCACCAGGTCGACCAGGCGCTGCACCGCGGGATGGTCGGCGTAGTGGAACGCCTCCCAGGCCCAGCCGCTCGAGCTCGCGAGCCGCGACGCGACGGCGTCGAACTCGGCCAGGTTCGCCGCGAAGGGCTTCTCGACCAGCACCGAGCGCCCGGCCTCGAGCGCCCTCGCCGTCCACTCGGCGTGCAGACCGTTCGGCAGGCCGATGTAGATCAGGTCGAGCGAGTCGTCGGCGACGAGCGCCTCGTAGCTCTCGCGGATGCCGTCGTAGCCGTGCTCGGCGGCGTAGGCGCGGGCGCGCTCGGGATCCCGCGCCGCGACCGCGGCCCGCACATCGCCCGTCGCGCGGCTCGCGTCGGTGATCGCGAGTTCGGCGATGCGCGAGGCGCCCAGCAGTCCGATCCTCAGCGGCTCGCTCACGCCGCGACCGCCTGCCGGATGAACTCGACGCTGCGGCGCGCGTTGTCGAGCGCGCGCACCGCGTCGTCGTCGTTCTCGACCACCGTGTCCTGCTCGAGCACGTACCAGCCGTCGTAGCCCGCGCCGCGCAGGGCGGCGACGATCTCGCCGATGCGGGCGTCGCCGGAGCCGAGCGCCCGGTACATGCCCTGCCGCACCCCCTCGCGGTAGTCGATCTCGCCGGCGCGCACCCGGCCCGCGACGTCGAGGCTCACATCCTTGAGGTGGGCGTGCACGATGCGGTCGGCGTGCCGCGTCACGAAGTCGACGGGGTCGCCGCCGCCCAGCGTGTAGTGGCCGGTGTCGAGGCAGAGTCCGATGCGCGACCCCTCGACCACGCGCGCGACCGCCTCGGGCGTCTCGACGACCGTGCCGAGGTGCGGGTGCAGGGTGGCCACGACGCCCACCGCGGCCGCGGCGTCGAGCGCGCGGTCGAGGTTCGCGAGCAGGGCCGCCCACTCCTCGTCGCTCAGCTCGGCGGCGCCGTCGTAGCCCTCCTCGCCCGTCACGGCCGACAGCACCATGGTGCCGGCGCCGGCCGCCTCGTACGCCTCGAGCTCGCGCTCGATGGCGGGCAGCGGATCCTCGTCGGCCCGGTGCAGCACCACGGGGAAGAACCCGCCGACCGCCTGCAGACCGGCCTCGGCGAGCGCCGCGGCCCGCTCGGCCGGCGCGTCGGGCAGGAAGCCCTCGGGCCCGAATTCGGTGGCCGCGATCCCGAGGCCCACCATCTCCGAGAGCACCCGCTCGCGGTCGAGCTGCACCCCCCAGTCGGGAACCTCGATGACGCCCCAGCTGATGGGCGCGGATGCGATGCGTGCGTTCATGGTGACTCCTTCGTCGGTGCGGGTGCTCCCGCTCCCCGGCCGGGCGAGGGGAGCGGCGGTGGGCTCGGGGCGGATCAGACCCGCGTCGAGGCGGTCGTGCCGGCGACCGGGGAGCTCTGCTCCCAGCCGCGCGACTCGGCGGAGCGCTCGGCCGCGGTGACGACCTGCGCGGCCGACAGCGCGTCCTGGATGTTCGAGTTCAGCGCCTCGCGTCCGAGCACGGCCTGCAGGAACTTCTTCGCCTCGATCACCTTGAGGTCGTCGTAGCCCATCGCGGTGCCGGCGCCGGGCTGGAAGCGGCCGAAGTCGCCCATGCCGGGGCGGGCCATGATGCGGGTGTAGCCCTGGTTCTCGGCGCCGAGGCCGCCCGAGAGGTGCAGCTCGTTCATGCGTTCGAAGTCCCAGTGGGCCGAGCCCTCGGTGCCGTAGACCTCGATGCCGTAACTGGCGCGCGGGCCGACCGCGACGCGCGACGCCTCGAGCGTGCCGACCGCGCCCGAGGCCGAGGCGTCGTCCGAGAGGCGCACGAGCATCGCGGCGTAGTCCTCGTTCTCGACGGGCTTCATCTCGCCGTCCTCGATGACGGCGAAGTGCGTGCCGGTGCCCATGGGCAGCTCGGGGCGCTCGATGTAGACGGTCGAGGTGAGCGCACTGACCTCGTGGATCGGGCCGAGCGCGTACTGCACGAGGTCGACGAGGTGCCCCATCAGGTCGCCCAGCACCCCGTTGCCGGCGAGGCCGCGCACGAAGCGCCACGACAGCGCACCGCGGGGGTCGGCCGAGTAGTCGGCGAACATCTGGCCGCGCACGTTGGTGACGCGGCCGAGCCGGCCCTCGGCGACGAGCTCGCGCAGATACTCGACGGCGGGCGCGTGCCGGTAGTTGAAGCCGATCGACGAGACGACGCCGGCCTCGGCAGCGGCCTCGGCCACCTCGCGGGTCTCGTGCTCGCCTCGGCCGACCGGCTTCTCGATCCAGAAGTGCTTGCCGGCGCGCGCGGCGGCGACGCCGATCTCTGCGTGCAGGAAGTTGGGGGCGCAGATCGAGACGACATCGACCTCGGGGTCGTTCAGCACATCGCGGTAGTCGGCCGAGGCCCGCTCGTAGCCGAGCACCTCGACGGCCTCCTCGGCGCGGGCGGGGGCGGGATCGGCCGCGTGCACGAGACGGGGGCGGATCTTGAGGTCGGGGTAGGCGTAGCGCAGGTTCGCGTAGGCACGGCTGTGCAGCTGCCCCATCCAGCCCACGCTGATGAGCCCGACGCCGATCGTGGTGGTGCCGTCTTCGTTCGTCTGCATGATCGTGGTTCTTTCAGTCGAGGTGCTGGGCACCGTGCGTCGTCGCGGCTCGGTCGGCACGAATTATGGACCGGTCCAAATTGTAAGGACAAGGCGTTGGGGCTGTCAACACGGTCGGCGCGTTCCGCCCGCGCTTCGGAGCTCACCCGCATCTCGGAGCGGATCGCGGGCCTCGATCCGAATCACCGGTCAGCGCCGAAGAACGGGCCGCGGATCCCGCGCACCGCGAACAGCAGCAGCCCGATCCCGAGCAGCCCCAGCGCCCCATACGGCAGTGCGCCCGGGCCGACGCCCGCGAGCAGCCCCGCGCCCGCGAGCGACCCGACGAAGCTGCCGAGGTTCGCGGTGCCCGACGGCATCGACGACGCGAGCCGCGGAAAGCGGCGCAGCTCGCGCAGGAACAGCACCTGGCCCGCGGGGCTGCCCCCGCCCAGCATCGCGCCGATCAGCAGCAGCCCCGCCGCCGCGCCCGCCCAGCCGATGCCCGGCACCAGCAGCAGGCACGCCCCGACCGCGCCCGCGCCTCCCGCGACCCAGAACGCCGCGACCGCAGCCCGATCCGCCAGCCACCCGGCGCCGAAGTTGCCGAGGTTCATGCCGATCCCGAATGCGAGCATCGCCCACGCCGTCGTCAGCGGGCCCCCGCCGCCCTGCACCCACCCGATGACGGGGGCGACGTAGGTGACGACCGCGAACCCGCTCGCGGCGACCAGCACCGCCGCAGCCCCGAGCACGAACAGCCCGGGCGCCGGTCGACGGCCGCCGACCGCAGCCCCCGGCTCGTACACCGCCCGCGCAGGCGGTGCGACGCACAGCAGCGCCACGAACGGCACCGCGAACAGCAGCGACGCGCCGCCCACGATCAGCCGCCAGTCGGCCGCCTGCCCCATCGCCGTGAGCACCGGCACCCCCAGCAGGTTCGCCGCGGCGAGCCCGCCGTGCACGATCGCCGAACCCCGGCCGTAGCGCGTGTGCCCGAGCATGTGCGCGACCGCCATCGCACCCACCCCGATGAAGCTCGCGTGCGTGAGCGCCGCGAGGAACCGCAGCGCGAGCGCCACCGGCAGCGACGGGGCGAACGCCGTGAGCACGGTGAAGAGCAGCATGCCGCCCGCGCAGACGAGCAGGGCGCCGCGCTCGGACAGGCGTCGGATCACGATCGGCGTCGACACCATGCCCGCCACCACGCCCAGCGCGTAGGCCGAGGCGAGCCCGCCGCTCGCCGCCAGCGCCGCCTCCGGGCGACTCGCGTACAGCGTCGGCAGCAGATCCGCGGCGATCTGCGGCAGCAGCCCCATCACGATGAACTCGCTGACGCCGATCCCGAATCCCCCGCACACGAGGGCGGCGATCAGGATCGCGCCCCGAAGACGGCGATGACCGGACATGCGGGGCTCCTCTCGAACGGCGCGCACGTGAACGGGGTGACCGCTCGAACGCTCGAGCGGTCACCCCGTTCACCACGGGGGCGGCCTATCGGCCGTCGTCCTCTTCCATGGGGATCGCCGTCACGGCCTCCGTGACCGGCACGTGGCCGACACCCGCGGCGGTGTCCCCTTCGATCTCGTTGCGGATCGTGCGCACCGTGTCGGTGCTGGTGCCCACCTGACGCAGCTCGTGCACCAGCTGCTCGAGCTCGGCGCCGCCCGCCATCAGGCCGGTCAGCTCCTCGAGCGAGATCTCCGACTTCTCGTGGTAGCCGATGCTCTGGCCGCGCTTCAGCAGCAGGAACCGGTCTCCCACGGGGTAGGCGTGGTGCGGGTTGTGCGTGATGAAGATCACGCCCAGACCGCGGTCGCGCGCCTGGATGATGTAGCGCAGCACGACACCCGACTGCTTCACGCCGAGCGCGGCGGTCGGCTCGTCGAGGATCAGCACCTTCGCGCCGAAGTACACGGCTCGGGCGATGGCGACGCACTGGCGCTCGCCCCCCGAGAGGGTGCCGATCGGCTGATCCACGTCGCGCAGATCGATGCCCATGTCGAGCAGTTCCTTCTTCGCCGTCTTCCGCATGAAGTCGACGTCGAGCCGGCGGAACGGCCCCCACCCCTTCGTCACCTCGGAGCCGAGGAAGAAGTTGCGCCACACCGGCATGAGCGGCGCGACCGCGAGATCCTGGTAGACCGTGGCGATGCCGCGGTTGAGCGCCTCGCGGGGGGAGCCGAACTTCACCTCCTCACCCTCGACGAGATAGGCGCCCTCGGTGTTCTGGTGCAGACCCGCGATGATCTTGATGAGCGTCGACTTGCCGGCGCCGTTGTCGCCGAGCACGCACATCACCTCTCCCGGGCTCACCTTCAGGCTCACGTCGCGCAGCGCGATGATGTTGCCGTAGCGCTTGCCCGCCTCGCGAAGCTCGACGAGCGGCGCGCCGGTCTTCGGCTCGACCGTTGCGGTGGCGTTCATTTCCTGCCTCCCTTGCCCGCGCGGCGCTGCAGCGTGAAGTTCAGCACGGTCGCCCCGAGGAGCATCGCGCCGAGGAAGAACTTCAGCCAGTCGGGGTTCCACTCCGCGTATACGACGCCCTTGAGCGCCATGCCGTAGATGAGGGCGCCGATCGCGCCGCCGATCGCGCTGCCGTAGCCGCCCGTCATGAGGCAGCCGCCGACGACCGCGGCGATGATGTAGAGGAACTCGTTGCCGATGCCCTCGCCGGACTGCACCGTCTTGAAGGCGAACAGCTGGTGCATGCCGAGCAGCCAGGCGCAGAAGCTCACGCCCATGTAGAGGCCGATCTTGGTCCACACCACGGGCACGCCCACGGCGCGGGCCGCGTCCGGCGCGCCGCCGCTCGAGAAGATCCAGTTGCCGGTCTTCGTGCGCTGCAGGATCCAGGTCGCGATGATCACGAGCAGGATCCAGTAGAACACCGTGATCTTGACCTTGACGCCGAAGACGGGGATGTCGGAGGCGAAGACCGCCGCGGCCGACTCGAAGCCGGGCCACTGCTCGATCGAGGGGGCGGCGACGCCGCCCGTGATCGCGCGGGTCACGCCGAGATTCAGGCCGGTGATCATGAAGAACGTCGCCAGCGTGATGATGAAGCTGGAGAGTTTCGTCTTCGTGAGCAACCACCCGTTGACGAATCCGAGCAGCAGAGACGTGAAGAGGCCGACTATCACCCCGATCCACACGTTGCCGCCGAACCAGTACAGGAAGAGCGACGCGGAGAGCGCCGAGAAGACCACGCCCACGCCGGCGGAGAGGTCGACCTCGCCGCCGATCATGAGCAGCGAGACGCCGACGGCCATGATGCCGACGGTCGAGGCGCCGTAGAGGATCGTGGCGATCGACTCCGGCTTCGTGAACTGGGGCGCGACCGCCGCGAACATGATCACGAGGACCAGTGCTGCGGCGGTGGCGCCGGCCTCCGGCTTGGTGAAGAACCTGGTGAACAGGTTGCCGGAGGCCAGCCGCTCGTCAGCCTTGGGGGCTGTTGTCGTAGACATGTGAGAGATCCCGCCGCCTGCTTACTCGAACTGTGCGGCGACGCTGTCGAGGTTGTCGGCGTTGACCACCGCGGGGCCGGTGAGCACGGCCTGGCCGCCGCCGAGCACGTAGCCGCCCTGCTTGTACAGGCGCACGGCCTCGACGCTGGAGTAGCCCTGCAGGAACGGCTGCTGGTCGATGCCGAAGAGGATCGAGCCGTCCTTGATCGCGTTGTAGACGTCGCCGTTGAGGTCGGTCGTCGCGAGCAGCGCGCTCGAACCCGCGTCGGCGATCGAATCCTGCGCGGTGAGCGCGAACGGTGCGCCCAGGGTGAGCACGCCGTCGATATCGGAGTTGGTCTGCAGTTTCGACGTGATGGTCGAGGCGACGTTGGTCATGTCGGTGCCCTGCACGTACAGCACCTCGGAGGTGCCGGTGAAGGTGTCGGCGAGACCCTCGCAGCGCGACTCGAGGCCGACGTGGCCCTGCTCCTGGATGACGCAGATGACGCGCTTCAGGCCGGCGTTGTTGAACTGCTCGCCCGCGGCCTGGCCCGCGATGAACTCGTTCTGGCCGAAGTGCGCGAGCACGCCCATGTCCTTGAACTGCTCCTCGCCGGCGTTGATGCTGAAGACGGGGATGCCGGCCTCGACGGCCTTCTGCACCTCGCCCGACATGGCGTCGGCCTTCGCGAGCGTGACCACGATGCCGTCGACCCCCTGGTCGACCGCCTGCTGCACGAGCTGAGCCTGGCGGGCGCCGTCGGGATCGGAGCTGTAGAGCAGCTCGACCGCATTCTTCTCGGCCGCATCCTCGGCGCCTGCGCGGATGGTGTCCCAGAAGGTGTCGCCGGGAGCCGCGTGGGTGACGAGCGCGACCTTCAGCGGCTCGAGATCCGAGCCGCCACCGCCGTCATCGCCGCCTGCCGCGCCGCCGCCTGCGCCCGCGGGGGATCCGCAGGCCGCGAGCAGCAGCGCACCGGCGGCCGCCGCACCCGCGAGTCCGAACTTGGTCCAACGGCCCATACGTGACTTCAACATAGTTTCACTCCATCGTGTTTTTGAACTAATGTCGTTACAAAGCTTGCGCTCTGGATTTACAGTACCGCAACTTCCCGAGTCGGGCGACATCTACGGTAAAGGTTCGATAACGACCTGGCGACACCGCAATTCTGCCCCGAAACGCCTGCCCGCGCCTCGATTCGCCCCGCGCGCGGGGCGAATCGCCGCCGACGCGCCCGGGATCGGCACCGCCTGATCCCTGTTCCCGAGATGAAACATCCTGGTAAACTTGGACCGGTCCAAATCATCACACGACCGCGCGGCGCTGTCAAGGACGGCTCCGCCGACCACACAGAGGAGCGACGTGAACCGCGAACCCAGACTGCTCGCCACCTGCTGGACCACGGCGGGCGCCGCCAGCCCCTCCGGGCCCCTCACCCGCAGCCCGTTCACGGTCGCCGACCGCATCGCCGCAGCCGCAGCCGACGGCTGGAGCGGCTTCGGGCTCGTGCACGCCGACCTCGTCGAGTTCCGCCGCACCCGCCCGCTCGGCGAGCTGCGCCGCCTGCTCGACGATCACGGCGTCGAGCACCTCGAGCTCGAGCTCATCGAGGACTGGTGGACCGACGGCGAGCGGCGAACCGCCTCCGACCGCGTGCGACGCGACGTCTTCGACGCCGCCGAGGCCGCGGGGGCGGCCACCGTCAAGGTGGGACCCGACACCTCGGCGCCCGCCGACCCCGATCGCCTCGCCGAGAGCTTCGCCACGCTCGCCGCCGAGGCGGCCGAGCACGGCACCCGCGTCGCGCTCGAGTTCCTGCCCTTCGCCGGCACCCTGCGCGACCTGCGGGCCGGCATCGACCTCGTGACGCGGGTCGGCCACCCGGCCGGCGGGCTCTGCCTCGACGTCTGGCACGTCGCGCGCCCCGGCACCGACTACGCCCTGATCGCCGAATCCCTGCCCGGCGAGCACCTCTTCGCGGTCGAGCTCGATGACGCTGCCGCAGAGCCCGTCGGCACCCTCTTCGAGGACACCGTGCAACGCCGCCTGCTGCCCGGGCAGGGCTCGTTCGACGTGCCAGCGTTCATCGCCGCCGTGCGCGCCACCGGTTTCGACGGGCCCTGGGGCGTCGAGATGCTCTCGGATCGGCACCGCGGCCTGCCCCTGCCGCAGGCGCTCCGCGAGGCGCGCGAGGCCGCGCTCGCCTGCTTCGCCGAGGCGGACCACCGCGCCGCCTGAGCGCCGGAGCCGATCTGCGCGCGTCGCGGGCCCGCGCGGCTACACCGCGGCCACGTGGGCCGGCGATCCGCCCGCGAGCGTCGCCGTCACCGCCTCCGCGGCCATGCGGAACGTAGCCGCCATGGCGCCCTCGGAGAGCCCGGTGGTGTGCGGGCTCAGCAGCACGCGCTGATCCCCCGCCAGGGGGTGGTCCCGCGCCGGCTCGACCTCGAACACGTCGAGACCGACGCCCGCGAGCAGCCCCTCGTCGAGGCCGGCGCGCAGCGTCGCCGCGCTCACGAGATCGGCGCGGGCGCAGTTCACGAGCACGAGCCCGGGCCGCGCCGTGCGTAGCAGCTCGATCGGCAGCAGCTCGCCGCCGCCGCCCGGCAAGTGCAGGGTGATCGCGTCGGCGAGGCGCACCGCTTCCTCGAGGCTCGCGTTCTCGTACTCCTCCGACCGCACGAACGGGTCGTGCACGATCACCCGCATGCCGAACGCGGCGCCGAAGCCCGCGATGATCCGCCCGATCCGCCCGAAGCCGAGCACGGCGAGGGTCTTGCCGAACAGGTCGCCGGGAACGGGCGCGGACCCGCTCCCCCAGTTCCCCGAGGCGACGAACGCGTTCGACTCCCCCAGCCGCTTGACGAGCGAGCAGACCATCGCGAACGCCCCCTCGGCGACGGCTCGACTGTTGCTGCCGGGCGTCACCGCGACGGCGATCCCCCGCTCGGCCGCCGCGGCCACGTCGACGCGTTCGACGCCCACGCCCGTGCGGGCCACGACCCGCAGCCGCGGCATGCGATCGAGCAGCGGGCGATCGACGTCGAACGCGGCGCGCACGATGGCCCCCTCGGCCACCGCGAGGTCGCCCGCCGAGGGATCGGCCACGAAGAGCGCGCCCTCGGGCAGGAACGGGCGCACGAGGGCGGGATCGACCGGGCCGAGCCCGACCACGACGGCGTCGGCTCCCCCTCGCGCCGGACCGGTCATCGCGGCGCCCCCACCCCATCGGGGATCGCGTCGCGCACGGTCGCGGCGAGCAGCGTGGCGTCCGAACCGACCGCGAGGAAGCCGAAGCCGCGCTCCAGGTACCGCTCGGCGCCCGCGCGGTCGTTCGCCAGGATGCCCGCCGTCTTGCCGTGCCTGCGGCACGCCTCGACCACGCGGTCGAGCACCCGCTGGAACCCCTCGTCGTCGAAACGTCTCGGCACGCCGAGCGCGTAGCTGAGATCCTGCGGGCCCACGAAGAGCACGTCGGCGCCGTCGGTCGCTGCAATCTCGTCCAACTGCTCGACCGCGCCGAGCGTCTCGATCTGCACGATGCCGACCGTCTGCTCGTTCGAGCGGTCGAGCGCGGCCGTGTCGAGCGTCCAGCGCGCGGCGCGGTTGTAACTCGCCACGCCGCGGTCGCCCTGCGGCGGATAGAGCTGATGCCGCCGCGCCTCGGCGGCCTCGGCCGCGCTCGAGATGCGCGGGAGCATCACCCCGGCGGCGCCCGCGTCGAGCACGCGGCCGATCCGGATCCGCTCCGGCTGCTCGACGCGCACCAGCGTGGCCGCGCCGTACGCGCCGGCGGCCGCGACGATCGCGCCCACCTGATCCTCGTCTCCACCGCCGTGCTCGAGGTCGACGAGCACCCAGTCCAGGCCGGCGGCGGCGCAGACCTCGGCCGCGGTCACCGAGCCGAGGCCGAGGAACGTGCCGATCGTCGGCTCGCCCGAGAGCAGCCGCTCGCGCAGCCCGCGGCCGGCGGAGAGGGGGCCGGCGGCGCGATCCGGCCCGCTCACCCGTGCCACCGCTGCATCGCGAAGCCCTCGCCGTACTCGGCCAGCTTCTCGGAGGTGTCGACCCGCTCCCACACCTCGGCGGGCGACACGTCCCACCACACCTCCGACGACGGCAGGTCGGCGTGGGGGATCGTGGGCACCACGATCACCACGGGCCCGCGCACCCCGCGGGTCTCGTCGAGCGCGACGCGCACCTCGTCGGCCGTGACGGGCCGGCGCACCTCGGCGCCGAGGCCCGCCGCGATCCGGGTCAGGTCGATCCGCAGGTAGTCGCCCTCGAGCCGGCCGGCGTCGGCCGCGGCGAGCGACCCGTCGCCCTCGCGGTAGCGGAACTCGTTGCCGAAGTGCTCGCCCGTGCGCCACATCTGCAGGCGCCGGATCACCTGGTAGCCGTGGTTCTCCGAGATGACCACGGTGAACGGGATGCCCTCCTGCGCCGCGGTGACGATCTCGGTCGGCATCATGACGAAGGTGCCGTCGCCGATGAACGCGGTGACCCGGTGCTCGGGATCGGAGTCGGCGACGCGCACGCCCATCGCGGCGGGCAGCTCGTACCCCATGCACGAGAAGCCGAACTCGAGGTGCGCGTGGCGCCCTCCCGTCGCGTCCCACACCTTCTGCAGGTCGCCGGGAGGGCCGCCCGCCGCGGCGACGATCGTGTCGCCGGGCCGCGCGTGCTGCTGCATGAGGCCGATGAGCTGGCCCTGGGTGAGCACGGCGTCGGTGTCGGGCAGCTCGGGGTGCTGCTGCTTCGGGAAGAGGGTGTCGGGATCGAGCGCGGCGTCGCGCACCGGCAGCCAGGCGGCCCGCGAGGCCTCGACCTCGTCGGCCCACGCGTCCGGCACACGGTAGCCGTCGAGTTCGGCGGCGAGCGCGGCGAGCGCGAGCCTCGCGTCGGCGATCACGGCGGTGGCGCCCTGCTTCACGGCGTCGTGCTCGACCACGTTGATCGAGGCGAAGCGCACGTCGGGGTTCGCGAACAGCGACTGCGAGGCGGTGGCGAAGTCGGTGAGACGGGTGCCGACGTGCACCACCAGGTCGGCGCGCTCGGCGAGGCGGTTGGTGGTGGGCGCGCCCTCGAGACCGACGCCGAAGACGCTCCACGGGCCGTCCTCGACGACGGCTCCCTTACCGGCGAAGGTCTCGCTGACGGGCAGCAGGGTGCGCCGGCCGAGTTCGGTGAGTTCGGCCTGGGCGTCGGAGTAGATGACGCCGCCGCCGGCGATGACGAGGGGACGCTCGGCCCGCCTGACGAGTTCGGCGACGCTTGCGATCTCGGCTGGGTCGGGCACGCGGCGGCGGATCGCCCAGTCGTGATCCTCGAAGAACTCGGCGGGGAAGTCGAAGGCGTGCGACTGCACATCCTGCGGCAGGGCGACCACCACGGCACCCGTCTCCTCGGGGTTGGCGAGCACGCGGAACGCCTGCGGCAGGGCGGTGAGCAGCTGCTCGGGCCGCGTGATGCGGTCGAAGAACCGCGCCACCGGGCGGAAGGTGTCGTTCGCCGTCACGTCCGGGGTGCCGGGCAGATCGAGCTGCTGCAGCACGGGTCCCTGGCGGCGGGTCGCGTAGGTGTCGCCGGGGAAGAGCAGCAGCGGGATGCGGTTCACGGTGGCGAGCGCGGCCGCGGTGACGAGATTCGTGGCCCCGGGTCCGATCGACGCGGTCACGGCGAGGGTCTGACGGCGCTTCGACGCCTTCGCGAAGCCGGTGGCCATATGCCCGAGCGCCTGCTCGTTGCGGCCCTGCACGAACGGCAGGCGATCCGCGTGCTCCGCGAGCGCCTGACCGAGGCCGGCCACGTTGCCGTGCCCGAAGATGCCGAGCGCGGCGGGCACGAAGCGGCGACGCTCGCCGTCTGCCACCGAGTGCTGGGCGGCGACGTAGCGCACGATCGCCTGCGCGACGGTGAGGCGCACGGTTCGCCCCGAGGTTCCCTGGACCATGATGCTCCTTCTGTTGCTGTGTTCCTGCGGTCTGTCGAGAGGTGCGGATGAGGATGGTGGCGAGCGGCCGGTCGGGGGCCGCGCGGAGTTCGATCGGGCGGGATCCCGATCCCGGTTCACCCGTGCATCACGACGGTCTTCACTTCCGTCATCTCGTCGATCGTCGACCGCACGCCCTCCTTGCCGTACCCGCTGGCCTTGAAGCCGCCGTAAGGCATGAGGTCGGCCCGCCAGAGCGGTGTCCAGCCGAGGTGCACGCTGCCGGCGTCGATCTCGCGCATCGCGCGGATCCCCTCGGCGAGGGTGCCGCCGAACACGCCGGCGGCGAGGCCGTAGGGCGTGCCGTTCGCCGCATCGATGGCCGCGTCGAGGTCGTCGACCGCGGTGACGGCCACGGCGGGGCCGAAGAGCTCCTGCTGCGCGAGGGCCTGCCGGGTGTCGACGCCGGTCACGATCGCGGGCGACACGAAGCCTCCGTCGCGCTCGCCTCCCGTGAGCAGGGTCGAGCCGTCGGCGACGGCCTGCGCGAGGCTGCGCTCGACTCGGCGCGCCTCGGTCTCGGTGATGAGCGGGCCGAGGGTGACGCCCTCGGCGAAGGGGTCGCCGGTGCGGATCGCCTGCACCTTCGGCAGCAGCGCGTCGAGGAAGTCGGCCTCGACCTCGCGGTGCACGATCACCCGCTGCACCGAGATGCACACCTGGCCGGCGTTGACGTAGCCGCCGGCGGCCACGGCCGACGCGGCCTTCTCGATGTCGGCTCCGGGCAGGACGAGCGTGGGCGAGGAGGCGCCGAGCTCGAGCGAGAGCTTCTTCACTCCGGCGATCGAGGCGATGCGCTCGCCCACGCCGGTCGAGCCGGTGAACGAGATCTTGCGCACGCGCGGATCCGTCACCAGCGCGTCGCCGAGCACGCCACCCGATCCGGTCACCACCGAGATGACGCCCTCGGGCACGCCGGCCTCGACGAAGAGCTGCGCGAGAGCGAGGGCGGTGAGCGGGGTGGCTGCCGCGGGCTTGAGGATGACCGCGTTGCCGGCGGCCAGGGCCGGGCCAACCTTGTGCAACACCAGCAACGCGGGGTAGTTGAACGGGGTGATGGCAACGACGATCCCGACAGGCTGGCGCAGCGTGAAGCCGACCTTGTCCTGCCCCGTACCCGGGTTCGCGTCGAGCGGCAGGCTGTCTCCGTAGAGCTGGCTGCCCTCGTGGGCCGAGAGCCGGATGATGGATCCGGATCGGCGCGCCTCGCCGAGCGCCTCGGCGAGCGGCTTGCCGTTCTCGGCCGAGATGGTGGCGGCGATCCGCTCGGCGCGGGCGTCGGCGAGGTCGGCTGCGCGGTTCAGGATCGCGGCGCGCTCGTGGGCGGGTGTGCGGCGCCAGGCGGCGGCTCCCCGCTCGGCGGCCGAGATCGCGGCGTCGACGTCGGCGGCGGTGGCGACGGCCACCTCGCCCACGGTGCGGGCGTCGTAGGGCGAGCGCACCGCTGCGCGCGCGCCATCGGCCGCCTCGCGCCACTCGCCGCCGATCAACAGACCGAAACTGCCGTACTCACGTGCCTGCGCGCTCATCGCCGCCCCTTCACCCTCGAACTTGGACCGGTCCAAATTGTACGCGCGAGATCGCGGTCCCGTCAACCTCGCCACGCTCCGGAGGCGAGGACCCGGGCCCGCGAACTCACCGTCCGCCTGCCCGGATCCCTCACCCCCGCCTCCGCGCACTCTCAACCGGATACGGCAGCGCCGCGTCGCACCAGGTACGGCAGCGCCGCGTCGCGGGCGACCCGCACCGCGTCCTCGAGCGGCAGCTTCCGGTACTCCCTGGACAGCATCTCGACGCCCCACGGGCCGGCGAAGCCCGTGGCGCGGATCGCGTCCACGAGACCCTGCACGTCGAAGTCGCCCTCGCCGCAGAGCCGCCGGTTGTCGATCGTGTCAGTGAAGAGATCCGGCAGCGACTCAGCCGGGCAGTCCCCCATCTCCACCGAGAACACCTGCTCGCCTGAGACCGCGGCCGTGATCTCCGAGAACGGCGTGCCCGCGCGGAAGACGTGCCAGAAGTCGATGCAGATCCCGACGTTCGGCAGTCCCGCCTCGCGCACGAGCGCCGCGCCCTTCGGCGTCGTGTCGACGCCCGAGAACGCGATCGGCTCGATCGCCACCCGCAGTCCCCGCTCGGCGGCCTCCCGCCCCAGCCGGCGGAACGGCTCGACCAGATACCCGAAGTCCTCCTCCGGGCCGTTGAACGCCGCCCCCACCTTCACGAACGAGGCCCCGATGGCCCCCGCCGCCTCGAGCAGCAGCTCCCACGTCTCGCGCCAGAGCTCCTCCTCCAACCACCAGTCGTTCAGGAACTCGACCTCGCGGTACTCCAGCCCCGCCGCATCGAGCCTCCTGCGCAGCTCCTCGAACCCGATCGTGCGCTTGATCTCGGCGAGATCGGCCTGGTTCAGCCCCATGCCGGACCAGCCCGTCTTCGCGAGCGCGGCGATCCGCTCGTCGATCGAATAGGTGCTGCGCTCATCCGGGTAGAGCGGAGCGACCGCCCCGGCGCTCGTCCAGCTCGACGCGACCACCTCGGTGTCCGGTGTCCGGCTCATAGCTCCTCCGGCAGTTCGCCCGCAGCCGCGGCGAAATCGAACTCAACGAACGCCATGCCGCCCGTCGCGCCGATCTCCTCCCCGGAGATGCTCCGCGCACCGTCGGACAGCAGGAAGCGGCAGAGCTCGCCGACTTCCTCGACGGTCTGCGGCCGGCCCATCGGGATCGGCTTCACGTGCTCGGCGAAGATCTCGTCCTCTCCGCGCCCGGTGGCCGCCGCGTCCTGCTCCAGGATGCGGTCCCAGATCGGCGTGCGCACCACACCGGGGCACACCGCGTTCACCGTGATGTTCAGCGGGCCCAGGTCGAAGGCGAGGCTCTTCGAGAACCCGATCACGCCGGCCTTCGACGCCGCGTATGCGCCCTGCAGCGCCGCCGGGGTGCGGCCCGTGATCGACGCGATGTTCACAATCGCTCCCCCGCCGTTGCTCCGCAGCACCGGGGCGACGGCCTGGCACGACCGGAAGGTGCCCTCGAGGTTGACGCGCAGGATCCGCGTCCACTCCTCCTCCGTGTTGAGCAGGAAGTGCTTCACGAGCGAGATGCCGGCCGCGTTCACGAGCCCCCACAGGCCGTCGACCGATTCGGCAGCCTCGCGCAGCGCCGCTGTCGCGGCCGAGTCGCTCACGTCGGCGACCACCGTGCGCACGCGCTCGAACGAGGCCGCGACCTCGTCGAGGCGGTCCGCATCGCGATCCGCGAGGATCACCCCGTAGCCGTCGTCGTGCAGAGCCCGGGCGATGCCCGCGCCGATCCCCGACGCGCCGCCGGTCACGAGGACCCAGCGCGCGCGCTCCTGATTTCCGATTGCCATCGCTTCCTCCTGCGTCACGGCGTGAACACCACCTTCAGCGCCTCGCCGGCTCGAGCGAGGCGCATGCCCTCGTGCACCTCTTCCAGCGGGAGCACGTGACTCACGATCTCGCCGATCGGGATCGCGCCGCTCTCGATGAGGTCGAGCGCCTCGCGCATCGTGTTCCGCATCAGGAACGCGCCGTGGATGCTCAGTTCCTTCGTGACGATGTCGGTCGGCGCGAACCCTGCGCGGACCGCCGAGTTGATCCCGACGACCACGATCCTCGCCTCGTCGGCGGCCATCGACACGGCGGCGTCGAGCTGAGAGCCGACCGCCTCGTAGATCAGCGTGGGGCCGAGGCCGCCGGTCGCCTCGCGCACCGCCGAGACGACGTCGACCGCTCGGGGGTCGACGCCCACCGTGGCACCGAGCTCGAGGGCGACGTTCCTGCGCTCCTCCGAAGGCTCGACGATCACGATCTCGCCGGCTCCCAGCAGCCGGAGCACCATGACGGCGAGCAGGCCGATGGGCCCGCCGCCCACGACCACGGCCGCTTCACCGGGCCGCACGCCGGCCTTGTGCACCCCGTTCAGCACGCAGCCGAGCGGCTCGGCGACGACGATGTGCTCCATCGGCGTCTCGTCGGAGACCCGGTAGGCGAAGTAGGAGGGCACGCGCACGTACTCGGCCATACCGCCGTCCCACCACTGGCCGGGGGTGTGCGGCCATCCGGGCACATCGCACTCCGGGTTGTCGAACACCACCTTGCAGAAGTTGGGGCTGCCGGTGCGGCAGGCCTCGCAGCGGCCGCAGGGCGGATTTTGGTCGATCGCCACCCGGTCGCCGACGCGGAGGTCGCGCACCTCCGGGCCGACCTCGACCACCTCGCCGCAGAACTCGTGACCGAAGATCACTCCGGGCTTCGCGGGGTGCGTCGGCGGCACGTCGAGGATGTGGAGATCCGAACCGCAGATCCCGACCGCGCGCACGCGCAGCACGATGTCGTCGGGCCGTTCGATGCCCGGACGCGGCCGCCGCTCCAGCTCGAGCCGCCCCTCACCCTTGAACACCGCGGCACGCATGGTGTCGTTCATCGTTCATTCCTTTCCGTCTGAGCGGCCGTCGCCCGCGCCCGTTCCCCGGGCGTCGCGGCCTGGTACAGCTCGATGGTCAATCCGAAGGGATCCCTGCAGTACACCCACTGGTCGCCCTCCTGTCCGGGGGAGTCGGTGAGCAGGTTCGGGGCCGAGAAGAACTCGGCGCCTGCGGCCTCGAGCGCCGCAACCGCTTCGGCCATGTCCGGCACGGAGAGCGCCACGTGCCCGAGGCCAGGATCCTGCGTCCTCCGGCGTCCGGGCGAGACGGGGAGGTCGCGGAACTCGTGCAGTTCGAGGCGCACCGGTCCGAGGCCCAGGAACGCCCAGCGCAGTTCGACCCGATCGGCGTCGATCCCCAGCGGAGCGCCCTCGATCACGGTCCACTCGGTCCGGCCCTCGCGGCTCATCCCGAGGACGTCGGTGTAGAACCCGACCGCGCGGTCGAGATCCTCGACGACGAGGCCGAGATGATGCAGTGCGAAGCCCCGCGTCATGCGGTCACCAGGCGGTTCGCACCCTGACCGCAGACGTTCCACCCGCGGCCGACGTCGCCGACGGCGCGGTAACCGCCCTCGGTCACGATGACCGTGTCCTCCAGCTTGATGAAACCTCTTCGTTCGTGCCACAGCGTCGTCTCCACGGACAGCACCATACCGGGCTGCAGCGGCGAATCGGCATCCGTGTCCGGATACGGCACCGGCCCGCTCGCCGTGATTCGGGGCGCCTCGTGGCTGATAAGGCCCATCCCGTGCGTCACGTAGGCGAGCTTGTCGGAGAAGGGGCTCTGCGCCGCCCTGGCGTCGCCCGCGGCGATGACCTCGCGGCCGAGCGCACCGGCGACGATGACCTCGCGAGCCGCCTGCTGCACCGCGTCGATCTCGGCGAGCGCCTCCTCGAGCTCCGCGTCGGGGGCGCCGAGCACCCCCATCCGCGCGAGATCGCCGATGTATCCGCGGTAGTTGCCGCCGGAGTCGAGGCAGATGACGTCGCCCTCCTCCAGCCGGTCGTCGGATGCGGCGCGATTGAAGTTCGATCCAGCCGAGACGAGGCAGTACTCGAAGATGAGCCCCCGCTCGACCTCGGCCAGGCGCAGCCGCTCGACCGCGTCGCGCTTCGTCATACCGGGCTCGAGCTGCCCGAACACGTCGAGGATCGCGTCCACCGTGCGATCCGACGCCTGCTCGACGAGTTCGAGTTCCGTCTCGTTCTTGCACGCGCGCAACCGCTCCAGCAGGAACTCGGCGTCGGCGAGGTCGTACGATCCGCGGCTCTCGAGCACGGGCAGCGCGTCGATGGGGAGGAAGCTGGGCTCGATCCCGAGCCGCGCGCGCGTGCCGAGTCGCTCGCGCACCGCTTCGAGCGCGAACTCCATCGCGTCGCGCACGCCCCAGGCCTCGGCCTTGATGCGCGGAACCCAGACGGGTTCGTTCTCGATCTGGAACCCCTCCATGGCGTTACCGACGAAGCACGAGGCCTCGGGGGCGCCGCGGAAGTAGACGACCACCGGCAGGTAGCGGCTCACCCCGACCGCGTCCATGTAGTCGAACCAGAAGAAGCGGTGCCCGCCGAGCAGGTACTGCACGTTGTGCTTCGACGTGACGAGAAGCGCGTCGATGCCCTCCGCCGCCATCAGCTCGTCGAGATGGTGCGTCTTGAATGGAATGTCCACGGATGTCTCCTTCGGGATTCGGGCCTCAGCCCGCTGTGACCTTGCGCCGCGCGAGGCGACGGGTGTTGAACGAATCGAGCAGCACAGCGAGGAAGATCATCGCGGCCTGCACGAACTGCACCCAGAACGGGCTCACGTTCAGCAGCGTGAGGCCGTTGTTGATCACGCCGATCAGCAGCACGCCGACGAAGGTGCCGAACATGCTGCCCTTGCCGCCGAAGAGGCTGGTGCCGCCGATGACGACGGCCGCGATCACCTGCAGTTCGAGCCCGGTGCCCGCGGTGGGCGTGGCCGAGCCGAGGCGCCCCACCAGCACGACCGCCGAGATGCCGGCGCAGAGGCCCGCGAACCCGTAGACGAAGAACAGGGTCTGGCGGTCCTTGATGCCCGAGAGGCGCGCGGCCTCGCGATTTCCGCCGGTCGCGTACACCTTGTGCCCGAAGACCGTGTTGTTCAGGATCAGGTGCCCCACGATGAACATCAGCACCGTGAGCACGGACGCGAACGGGATGCCGAAGACCGAAGCGCTGCCGATCCAGTTGAAGGCGTCGGGCAGATCGTAGACGCTCTGACCCTGGCTGAGTTGGAGCGTGAGCCCTCTGCCCATGCCGAGTGTCGCGAGCGTCACGATGAAGGGCGCGAGATTGAGCCAGGCGACGGAGGCGCCGTTGAAGGCGCCGATCAGCGTCGAGACGAGCAGAGCGAGGATCACCCCCAGCACACCGTCTCCGCCGCCCGCGACGAAGGTCGCCGCGACCATGCCGGAGAGCGCGATGTTGGATCCGACCGACAGGTCGATGCCCGCGGTGATGATCACCAGCGTGGCGCCGACCGCCGCGATGCCGACGATCGCCGACTGGTTGAGGATGTTCAGGATGTTGGCGGCCCTGAAGAACCGGTCGGTGAGCACCGACATCACGACGCAGACCAGGATGAGTGCGACGAAGATGGGGGTCGTCGGGCTCAGCTTGATGCGCCGCCAGGTGCGGGCGCCCCAGCCGAGCTGCCGCTCGGCGAGCGTCGGCAGCGCCGACGTCTCGGGCGGCAGCACCCGGTCTTCGAGCTTCTGTGTATTGAGATTCATGAGTTCTTCCTCAGGTAGAGAGTCAGCCGAGCGACGCGAGGTGCAGCGCGGTCTCCCGGTCGAAAGCGGCCCGGTCGACCTCGCCGACGATGCGGCCGGCCCGGAGCACGTAGGCGCGGTCGCTGACCGCGAGCACCTCGTCGGTGTCCGAGCTCGTGATGATCACGCCGGCCCCGCCCTCGGCGAGTTCGAAGACCTTCTCGTAGATCGCGGCCTTCGAGCCGACGTCCACGCCGCGCGTGGGATCGTCGAGCAGGATCACGCGCGGCTCGGTGGCGGCGTAGCGCGCCAGCACCACCTTCTGCTGATTGCCGCCCGAGAGCCTGCCCACCGCGCCGTTCGTGTCGGCGGTCTTGACCTCGAAGTCGGCGACCCACTTCTTGCAGAGCCTGGCGAGCTTGGTCTTGCGCACCCAGCCGAGCTTGGAGAAGAGTCCGTAGTTGCCGAACGCCATGTTGTCGCGCACGCTGCTCTCGAGCACGAGCCCGCTCTGCTTGCGGTCCTCCGTGACATAGGCGATCCCGGCGCCGCGGGCCGCGGCGATGCTGCCGGTCTTCACCTCGGCCCCGTCGATCTTCACCCCGCCGCTCTCCGGACGGTCGATGCCCGCGATCGCCCGCATCAGCTCCGTGCGCCCTGCACCGGCGAGGCCGATCAGGCCGACGACCTCACCGCCGCGCACGTGCACCCGCGCGTCCTTCACGCGAGGCGCGTTCAGCCCCTCGACGTTCAGCACGTCGTCGCCGAGACGCCGTTCCCTGAAGGGATAGGCCCGGCCCAGGTCGCGGGCCAGCATGGCGCGCACGAGTTGCTGCTCGTCCCACTCCGCGGTCGGGCGCTGTTCGACCGCCCGGCCGTCGCGGAGCACGAGGATGTCGTCGGCGATCTCGAAGAACTCGTCGAGGTGGTGGCTCACGTACAGGATGCCGAGGCCGTCGGCCTTGAGGCCCTTGATCACGGCCATGAGGATCTCGACCTCGCTCTCCGGGAGCGACGAGGTGGGCTCGTCGAAGACGAGCACCTTCGCATCGCGGGCGAGGCAGCGGGCGATCTCGAGCAGCTGGCGCTCGGAGAGCGTCAGGCTCGACACCGGGCGCCAGGGGTCGATGTGCGCGAGCCCGACCCGCGCGAGCGATGCGCGGCTGAGCTTCTCCGCCTCGCGACGCCGGGTGAAGCCGGCACTGCTCGGGAACGCGCCCAGCAGCAGGTTGTCGGCGATCGACATGTCCGGCACGTCGGTGAGCTCCTGGTAGATGACGCTCACCCCGGCTTTTCGAAGAACTTTTCAGCAGTGAGAGNTGCACGGTGAGAAAAGCGTTTCGAAAATCGGGCCGCACCGCGCCGGCCAGGCTCTTGATGAGCGTGGACTTTCCGGCGCCGTTCTCGCCGGCGAGCGCCAGCACCCTCCCCGGGAAGATCTGCAGGCTGACATCGGTCAGCGCACGGACTCCCGGGTAGTGCTTGCTGACGCCTGCGAGCTTGACGAGTGGATCAGCCATCGACTTCATCGGCCCAGATGCCGAATTCCTTCACTTCGTCGCTGTCGATGTTGGCGGGCGTGATGAGCATCGAGGGCCACTCGACGAACCCCTCGACGGTCTCGCCGTTGTGCAGCTTGACGATCAATCGCACGGCCTCCTCGGCCATGGCGATCGGCTGCTGGCTGATCTCGGCGTCCTGGATGCCGGCGCGGATGTTCTCGATCGCGGGCTTCGGGCCGTCGATGCCGATCACGAAGATGTGGCCGTCCTCGCCGATCGGCGCGAAGCGTCCGGCGGACTCGATCGCGCGGCTGACGCCGACCGCCTCGGCCCCGTTCCCCGAGAAGACCGCGTCGATCTCGGGCTGCGCCTGCAGGATGTCGGTCATGACCTCGTTCGAGATCGCGGTGTCCCAGCCCCCGTCGGCCGTCGCGACGACCTGCACGTCCGGGTGGGCGTCCATGACCTCCAGGAAGCCCTTGTCCCGGTCGATGGCGGCGGGCGATCCGGCAGCGCCCTGGATGTTGACGACGTTACCCTTCGCCTCGCCGTAGCGATCCTCCAGGAACGAGACGATCTCCTCGCCCGCCATCTTGCCCGCGTCGACGTGGTTCTGGCTGACGGTGAACGTGATCAGGTCGCTCGGGATCGAATCGGCCAGTGCGATGACGGGGATTCCCGCCGCGTCAGCCGCCCTGACGGCCGGCACGATGGCCTTGCCATCGGCCGGGTTGATAGCGATGTAGTCGACGCCCTGGGTGATCAGGTTCTCCACGTCGGTGACCTGCTGGTTCGGGTCGCCGTTCGCGTTGGTGGTGATCAGGGTCACCCCGGTCTCCTCGGCACCGCGCTCGAGCCCCTCGAGCAGGCCGGCGAAGAATGGGTTCGACACGGTGTATCCCGAGTAGCCGATGGTGATGCCGGCGTCACCCGCTCCGCCGCCCTCGCCGTTTCCGCCGCCCGATGAGCAAGCCGTCACTCCGACGAGCGCGCCGACTGCCGTGAGCGCCAGCGTTGCCTGTGCAAGCTTTCTGAGCATCAAGTTTCTCCTCTGTCTCTCCATTGAGCCGAAGCGAGTGGCTGTCGCCAGTCGTCAGTCGCCTGTATACACGTTAGGATGATTCCGATAGGTTGTCAATAAAACTGAAACTCCGCTGAAACGATCAGGAAACGCGATGGCACACGTTTCGCGAGATCCTCGAGGATGCGGAGATCTGGAGACTGGTAACGAACATGACTACGTTTCAGCCGGGAAGCGCGCTGCAGCGCGGCCCCTCGCTCGCCGAGCAGGCGTACGACGCGATTCAGGATCTGATCGTCTCCGGCACGATCACGCCGGAGACGATCCTGAGCGAGAACGATCTCGCGCGGCAGCTCTCGGTCAGCAGGTCGCCGCTCCGGGAGGCGATCCGTCGGCTTCAGGACGAGGGCATGCTGAACGAGTCGGGCCCGCGGGGGTTCAGCGTTCCGCCCATCACCTCGGAGTTCGTCACCCAGATCTACCAGGTGCGGCGCGCGCTCGAGGCGGAAGCCGCCTTCCTCGCGAGAGACATCCCCCCGGCGGCGATCGCCCGCGTGCGGGCGCTGATGGAGAAGGTGCGGTCGGAGCTCGCGACGGACGCGCCCCACCACTCCTTCAGCGAGGCCGACTTCGCCTTCCACGACCTGTACATCGAGCGGTGCGGCAACCCGATGCTGATCCACCTCATCGAGCGCCTCCATGGCCCGCTCGCGCGCGTGCGGGTCTTCGCTGACCCGCTGCACGAGCACCTACGCGCATCCATCGACGAGCACATGGTCGCGCTCGACGCCATGGAGGCGGGATCGCCGGAACTGCTGCGCGACGCCGTCGTGCAACACATCGACGGGATCGCGGCGCGCCTCCTCCGCCACATCAACTTCGGCACCGGCGCAGACGCATGAGCGCACGACGCTCCGCGGCCTCCTCGCCGTCGGCCATCCGCGTCGCGGTGGCCGGACTCGGCTGGATGGGAGGGCTCCACGCGCGCTGCTACCGGCGCTTCGCCGAGGCCTACCCGGAGCTCGACGTCTCGTTCTCGCTCGCCGTAGCCGCCAGCCGGGCGGAGTCGCTGCGCGAGGAGGCCGAGCGGCGCTGGGGGTTCGAGCGGACCGTCGCGGCGCCGGGAGCGGCCGCGACGGCCGCCGACGTCGACCTCGTCTCGATCTGCACCCCGAACTCGGAGCACGCCGATCTCGCCGTCTCGGCCGCGAACGCCGGCAAGGCGGTCTGGATCGAGAAGCCGGTCGGGCGCACGCTCGAGGAGGTGCAGCGCGTCCACGACGCCGTGCAGCGCAACGGCACCGTCCTGGTGGTCGGGCACAACTACCGGTCCTCCCCTGCCGTGCGCGAACTGCGCACCCGCATCGCGGACGGCCGCATCGGCACCGTCGAGCACGTTCGCGGTCACTACGACGCGGGCTTCGCGACCGACCCGGCGGCTCCGCTCACCTGGCGGTTCTCCGAGGCCCAGGCCGGGGGCGGCGCCTCAAGCGACATCCTGAGCCACCTCATCGATCTCGCGCAGTACCTGAACGGCCCCGTCGCCGAGGTCGTGGGAAGGCTGCGGACGGTTCACGCTTCTCGCCCGCTCCCGGCAGGCACGGGCGGCCACTTCGGCGGGCGGGCGCTCAACGAGGTCGGCGAGGTCGACAACGACGACATCGCGGTGACACTCGCGTCGTTCGCGAACGGGTCCTTCGGCACCCTCAACGCGAGCCGCGTATCCCGCTCGGGCGAGAACGCCCTCGTGATCGAGATCCACGGCAGCCTCGGCTACGCGAGCTGGAACTCGGAGCACCCCAACGAGTTCCTGTGGCGCGATCGCACCATGTCGGCGGTCTCGAAGGAGTACGTCGACGCGGGCATGCCCGAGTACGGTCGTTTCCTGCCCGGCCCGGGGCTCGGCATCGGTTTCGACGACGTGAAGCTCATCGAGCTCGGCGAACTGGTGAAGCTGCTCCGCGGCATGCCGTCCGAGGCGGCGACCATCGACGACGCCCTGCGGGTCGCGAGGGTGGAGGATGCGCTCAGGCGGTCGACGGCATCGGGAAGCTGGATCGCGGTGAGCTAAGGGATTCGGCCGCATCGGCAACCGGGAGTCTCGTCGCGCCGGCGCCCCGAGGCGAAGCGGAGTGGCGCGCCCCCGTTCCTCGGCGGAGGGTCCGCGGCAGCGGAGGGCCGGGGGCCGGGCGCCGGGGCCGGGCGCCGCTCAGCCCGCGGTCGACCCGCGCACCACGAGGCTGGGCAGGATCAGCACCTCGCGCCCGCGGCGGAACGGGCCCGAGGCGGCGAGCAGCGCCTCGGCCGCCTCGCGCCCGATGCGACGGTTGTGCGGGTCGACGCTGGTGAGCGAGATGCGCGGGATCGCCGCGAGCGTCGAGTCGTCGTAGCCCGTCACGCGGCACCCCTCCGGCACTCGCACGCCGCCCTCCTCGAGCGCGGCGATCACCCCGAGCGCGGTGAGGTCGTTCACCGCGACGATCGCCTCGGGCGGCGGGCCGGCCGCGAGGATGCGCTCCACCGCACGGCGGGCGCCGGCCTCGGTGAAGTCGGCGCGCTCCACCCGGGCCGACTCCCCGAGCCCGCGACGGCCCACGGCCGCCCGGAAGGCGCGCTCGCGCGACGCCGAGACCGTGCCGCCGTCGCCGCCCACGAAGACGATGCGCTCGAGCCCGCGGTCGACGAGGTGGTCGACCACGAGGTCGATGCCCGCGTCGTCGTCCGTGCGCACCGCCGCCACCGTGTCGTCGGTCGCGTCGATCGCGCTCGCCACGACCGTGGGGATCGTGGCGGTCAGGTCGGACAGCTCGGAGAACTCGGGGATCGTGCCGACCGTCAGCAGCCCCGCGGGGCGGAGGTCGCGCAGCACCGCGAGGTTGTCGCGGTCGAGCACGGGCTCGCCGCTGCCGTCGTCGACCTGGGCGGTCACGATCATGGTGCGCTGGCCGGCCTCGCTGAGGCGGGCCTTCGCGGCGCCCACGATGTCGGCGAAGATCGGATTCGAGAGATTGGAGACGAGGATCGCCACGAGGTCGCGGCGCCCGGCCGAGAGCGACTGCGCGACCAGATTGGGCCGGTAGCCGAGCCGCTCGGCCGCGCGCAGCACGCGCAGCCTGCGCTCCTCGCTCACGTTCTCGCCGCCGTTGAAGACGAGCGACACGAGCGACTTCGAGACCCCCGCCTCCCGGGCGACGTCGCGGATCGTGGGCGGGCGAACGGGCGCGGTCGGATCCTGCAGCCGATCCTGGGTCTGCTCCGCCATCGTCACCTCCGCCGCCTCACCGGTCGCCGCACTCCGCTGCGGCATCCCTCACATCCTAGGGCTCGGCGCGGTCACTCGCCCGGGACCGGAGGCGCCGGAGTGCTCGCCGGATCGGAGAAGAAGCGGAAGATACCGCCCTCGCCCAGCCCCTCGCCGCCCTGGCCGAGATACCAGAGGAAGCCGAGCGCCCCGGCGATCAGCACGGCGAACACCACCGCGCGGTAGGCGTTGCGCTCACGATCCCCGCTCACGATCCGAGCCTACGCACTCGCGCCGGAGCCGGCACCGGGGCCGTCGGCGCCCGGTCCCTCGCCGAACGCCGCCGCGAAGGCGCCGAGTGCGGCGTCCGGATCGCCGCTGGCCCAGGCCTCCATGCCTATCACGCCTTCGTAGCCGAGCCGGCGCAGCGCGGCGGCGACGGCCTCGTAGCGGATCTCCCCGGTGCCGGGCTCGCAGCGGCCGGGCACGTCGGCGACCTGGATCTCCCCGATCCACGGCAGGGCCTCGGTGACGAGCGAGACGAGGTTCCCCTCGCCGATCTGCGCATGGTACAGGTCGAGGTTGAGGCGCATGCCGGGCCGGTCGACCGCCCGCACGAGCGCGAGGGTGTCGGCCGCTCGCGCGAACGGGGTGCCCGGGTGGTCGACCGCGAGGTTGAGGTTCTCGAGCACGAAGGTGCGCCCCGTCTCCTCGCCGAGCGCGGCGAGCTCGCGCAGGGTGTCGGCGGCGCGGATCCAGTCGTCGCCGTTCACGCTCTCGCGGGGCACGACCGGCAGGCCGCCCTCGCCGAGACCCGTGCCGTGCAGGTTGAGGCGGGGCGAGTCGATGACCTCGGCGGCGCGCAGCGACTCCCGCGCGGTGGCGATCAGCTCGGCGCGGCCCTCGTCGGTCGTGAGGTCGCCGCGCAGGTACCCCGTCATCGACGAGAACTCGGCGCCGGTCGCGGCGAGCGCGGCGAGGTCCTTCGAGCTCCAGTCCCAGATCTCGACGAGGAAGCCCCGATCGTGGATGCGGCGCACGCGCTCCTCGAACGGCAGTTCGAGGAAGAGCATCTCCGCGCAGGCGGCGAGTCGGTAGGTCATCATCGGCCCTTTCGGTGGACGTGGTGGTGCGGTCGGCGGGGCCGGCTCAGAGCTCGACGGGCACCGCGACGCCCTCCACGGCGGAGCGCTGGGCGGCATCGGCGAGGACGAGGGCGGCGCGACCGTCCTCGAACGTGGGGCTGGTCGACGCCTCGCCCCGCACGAGCTTCACGAACTCCACGAGCTCATCGGCGTAGGCCTGCGCGTAGCGCTCGAGGAAGAAGGCGCCGAAGGCGGGCTTCGCGTCGACCGCCGCGGCCGTCGAGGCGCTCACGAGGCTGGTGGGCGCATTGGCGACCTGCAGCATGCCGTTGGCGCCGAAGGCCTCGATCCGCTGGTCGTAGCCGATCGCGCTGTGCCGCGAGTTGACGATGGTGACCACCGCGCCCGAGGCGGTGCGCAGCGTGGTGACGGCCGTGTCGAAGTCGCCGTGCTGGCGGGCGCCGGGGTCGAAGGCCTGCGTGCCGGTGGCGCTGACCGACACGATCTCGGGCAGGAAGAAGCGGGCCATGTCGAAGTCGTGGATCGTCATGTCGCGGAAGATGCCGCCCGAGACCGCGACGTAGTCGGCCGGCGGGGCGGCCGGGTCGCGGCTGATGATGATGAGCTGCTCGAGCTCGCCGATCTCGCCCGCGGCGACGCGGGCCCGCACCGCGGCGAAGTCGCGGTCGAAGCGGCGGTTGAAGCCGAGCGCGACGGGCACGCCGCTCGATGCCACCAGCGGGCGCAGTGCATCGACGCGAGCGATGTCGAGGTCGATGGGCTTCTCGCAGAGCACGGGCAGGCCGGCCTTGACCGAGGCCTCGATGAGATCGACGTGGGTGGGGGTGGGCGAGGCGATGAGCACGGCGTCGATCTCGCCCGACGCGATGAGCGCTTCCGGAGAGTCGGTCGCGGTGCCGCCGAAGCGCTCGACCACACCGCGGGCGCCGTCGACGAACGGGTCGGCCACCCACGAGAGCGCCGCGTCGGGGGCGGCGGCGATGCTGGCGGCGTGCACCTGGCCGATGCGGCCGGTGCCGATGAGTCCGAAACGAACCGGGGTCTGCGTCATTGCGTGGTTCCTCTGGGTCTGGGCCGGGCTGCGAGGATCACCCTCGCCCGGTTTGATAAGACAATTGGGTCGCGATCAGTATACGACTATTGGACCGGTACAAATAGAGCCGCGTCGCCGAGCCCCGGCGGTCGTCGCCCACGGCGCTCCGGAGCCGCGCCGAGCACCGGGCTTCCCGCGCCCCCGGCCCCAGCCCCGACCCCCAACCCCGGCCCCAACCCCCAACCCCCAACCCCGACCCCAATCCCCAAACCTCCAACCCCCCAACCTCCAGACCCCCAAACCTCCAAACCTCCGAATCCCGCCTTCCAGCACCGATCGACCCTCAAGCACCGAATGGAGCGGGACAACGGGTGCTCGTGCGTCGATCGGTGCTGTTGGGGGCGGCGTGGCCGCGAAGGGATCGCAGGGGTGCGGAGGGATCGCCGGGGCACGAAGGGATCGCCGGGGCACGAAGGGATCGCAGGGGGCGCGAAGGGATCGTCGGGGGCCGCAGGGGCCGCAGGGGCACGGAGGGGCGCGGAGGGATCGCCGGAGCGCGGCAGCGCCTCAGGCGCGCGCGGCCGTCGAGCGCCGCAGCACGAGCCCGGGAGTGAGCAGCCCGCCCGCATCGGGCTCGCCGCCCGTCGCGTCGGGGTCGACGAAGCCGCCCCCGCGCGCGACCGAGGCACGATCGGCGGCCTCCTCTGAACCCGGACGCTCCGCTCCGCCCTCGATCAGCGCGACGAGCGCGCGACCCGCAGCCTCGCCCAGCTCTCGCGGGTCACCGCTCACGGAGGTCAGCGAGACGAGCTCGTATGCCGCGAGCGGCGAGTCGTCGTAGCCGACCACTGACAGGTCGCGCGGCACCTCGAGGCCGCGATCCCGGGCCGCGCCGATCACACCCACCGCCATCGGGTCGTTCACGGCGAACACCGCGGTGGGGGGCGATTCGGAACCGGTTCGGGATCCGGATCCCGCGAACAGCCCGGCCGCAGCCGCGCGCCCCGCGGCCTCGCTCGTCTGCTGCGCCCGCAGCACCCGCGGGGGCAGGCCGCGATCCCGCATCTCGGCGAGATAGCCCGCCTCGCGAGCCGCAGCGCTCGCGCCGGGCCCGCCGACGCACACGATGTCGCGGTGCCCGAGGTCGGCGAGGTGCGCGGTGGCGAGCCGGCCCCCCGCGGTCTCGTCGCTCGCGATGACCGGCGCCCCCGGCAGGCGGAGCGATCGTGTGCCGAGCACCACCGCGGGCACGCTCAGCCGCGCGGCGGACTCGGCGGGCGCCTCGCCGGCGAGCACGACGCCGTCGACCCGCAGCGAGCGGAACACCTCGAGCGGGTCGAGCCCGAGATGAGCGTTGAGGGCGGCGTCGGCCACGCTGAGGCTGTAGCCGCCCTCGGCGACGGCCGCGCGCAGCCCGGCGAGCGCGGGCGCGAACCACAGGTTCTCGAACTCGTCGACGACCACGCCGATGCCGCGCGTGCGCGTTCCGGCGAGCCCGGCCGCGAGGCGGCTCGGCGTGTAGTCGAGCTCGGCGACGGCCGCGAGCACCGCCGCGCGCTTCTCGTCGCTCACCCGGGGGGAGTCGCGCAGCACGAGCGAGACGAGGGACTTCGAGACGCCCGCGCGCTCGGCCACGTCGTAGATGGTGGGCGGTCTGCGCATCGGGATCTCCTCTCGGTGTTTCGCGTTGACAGCGGCGACCAGTCAAGGTTAGCGTGATCCTCGTTGGAGCGCTCCAACGCAATGCGACATACGCGCTCCGCCGTCTCCGCACCCCTCCACCGCCCTCCGAAAGGACCAGATCCGTGACCGCATCACTCGGCGTCGCCGTCATCGGCGCAGGCATGGCCGGCAAGGCCCACGCCGCCGCCTACCGCGCAGCCTCCACGCTCTACAAGCCCACGCTGCCCCCCATCCGCCTCGTCTCGATCGCCGACATCAACGTCGAACTCGGCGCCGAGGCCGCCGCTCGCTACGGCTTCGAACGCCACGACTCCGACTGGCGCGCCATCGTCGACGACGACGGCATCGACGTGGTGAGCGTGGTCGTGGCGAACTTCCTGCACCGCGAGATCGTCGAGGCCCTGCTCGCCGCGGGCAAGCACGTGCTCTGCGAGAAGCCGCTGAGCGACACCATCGACGACGCGCGCGCCATGGCCGAGGCCGCGCGCGCCGCCGCAGACCGAGGCGCGCTCGCCCGCATCGGCTACAGCTACCTGCGCGCCCCGGGCATCGCCTTCATTCGCAGCCTCATCGACGACGGTCGCCTCGGCGACGTGCTGCATTTCTCGGGTCGCTACTGGACCGACTACGGCTGCCGACCCGACGCGCCCATGAGCTGGCGATACCAGGGCCCCGCCGGATCGGGCGCCCTCGGTGACGTCGGCAGCCACCTCAGCTACATCGCCGAGTACCTCTGCGGCGACGTTCAGCGGGTCTCGGGCGGCCGCTTCCACACCTCGATCACCGAGCGCCCGAAGCCGCTCGGCGCCGTCGTCGGTCACACCCGCGGCAACGTGAGCGACGAGCTCGCGCCGGTCGAGAACGACGACTACGCCACCTTCAATGCGCAGTTCGAGCGCTGCGTCGGCACGCTCGAGGTATCGCGCGTCGCCGCCGGGCACCCGAACGACCTCTCCCTCGAGATCTTCGGCTCGAAGGGCGCCGCACGCTGGAACCAGACCAATCCCGGCCAGGTCGAGGTCATGCTGCACGACGAGCAGACCGACCTCGCCGGCTACCGTACCGTGCCGCTCGGCCCCGAGCACCCCCACTACGCCGGGGGCTGGGCGATGGACGCACCGGGTGTCGGCATCGGCCAGAACGACCTGTTCGTGCACCAGGCCCGCGCATTCCTCGAGGAGGTCGCAGGCATCCCGGAGGCCGACTCGCTGCCCCGCTGCCGCACCTTCGACGACGGCGTGCACAACATGGAGTTCCTCGCCGCGGTGGCCGAGTCGGCCGCACGGGGCGGATCCGAGATCACGGTGCGCTGATCCCGCCCAGCACCGGCTCCGAGCCCCTTCCCCACCCGCCGCTCCCCCGCCCACCGGTCCGGCTCGCCAGTCCCGGCCCCCAACCGGCTTCGACGAGCGGGCAGCCAGTCGGGCAACCGAGCAACCAAGCAAGCCCCCGAGCAACCACCTTCAACAGAAAGCACCGCACATGAAACTCGGCGTCTACAACGCGATCCTGCACGACCGCAGCCTCCCCGAGGCGATCGCGGTCGTGCAGCGCCTCGGCCTCACCGGCATCGAGCTGAACACGGGCGGTTTCCTGCCCCCGGTGCACGTGCCGAACCGCGAGCAGATCCTCACCTCCGACGCGGCCCGCGACGAGTTCCTCGGCCGGTTCGAGGGCACCGGCGTGCAGATCGCCGGCCTCAACTGCAACGGCAATCCGCTGCACCCGAAGCCGCTCATCGGCGACGCTCACGCCGCCGACGTGCGCCGCTCGATCGAGCTCGCCGCGCGGCTCGGCCAGAACCGCGTGGTCACCATGTCGGGCCTGCCGGGCGGTGAGCCCGGCTCGACCGTCGTCAACTGGGTGGTCAACGCGTGGAACTCGGCCGCGCTCGACGTGCTCGACTACCAGTGGGACATCGCGGCGGCGTTCTGGCGCGAGATCGACCGCTTCGCCGCCGACCACGGGGTGAAGGTGGCGCTCGAACTGCACCCGCAGAACCTCGTGTTCAACTCGGCCGACGTGCACAAGCTCATCGAGCTGACGGGCGCGACCCACGTGGGGGTCGAGCTCGACGCCTCGCACCTGTTCTGGCAGCAGATGGACCCGGTCGCGGTCGTGCGGCACCTCGGCGAGCTGGTCTTCCACGCCGCCGCGAAGGACGTGCGCGTGAACCCCGAGTTCGCGCGCCTCAACGGCGTGCTCGACAACTCGTTCCGCCGTCTGTCGCCCGACGAGCCCCGCACGAACCTCGGCGGCGACGAGTGGGCGAACGAGTGGCCGAAGCAGTCGGCGTGGGACTTCGTGGCGCTCGGCAGGGGCCACGACACGGCGTTCTGGACCGAGTTCCTGCGGGCGCTGCGCGACGTGGATCCCGAGATGTGGGTCAATATCGAGCACGAGGACGTCTCGCTCGGGCGCATCGAGGGCCTCGAGGTGGCCTCGCGGGTGCTGCGCGACGCCGCCGCCGCGCTGTAGGCGCGGGCCGGGCGGCGGGCGCAGGCGGGATCGCCGGCGGATCGGACCCGCCGACCCCTGCCGCGTTCGCCGCCCCGGGTACGCTCGGAACCGCAGCACGTCTCGAAGGGAGCCCCATGCGCATCGGACTCGTCGGCTACGGAGCCGGAGGCCGGCTCTTCCACCTGCCCTACATCCAGGCCGCGGCGGAGTGGCGGATCGCGAGTGTCGTCACCCGCTCGCCCGCGCGCCGCGCGCAGCTTGCCGAGGAGGCGCCCGGGGTGCCCGCCTTCGATTCGCTCGACGACCTCCTCGACGCCGGCGTCGACGCGGTGGTCATCTCCACGCCCCCGGGTACCCGCCGCGAGCTGGTGCTGCGAGCGCTCGCGCGGGGCGCGCACGTGGTGGCCGACAAGCCGTTCGCCCCGCATCTCTCGGGCGCCCGCGAGCTGGCCGACGCCGCGCGGGCCGCGGGCCGGGTGCTGACGGTGTTCCAGAACCGGCGCTGGGACACGGATCTCGTCACGCTGCGCGGCGTGCTCGAGTCGGGCGCGCTCGGCACGCCGTGGCGCGCGGAGCTGGTGCTGGATCAGGACAACCCGGGCACACTCGAGTCCGGGCCCGACGACGGCCTGCTGCGCGACCTCGGGGCGCACGTCGTCGACCAGGCGATCCAGCTGTTCGGGCCGGTGGCCCGGGTCGACGGGCACCTCGACTGGCTCGACGTCGACGGCGGCAGGATCGACGTGGGCTTCGCGCTCGGGCTGCACCACGGTTCGGGGGTCTACAGCGCGGTCTCGGCGAGCAAGCTGGGGCGCCGGTCGGAGCGCCGCATGGTGGTCTACGGCAGCGAGGGATCGTATGCGTCGCGCATGCACGACGTGCAGTTCGACCGGATCATGGCGGGCGAGCGGCCGGCGGCGGCCGCGCAGTGGGGCGTGGAGCGGGAGGAGCGCTGGGGCGTGCTCTCGACTGCGGCGGGCGAGCGGCGGGTGCCCTCGGCCGCTGGCGACTACTCGGCGTTCTACCGCGGTCTGCACGCGGCGCTCGCCGAGGGTGCGCCACTGCCGGTGCGGTTCGACGAGGCCCTGCACACGATCGCGGTGCTCGACGCCGCGAGGGAGAGCGATGCGCGGGGCCGCTCGATCGAGGTCGAGACCGCGTAGCCCGCGTCCCTCCCCGCACCCGCGCTCCTCCCCGTCGAGAGGCGAGAATCGCAGGTGGTTCGGGGGAACCGCCTTTTTCGAACCCATTTTCATGGGGCACGANCTGCTCGAACTCGGCCACGACCTCTTTCTCGAGCTTCTTGGTCTCGGCGTCGTAGCGGTAGCGGTAGCGCTCCCAGACGGTGGGCTCGAAAAAGAACTTCGAAAACGGCAGGTAGATCGCGCCGGTCGTGACGTCCTCCTCGAGCTCCTCGAGCGTGCGGCCGCGCGTCTCGGGCACGAACCTCCACACGAACAGCAGCGCCAGTGCGCCCACTCCGGCGAAGAGGTAGAACGTGCCCGTGATCCCGACCGCGTCGACGAGCGACAGGAAGTAGAGCGACAGGAACCCGTTGGTCACCCAGAGCATGAACACGGCGACGCCCATGCCGAAGCCGCGCATGTGCAGCGGGAAGATCTCGGAGAGGTAGACCCAGACGGCCACGTTGAGGAACGTCTGCATCGAGCCGACGAACAGCACGACGAGGAGCAGGATCACCCAGGGTCGCGCCGGGTTGCCGACGGGCAGCGTCATGGAGGCGAGCGCGATCAGCAGGTGGCTCGCGGTGGTGAGCGTCAGGCCGGTGATGAAGGTCTTGCGGCGATCGAAGCGGTCCATCATGGCGAGGGCGATGATGGCGCCCACCACGGCGATGACGCCGGGGGCGATGTTCGCGATGAGGGCGGCGCTCTCGTCGAAGCCCGACTCGACGAGCACCGTCTGGCCGAAGTACATGATCGAGTTGATGCCGGTGAGCTGCTGGGCGATGCCGACGCCGATGCCGATNGGTTTTCGAACGCGTTTTCCGAGCTGGGTCTCGACGGCCTCCTCGGCGGTGATCCGCTCGAGGTCGCGCATCTCGGCCTCGGCGCGATCTTCGGATCGCACGGTCTTGAGCACCGCGAGCGCGTCGGCGCGGCGGCCCTTCTCGACGAGCCAGCGCGGCGATTCGGGCATGCGCAGCATGCCGAAGAAGAGCGCGATGGCGGGCAGCGCGCAGATCGCGAACATGATGCGCCAGACGCCGTCGAGGTGGCCGAGGGCGTTGCCGATGATCGCGTTGACGACGAAGGCGGCGAGCTGGCCGGTGACGATCATCAGCTCGTTGCGGCCCGCGAGGGAGCCGCGGATCTCGTAGGGTGCCATCTCGGCGAGGAAGACGGGCACCACGGTCGAGGCGCCGCCGACCGCGAGGCCGAGCAGCACGCGCCCGATCACGAGCACGGTGAGGCCGGGGGCCGCGACGACGAAGAGGGTGCCGACGAAGAACAGCACGGCGAGCAGGATGATGGTCTTGCGGCGGCCCCAGCCGTCGGAGAGACGGCCGCAGAGCATGGCGCCGATCGCGGCGGCGAAGATGAGCGAGCTGGTGACGACTCCCTCGGTGAAGGGGTTGAGGCCGAGTTCGGCGGCCATGGGCCGCAGCGCCCCGTTGATCACACCCGTGTCGTATCCGAAGAGCAGGCCGCCGAAGGTCGCGATCAGCGCGACGAGGCCGAGCCGCTTGCGGTGCGGGCCGCCGGTGAGCGGCGGCAGGGTCGGTGTGCTCGGGTCGATGGATGCTGAGGCCATGAAGAGACTCCTTCGTCGATCGCGCGCTCGAGTCGTAACGGAGCGCTCACCCGAGCTTAACAATGTCGTTACATTTGGACAAACTTGGGCGGGGGCATAGGGTGGCCCCGTGACGTCGTTGCTTCCGCACCTCGCGCCGCCCACCTGGGCACTGCTCGCGCTCGCGGCGGTGCTCGTGGGCGTCTCGAAGACCGCGATCCCCGGCATCAATACACTCTCGATCGCAGTCTTCGCGGCCGTGCTACCCGCGCGCGCATCGACGGGCGCGCTGCTCCTACTGCTCATCGTAGGGGATCTCTTCGCGCTGCTCAGCTACCGGAGGCACGCCGACTGGCGCACGCTGATCCGACTCATCCCGGCCGTCGTCGCCGGCCTCGCACTCGGCGCCGGGTTCCTCGCCCTCGCCGACGACGCGTGGGTGCGCCGCGTGATCGGCGTGATCCTGCTGCTCATCATCGCGTTCACCCTCTGGCAGCACGCGAGGCGCCGCCCCATCGGCGTCGCACCCGAGTCGGATCGCGCCGCCGCATTCGCTCGCGTCGGCTACGGCTCGCTCGGCGGTTTCACCACGATGGTGGCGAACGCCGGCGGTCCCGTGATGTCGATGTACTTCCTCGCCGCGCGCTTCCCGGTGAAGGCGTTCCTCGGCACCGCGGCCTGGTTCTTCGCCGTGCTCAACCTCGCGAAGCTGCCCGTGTCGGTGAGCCTCGGGCTCATCACGCCGGGCACGCTGCTACTCGACCTGCTGCTCGTGCCCGGCGTGATCGGGGGCGCGATGCTCGGGCGCTGGATCGCCGATCGCATCAGGCAGCAGGCCTTCGAGTGGGCCGTGATCCTGTGCACCGTGCTCGGCGCCCTCTACCTGCTGCTGAGCTGAGCGGCGGGCACGGCGTTCCGCGGCCCGGCCGCCCCGCAGCCGGCCCGGCAACGGCGACGGGATCCGTCGAAGCGCGCCGCTTCGGCGCCCCTCGACGGATCACGCACCGCCCGACCCTGTCCCGGATCACGCCGAGGCGATCAGCTCCGTGATCTTCGCGAGCTGGAACTTCGAGATCTCGTCGGCCCGCTCATCTTCGGCGAACACGTTCGACACGATGAGCGCGTCCTCGCGGTCGAGGAAGCCCGTCTGCCGCAGCGTGCCGAAGAGCTCGGCCCAGTCGACGTCGCCGTCGCCGATCGCGAGGTGCTGGTGCACGCGCACGGCGTTGCCGGGAGGGTTGGTGATGTAGCGCAGCGCGTTCGAGCGCGTGTGGTCGAAGGTGTCGGCCGCGTAGACGGCGCCCAGGCGATCACCGACCTCGGGCAGCAGCGAGGCCGCGCGGTCACCGTAGTGGAACGTGTGCGCACCCACGTAGACGAAGCCCACGCGGTCGGTGTTCAGGCCGCGGATGATGCGCCACGCCTCGAGCCCGTCCTCGACGAAGTCGTCGGGGTGCGGATCGAAGTTGAGCGTGACGCCCTCGCGCTCGAGCACCGGCACCAGCGCCTCCATCGCGCGGTAGAACGCGAACTCCGACTCCTCCTCGCGCTCGGGGCGGCCCGAGAACTCGGTGTTGACGATGGGCGCCTCGAGCTCGGCCGCGATCTCGATGTAGCGGGTCGTGTTGAAGATCGCGGCCTGCACCTGGTGCTCTTCGGGCCCGCCGAAGCGCTGCACGGGCAGCACCGACGTGATCGTCACCCCGGCGTCCTTCGCGCGCTTCTTGAGCTTCGCGATCATGTCGCCGTCGACCTTCGGATAGTGGAAGTGGCGCCCGAAGTCGGGGTTCGGGGTGAGCTGCAGGTACTCGTAGCCGAGCCGCGCCACCAGGTCCGGGAAGTCGAGCAGGTGGACGGTGCCGTTGTAGGGGGTGGGATCGAGAGCGATGCGAACCATCGGGAGCTCCTTTGCTGTGCGGTGCGGGTCAGGCGTAGAAAGCGGGGCGCTCGGGCGCCTCGACGGGCACGATACCGCCCTCGTGCAGGGCCTTGACCCCGGCCTCGCACGACAGCGCGACGAGGTAGCCGTCCCACGCGTTGGGGCCGTCGATGAGGTCTCCGCGGCGCACGGCGTCGACCCAGCGCTGGATCTGCGCGTCGTAGGCGGCGGCGAACCGCGTGGTGAAGCTCTCGTGCTCCCGCACGCGGAAGAACCCGGCGTCCCAGCGCTGCAGGCCCGACGGCTGGCCGATGCGGGCGATGCCCTTCTCGAAGACGGCCTCGGTGGCGACCTGGTAGCCGAACTGCACGCTGACGTTCATCTCGACGTCGACGAGCACGCCGTTCTCGAGCTCCATGATCACGAGGATCGGCTCGCGCAGGCGCTCCGGGGCGAGCGAGTTGCGGCGGGGGTGCTTCACCTCGACGCTCACGACGCGCGACCCGGCGAGCCACGGCACCACGTCGAACTCGTGCACCACCGAGTCGGTGATGAGCATGTCCTCGGTGTAGCTCTCGGGCACCGAGGGGTTGCGGTGCAGCGCGCGCACCATCAGCAGCTCGCCGCTCTCGCCCGAGGAGACGAGCTCGCGCAGGGCCTGGTACTCGTCGTCGAAGCGGCGCATGAAGCCGAGCTGGATGTGCGGACGGTCGAGCTGCTGCTCGCGCTCGAGGATCTCGAGCGAGCTCTCCGAAGTCTGCGTGAGGGGCTTCTCGCACAGGATGGGCAGCCCCGCTTCGAGTGCCGGCTTCAGCACCGGCGCGTGGAACTGGCCGGGGGTCGCGATGAGCACCGCGTCCATGGCGCCGGCCTCGATCGCCTCCTCAAGGCGCGTGAAGGAGAGGGATCCCGGGGCGTCGGCCGCAGCCGCCTCTGCACGGCCGGCGTCGGGCTCGACGATGGCGGAGACGCGGGCGCCCGCGATGCGGTGCGTGATGCGCTTGATGTGGTCGGCGCCCATCATGCCGGCGCCGACGACGGCGACGCGGAGTTCTTCAGTCATCTTTTCTTGCTCCTTAGGAGATTCGCGCCAGGTGGGTGCAGCCGAAGATGTGCTCACGGGTGCGCCGGGCGATCGGGAGGGGGCGGTCGACGTCGCAGCCGTACATGTCCTGCTCGACGATCGCGAAGATCTCGGGGTCGATCTTCGCGACGGCCTCGATCACGGGTGCGAGGTCGGGGATGCCGTTCGGCGGCTCGATCATGATGCCGTCGGCGACGGCGTCGACGAACGACGTGTCGTTCTTCAGCACGTCGAAGAGCAGCGTGGGATCGACCTGCTTGAGGTGCAGGTAGCCGATGCGCTCGGGGCGCTGCTCGATGAGCTGCACGTTGTCGCCGCCGTAGTAGGCGAAGTGGCCGGTGTCGAGGCAGAGGTTCGTGTAGCGGGGGTCGGTCTCGTCGAGGAAGCGCAGCACCTCTCGCGTGGTGCCGATGTGGCTGTCGGCGTGCGAGTGGAACTGCTGCCGCATGCCGAACTCGTCGAGCAGCGCCTTCCCGAGGCGGTCGTGGCCGGCGGCGAGCTTCGTCCACTGCTCGTCGTCGAGCGTGCGGGGCTCGAGGTTCTCGCCGGTGACGTCGCTGCGCCAGAGGTCGGGGATCACGACGAGGTGCTCGGCGCCGAGCTTCGAGGCGAGGCCGGCGACCGCGAGGGCCTGGTCCCAGGCCCGCTGCCACTGCTCGTCGCCCTTGTGGAAGCCCGTGAAGACGGTGCCGGCCGAGAGCTTGAGGCCGCGCGTGCCGAGTTCGTCCTCGAGCTGGTGGGGGTCGGTGGGCAGGTAGCCGTAGGGGCCGAGTTCGATCCACTCGTAGCCCGCCTGCACGACCTCGTCGAGGAATCGCCGCCAGGGCACCTGGCCGGGGTCGTCCGCGTGCCAGACGCCCCAGGAGTCGGGCGCCGTGCCGATGCGCAGTCCGGGGTTGTCGGTGATAGCTGCCATGTGCGTGATGCTTCCTCACTCGTTCTGCGCGGGGCGGCCCGCTCGCGCCGCTGCGCTCGGGCTTTGATATGACAATATGCCATTGTAGGGCACTCGGATCGTCTTTCCCAGACCCTCGGGCGAACGCGTTCGAAGGCTCATCCGGAAGCCCGCCGCACGCGCAGCGGGGCCGCCGGGACGCGCGCGACGTGCGGCGTCCGGGCGGCCCCCGCAGCGGGTCGTCCGGGCTCAGCCCAGCAGCGGCTTCTGCGCAGCGACCTGCTGCTCGTACTCGGCGCGGGCCCGCTGGGTCGACTCGAGCGTCGACACCTGCGGCACCGGCACGTCCCACCAGCCCGCGCCGTCGGGCGCGTAGATCAGCGGGTCGCTGTTGATGTGGATGAACGTGGCGCGATCCGACGCCTTCGCCTGCGCGATCGCGGCCCGCAGCTCGTCGATCGCGTCGGCGCCCGGCTCGACCTCGATGACGTCCATGCCATAACTGCGGGCGTTCATCGCCAGATCGACGGGCAGCACTCGATCTCCCTGGAAATTGCGTGCCCGCTCGTCGTACTCGCGGTACCAGGTGCCGAAGCGCTCGGAACCGACCGTCTCGGAGAGGTGGCCGATCGAGGCGTAGCCGTGGTTCTGGATGAGGATCACGATGATCTTGATGCCCTCGGCCACGGCCGTGACGAGCTCGGAGTTGAGCATCAGGTACGAGCCGTCGCCCACCATCACGATCACGTCGCGGTCGTCGCCGTCGGCGAGCAGGCCGCGCTTCGCGCCCAGGCCGCCCGCGATCTCGTAGCCCATGCACGAGTACGCGTACTCGACGTGATAGCCGAGCGGGTCGCGCACGCGCCACAGCTTGTGCAGGTCGCCGGGCAGCGATCCCGCCGCCTGCACGATCACGTCCTCGGGCGCGGAGGCCTGCTGCACGGCCCCGATGATCTCGGGCTGGCCCGGCAGCGCGAGCCCCGAGGGCCGGAACGCCTCGTCGACGATGCCGTCCCACTGCGCCTTCTCGGAGGCCACGCGTTCAGCGTAGTCGGCCTCGACGCGCAGGTCGGAGAGAGCCGTGTGCAGATCGAGCAGCGCCTCCCGGGCGTCGGCGATCACGGGGATCTGCGTGCCGTGCTTGTAGGCGTCGAACGATGCGACGTTGATGTTCACGAACCGCACGTCGGGGTTCTGGAACGCCGTGCGGGAGGCGGTGGTGAAGTCGCTGTAGCGGGTGCCGATGCCGATGATGAGGTCGGCTTCTGCCGCGAGGCGGTTTGCCGCGAGCGTGCCGGTCGCGCCGACGCCCCCCAGGTACTGCGGGTGATCCCAGTCCAGCACGCCTCCGCCCGCCTGCGAGGAGCCGACCGGGATGCCGGTCGCCTCGACGAACTCGCGCAGCTGCTGCTCGGCGTCGGAGTAGAGCACGCCGCCGCCGGCCACGATGAAGGGCCGCTTCGCCGCGCGGATCGCCTCGACGGCGAGCGCGAGCGCGTCGCGTTCGGGGCGCGGGCGACGGATGCGCCACTCGCGCGGCTGCAGGAACTCGACGGGCACGTCGAAGGCCTCGGCCTGCACGTCCTCGGGCAGCGCGATGGTGACCGCGCCGGTCTCGGCGGGGTCGGTGAGCACGCGCATCGCCGCGAGGGCGATCGAGAACAGCTGCTCGGGGCGCTGCACGCGGTCGAAGAACTTCGAGACGGGGCGGAACGCGTCGTTGACGGTGAGCCCGATGTCGTGGGGCTGCTCGAGCTGCTGCAGCACCGGGTCGGCGACGCGGGTGGCGAAGGTGTCGCTCGGCAGCAGCAGCGCCGGCAGCCGGTTGGTGGTGGCGAGCGCCGCTCCCGTGAGCAGGTTCGTGGCGCCGGGGCCCACCGAGGCGGCCGACGCGTAGGTGCCGCGGCGCCGATGCATCCGGGCGTAGCCGACGGCCTGGTGCACCATGGCCTGCTCGTTGCGGGCCTGGTAGTAGGGCATGAGCTCGGGGTTCTCGGCGTTGCACTGCTTCAGGGCCTGACCCACACCGGCGACGTTGCCGTGGCCGAAGATGCCGAACATGCCGGGCACGGTGCGCTCGCGGATCTCGGTGCCGTCGGCGGCGCGGTCGACGGTCCACTGGTTCGCCAGGAACTCGACGAGCGCCTGGCTGACGGTCATTCGACGGGTAGTCATCGTGGTCTCCGTTTCGCTTGAGGGGTCGGGCCCTGAGCCCGTCGAAGGATCGGCCCGCTCGCACGGCGGGGCGCGAGCGGGTGGAGGGTCAGCGGTCGGCGGTGAAGGGAAGGCGCGAGTCGAGCTGCTGCCCCTCCCAGGTCTCGCGCACCCAGCCGTGGGCCGGGTCGTCGCTGATGAGCCAGGTGCGCTCGGGGTCGGGCCCGGCCATCACGTTGAGGTAGTACATGTCGTAACCCGGCGCCGCGACCGCGGGGCCGTGGTAGCCGTAGGGCACGAGCGCCACGTCGCCGGTCTTCACCTGGGAGTCGATCTCGATCTGCCCCGCGGGAGACGAGTAGGTGCTGAACATGCCGAAGGCGTGCTCAGCGTCGACGCCCTCTGGGGCGTCTTTGGTGGGCGCGACCTCGAAGTAATAGATCTCCTCGAGCTCGGACTCGTGGCCTTCGACGTGCTCGTCGTGCTTGTGGGGCGGATACGACGACCAGTTCTCGGCCGGGGTGATGACCTCGACCACGATGAAGCGGGCCGCGTCGAGCGCCTCCTTGCGACCGAAGTTGTGCACCTGGCGGCTGGAGGCGCCGGCTCCGCGCAGTTCGACGGGCACCTCTTCGGCCGGCATGTAGCGGGTGGGGCGCACGATGTCGGTGGGCGAGGTGGCGACGAGGAAGCGGCTCTCGCCGGGCGAAGTCGTGGTGACGGTTCCGGTGGCGGCCGCCGAGAGGTAGAGCACGTCGGTGGGGCCCGCGAACACGGAGGGCCGGCCGGCGAGCTCGGTGACCGCCTGCTCGCCGTTCTCGGCGTGGGTCACCCGGAACGAGCCGGAGAGGGGCACGATGAGGCGCTCGACGCCGGTGCCCTCGAGGTCGAGCGAGGCGCCCGGCTCGAGTCTGCCCACTCGAATGCCGGTGTGCTCCCACCCGGGGGTGCGCTCGTCGACCACACTCTCCCAGCCGCCCTCGGCGAGTTCGCCGCGGCGGTGGAACCAGCGCTCGGCCTGCTGTGTCATGTCGTTCTCCTCTCCAGCCCTGCCGGCCGGGCGAGCGGGGCCGGGCCGGGGGCTCCCGCCCCCGGGCTCCGACCGCCGCGCCCCCGGCGCGGCCCGTGCGTCAGTCGTTCTGCGGGAAGCCGAGGTTGATGCCGCCGTGCTTGGCGGGATCGAGCCAGCGGCTGGTGATCGCCTTCTCGCGGGTGAAGAACTCGAAGCCCTGCACGCCGTACGCCTTCGAGTCGCCGAAGAGCGAGGCCTTCCAGCCGCCGAAGGAGTGGTAGGCGACCGGCACGGGGATCGGCACGTTGATGCCGATCATGCCGACCTGGATCTCATGCTGGAAGCGCCGGGCGGCTCCGCCGTCGTTGGTGAAGATGGCGGTGCCGTTGCCGAAGGCGCCCGAGTTGATGAGCTCGACGCCCTCCTCGAAGGTCTTCACGCGCACGATCTCGAGCACGGGCCCGAAGATCTCCTCGGTGTAGGCGCGCGAGGTGGTGGGGAGGTGGTCGATGAGGGTCGGGCCCACGAAGAAGCCGTTCTCGTGACCGTCGACCGTGAAGTCGCGGCCGTCGACCACGATCGTCGCACCGTCCTGCTCGGCGATGTCGATGTAGCCCGTGACCTTGTCGCGGTGCACGTCGGTGATGAGCGGACCCATGTCGGGCTCGGGGCTCGATGCGCCGTTGCCGATGTTGAGGTTCGCGATGCGCTCCTTGATCTTCTCGATCAGCTCGTCAGCGACGGGCTCGACGGCCAGCACGACCGAGATCGCCATGCAGCGCTCGCCCGCGGCGCCGTAGCCGGCGTTGATCGCCTGGTCGGCGACGAGGTCGAGGTCGGCGTCGGGCAGCACCAGCATGTGGTTCTTCGCGCCGCCGAGGGCCTGCACGCGCTTGCCGTGCTTCGAGGCGGTCTCGTAGATGTACTGCGCGATAGGGGTCGAGCCGACGAACGAGATCGACTGCACCGCGGGGTCGGTGAGCAGACCGTCGACCGCGAGCTTGTCGCCGTTGAGCACGGTGAACACGCCGTCGGGCAGACCCGCCTCCTTCCACAGCTCGGCGAGCCACAGCGACGCCGAGGGATCCTTCTCGCTCGGCTTCACGATGACCGCGTTGCCGGCCGCGATGGCGACGGGGAAGAACCACATCGGCACCATGGCGGGGAAGTTGAAGGGCGAGATGATGCCGGCGACGCCGATGGGCTGCTTGATCGAGTAGACGTCGATGCCGGTGGAGGCGTTCTCGGAGAACGCGCCCTTGATGAGGTGGGGGAAGCCGGTGGCGAGCTCGACGACCTCCTGGCCGCGCAGGATCTCGCCCATGGCGTCGGAGAGCACCTTGCCGTGCTCGGAGGTGATGATCGCGGCGAGCTCGGGCTTGCGCTCGTTGAGCAGCTCGCGGAACTTGAAGATGACGGTCTGGCGCTTGGCCATGGAGAACTCGCTCCACAGCTCGAAGCCGCGCTGCGCCGACGCGATGGCCTCGGCGATCTCGGCCTCGTCGGCGAGCGCCACATGGGCCTGCACCTCACCGGTGGCGGGGTTGTAGACGGGGGCGGTGCGACCGCTCGCCGACTCGCGACGTGCGCCGTCGATCCAGTGCGGGATCACGGGGAGATCGGTGCTCATGGGGTTCCCTTCGGGGTGGAGGTGTGTGCCCGCCATTCTGGGCGGGGCCACTGACATTCTTATCGGTAAACGCGCGGGCCGCGCGAGGCTCGGACCGGCTCGCGCGAGGTGAGCCGGCGCCGAGTGCCGACGCCGGCGCTAGGGCAGGTCGCGGTGCACGAGGCGCGCGGCCGTGTCGACCGCCGCGGCCACGTCGTCGTCGTGGGGGTAGAGCAGGGTGCGGCCCACCGTGAGGCCGCGCACGCCGGGGAGCCCGAGCGCGTGCTCCCACGCGGCGAACGTCTCGTCGGGATCGCCGCCGTTGTCGCCGCCGAGCAGCAGCGTGGGCATCGTCGTGGCCTCCATGACGCGCTCCATCTCGGGCACGACGGGCAGCTTCATCCACGTGTACGCGCTCGAGTTGCCGAGGCCCGAGGCGATCGCGGTCGAGAGGATCACGGCGTCGGCCGAGAGGTCGTTGACGACCCTGCCGTCGACACGGCCGCTCATGAACGGTTCGAGCATGATGGGCAGTTCGGCCGCGGCCGCGGCGTCGACCGCGCGGGCCGTCGCCTCGAGCGTGGAGGCGGTGCCCGCGTCGTCGAGGTCGACGCGGATGAGGGTCTTGGCGAAGTCGATGCCCTGCCGCTTCATGGCGGGCACGTCGTACGCGGTGTAGCGGTCGTCCATCTCGAACGAGGCTCCGCGCAGGCCGCCGCGGTTCATCGAGCCCACGACGAGCTTGTCGTCGAGCAGGCCGAGCGCGGCGAGGTCGTCGATGATGTCGGGGGTGCCGAGCACGCCGTCGACGCCGGGGCGGGAGACGGCGAGCGCCATGCGCTCGAGCAGGTCGTAGCGGTTGGCCATGGCGGTCTTATTGGAGCCGACGGCGATCGCGCCTCGGGCGGGGTGGTCGGCGGCGACGATGAACAGCCGCCCGTCGCCGCGGATCACATCGCGTCGGCGGCGCTCGGCGAGGGCGCGGCCGACGCCCGCCGGGTCGGCGGCGCGCAGTTCGCGCAGGCGCTCGAAGTCCAGTGCCATCTCAGGCCCCCTTCGCAAGAATCGCCTCGACCTCTGCGGCGTCGGGCATGGCCGTGGAGCACTCCAGTCGGGTCGCGACGATGGCGCCGGCGACGTTCGCGAAGCGGAGGATGCGCTCGAGCTCCCAGCCCTGCAGCAGGCCGTGGCAGAGCGCTCCGCCGAAGGCGTCCCCCGATCCGAGGCCGTTGACCACGTCGACGAAGTGCGGGAGCACCTCGACGCGCTCGTCGCGGGTCTTGGCGAGCACGCCCTTCGGGCCCTGCTTCACGATGGCGAGCTCGATGCCGCGCTCGAGCAGCGCGTCGGCGGCGCGGTCGGGCTCGGTCTCGCCGACGGCCACCTCGCACTCCTCCTTGTTGCCCACGGCCACGGTCGCGTTGCCGATGGCGCGCTCGACCTGGGCGGTGGCCTCGGCGGGGTCGGCCCAGAACATGGGGCGGTAGTCGAGGTCGAAGACGGTGTGCCTGTGGCCGGCGCGCGCCTCGAGGGCGGTGTGGTGGGCGCTGCGGCTGGGCTCCTCGCTGAGCCCGGTGAGCGTGAACCAGAAGATGCGTGCGGCGCGCACGGCGTCGAGGTCGAGGTCGGAGCTCGTGATCTGCAGGTCGGGCGCCTTGGGCTTGCGGTAGAAGTAGAGCGGGAAGTCGTCAGGCGGGAAGATCTCGCAGAAGGTGACGGGGGTGGGGAACTCGGGATCGACCCTCACCTCGCGGGGGTCGACGCCGAGGCGGTCGAGTTCGCGGAGCAGGTAGCGGCCGAAGGGGTCGTCGCCCACTCGGGAGATGAGGGCGCTCGTGTCGCCGTACTTGGCCGCCGCGACCGAGACGTTGGCCGCGCTGCCCCCGAGGTACTTGCCGAAGCTCTCGACGTCCTCGAGCGGACCCTTCTGCAACGGGTAGACGTCGACGCCGAGCCGCCCCATCACCAACACGTCATCAGGACGCCGCTGTTCCGACATTCGCTCCCCGCCTTCCGGTTCATGACATGAGCAGCGCGCCGTGCGCCGCTGCATTTGTCCTAACAATATCACGAAGCGAAGCCGGTGGCACCACATCGCCTCAATGGAGGTAATGTTGTCATCACATAGGAGTAGCGCGGCTCGCCAGACGTCGCCGCTCAGTGCACGGAGAGCGGGCGCGGATCAGCGGCCCCTGTTCCGTTCGCGCTGCGGCCGGCGCCTCGCACGGCGGCCCGCCGAGCGAAGCGAGGGTCACATGAGCACCGAACCCGTCTGGCCGGAAGAGCTGTTCACCGACCTCGATCGAACCGGCCCGGTGCCCCTCTACTTCCAGATCTCGAGCCGCCTCGAGCGCGCGATCCGCGACGGCGTCATCCCCGCCGGCGCCCGCCTCGAGAACGAGATCTCGATCGGCGAGCGCCTCGGCCTCTCGCGCCCCACCGTGCGCCGCGCGATCCAGGAGCTCGTCGACAAGGGCCTGCTCGTGCGCCGCCGCGGCATCGGCACCCAGGTGGTGCAGGCGCGGGTGAGCCGGCCCGTCGAGCTGACGAGCCTGCACGAGGATCTCACGCGGGTGGGCCACACGCCCACGACGCGCGTGCTCTCGATCGAGCGCGTGCAGGCCGACGAGGAGGTGGCGGCGCAGCTGCGCATCGCCCCCGGCACCGAGATCAGCCGCATCCGCCGCCTGCGCTGCGCCGACGGCACCCCCATGGCGATCCTCGACAACCTGCTCGCCCCCGAGTTCTCGGACATCACCGCCGAGGACCTCGAGCGGCACGGCCTCTACGAGATCCTGCGGGCGCGCGGCATCACCATCAAGATCGCGAACCAGACGATCGGCGCGAGGCGCACGCACGGCGACGAGCACGAGCTGCTCGATCTCGCGAAGGGCAGCCCGCTGCTCACCATGGACCGCGTGGCCTTCGACCACGGCGGGCGGGTCATCGAGGCGGGGCACCACTGCTACCGCCCCGACCTCTACTCCTTCGAGACGACGCTCGTCTCGCGCTGAGCGCCGCCGCGCGCCCCCGCGAGCAGCTCGCGGTAGACCTCGAGCAGGCGATCCGCCGACGCCCCCCAGTTGCGGGTGAGAGCATGGGCCCGGGCGCCGCGACCCAGCGCGGCGAGCCGGTCGGGATCGGCGAGCAGCGCCGACAGTGCGTCGGCCCAGACGCGCGGATCGTCGCCCGCCACCAGCACTCCCGTCTCGCCGTCGATGACGGCCTCGCGCAGCCCGCCCGCGTCGCGCGCGATCACCGGGATGCCGGAGGCGGCCGCCTCGAGGGCGACGAGCCCGAACGTCTCGGAGTGCGACGGCACGAGCATCACGGCCGCGCGGCGGATGCGGTCGGCGAGCTCGCCCCGCCGCAGGGCGCCGTCGAAGGCGGTCGTGCAGAGCATGCCGTGGCGGGCGACCGCCTCGTGCAGCGCTCGCACGTAGTCGTCGCCGTCGGGCGGCGGCGCGCCCACAATGCGCAGCATGGGCCGCTGGTCGGGCGGCAGCACCGCCACCGCCTCGATCACGAGGTCGAAGCCCTTGAGCGGATGCAGCCGCCCCACGACGATCGCCTCGGGGCGTCCGCCGCTGCCGAACCAGTCGCGGTCCTCTTCGCAGTCGCGCGTGGCGCACGGATGGAACAGCTCGGTGTCGACGCCGAGCGGCACGACGCGCACGCGATCCTCGTCGCCGTCGAGGCGCTCGAGCACGGTGCGCCGCTCGGCCTCGCTCACCGCGATCACCAGGTCGACCTCGTGCGCGAGGCGCCGCTCCCCCGCCAGCCGGCCCGGCGACTCGGGCCGCTCGCCGTCGGTGAGCGGCGACTCGGGCGGCGCCGCGATCGAGTGGTAGCTCTGCACGAGCGGAACGCCGGCGCGGCGCGCGACCGGCAGTGCCGCGATGCCGGAGAACCAGTGCTCGGCGTGCAGCAGGTCGACGGGCGCGCGCTGCAGCTCGGCGTCGAGCAGCGCGCCGAACTCGCCCATCACGCCCTCGTGCTCGCCCTTCGCGAGCAGCCGCGGCGGGCCGGCGTCGATCTGCACGACCGCGAGCCCAGAGTCGAGCACGGTGCGGGCCGGTGGCGCAGGATCGCTGCGGCGGGTGAAGATGGTGACCTCGTGCCCCGCGCGGGCGAGGGCGTCGGCCTGGGCCCGCACCACCACGTTCATGCCGCCGGCGTCCTTCGTGCCCGGCACGTCGAGTGGCGACGTGTGCAGCATGACGAAGCCGATACGGAGCGGGGCGGCGCTGGAGGGCATGCATCGAGCGTATCGCCTCGGCCGGGCCGGCCCGCCTCGCCTCGCTCGGCTTCCCTGCCTCGGTGCCGAGGATCGGGTTCGCGGGCCGGGAATACGCGGGCGGGCAACGGGGTTGATGCGAGATATACCCCATAGGGGTATGCTGAAAGAGACTGCAACGAGAGGATCGCCATGACCGCCGCACCCCAGACCACCGAGTACCGAGTCACCGGCATGAGCTGCGGACACTGCGAGAATGCGATCCGCCAGGAGGTCGCCGAGGTGCCGGGCGTCACCGGCATCGAGGTCAGCGCCGGCACCGGCCTGCTGCGCGTCGAGCACGCCGAGCCGCTCGACGACGCCGCGATCCTCGCCGCCGTCGACGAGGCCGGCTACACCGCCGCCCGCGCCTGAGCCATGAGCACCAGCACCTACGAGCTCGAGATCGGCGGCATGACCTGCGCCTCGTGCGCCGCCCGCATCGAGAAGAAGCTGAACCGGCTCGACGGCGTCGAGGCCAGCGTCAACTACGCCACCGAGAAGGCCCGCATCGCGGCGCCGGAGGGCTTCGACCCGCACCTGCTCATCGCCGAGGTCGAGAAGACCGGCTACACCGCCGAGCTCCCCGCGCCGCCGCCCGACGCGACCGGCGCCGACGACGGCGCGACCGAGCACGACGACCCCGAACTGCTCGCCCTGCGCCGCCGCCTCGTCGGCTCGGTCTGGCTGTCGGTGCCCGTGATCCTCGTCTCGATGATCCCCGCCCTGCAGTTCGACTACTGGCAGTGGGCCGCCCTCACCCTCACCGCCCCCGTCATCGCCTGGGCGGCCTGGCCCTTCCACCGGGCCGCCTGGGTCAACCTGAAGCACGGCGCCGCCACCATGGACACGCTCGTGTCGGTGGGCACCTCGGCCGCGTTCCTGTGGTCGCTGTACGCGCTGTTCCTCGGCACCGCCGGCGAGAGGGGCATGACGCACGCCTTCGAGATCACCGTCCACCCCCACGACGGCGCGGGCAACATCTACCTCGAGGTCGCTGCGGGCGTCACCATGTTCCTGCTGGCGGGGCGCTACTTCGAGAAGCGCTCGAAGCGCCAGGCCGGATCCGCGCTGCGCGAGCTGCTCGAGCTCGGCGCGAAGGACGTCGCGGTGCGGCGGGGCGGGGTCGAGACCCGCGTGCCCGTCGAGCAGCTCGAGGTCGGCGACGAGTTCATCGTGCGGCCCGGGGAGAAGATCGCCACCGACGGCGTGATCGTCGAGGGCGCCACCGCGGTCGACGCCTCCATGCTCACCGGCGAGTCGGTGCCCGTCGAGGCCGCCACCGGCGACAGCGTCACGGGCGGCACCGTCTCCACGAGCGGCCGCATCGTCGTGCGCGCCGACCGCATCGGCTCCGACACCCAGCTCGCCCGGATGGCGAGGATGGTCGAAGACGCCCAGTCGGGCAAGGCGCAGGTGCAGCGCCTTGCCGACCGCATCTCGGGCGTCTTCGTGCCGATCGTGCTCGTGATCGCCCTCGCGACGCTCATCACCTGGTTCGCGCTCGGATCCTCGGCGGCGAGCGCGTTCACCGCGGCCGTCGCCGTGCTCATCATCGCCTGCCCCTGCGCGCTCGGGCTCGCGACTCCCACGGCGCTGCTCGTCGGCACCGGTCGCGGCGCTCAGCTCGGGATCCTGATCAAGGGCCCCGAGATCCTCGAGTCGACGCGCCGCGTCGACACCGTCGTGCTCGACAAGACGGGCACCGTCACGAGCGGGCGGATGGAGCTCGCCGAGGTGATCCCCGCAGCGGGTCAGGATCGAGACGAGCTGCTGCGCCGCGCGGGCGCCGTCGAGGCGGCCTCCGAGCACCCGATCGCGCAGGCCGTCGCGCGCGCCGCGGCCGACGAGCTCGGAGACCGGCTGCCGGCCGCCGAGTCGTTCCGCAACGTCGCCGGCCGGGGGATCGCGGCGACCGTCGAGGGCACCGCGGTCATCGTCGGGCGCGACTCCCTGCTCGCGGACTGGGCCGTGACCGCCGACGCCGCACTGCTCGCCGAGAAGGACCGCCTCGAGGCCGCCGGGCGCACCGTGGTCGTCGCCGCCTGGGACGGCGAGGCCCGGGGCCTGCTCGCCGTCGCCGACAGCGTCAAGCCCACGAGCGCCGAAGCGATCCGCGCCCTGGAACGCCTGAGCCTCACCCCCGTGCTGCTCACCGGCGACAACCGCGCCGTCGCCGAGCGCGTCGCCGCCGAGGTCGGCATCGATCGCGTGCACGCCGAGGTGCTGCCCGGCGACAAGGTCGACGTCGTCAGGGCGCTGCAGGCCGAGGGGCGCGTCGTCGCGATGGTCGGCGACGGCGTCAACGACGCCCCCGCCCTCGCGCAGGCCGACCTCGGCCTCGCCATGGGCACAGGAACCGACGCCGCCATCGAGGCCGCCGACATCACCCTCGTACGCGGCGACCTGCGCAGCGCGGCCGACGCCATCCGGCTGTCGCGCCGCACCCTCGCCACCATCAAGGGCAACCTGTTCTGGGCCTTCGCCTACAACGTCGCCGCGATCCCCCTCGCGGCGCTCGGCCTGCTCAACCCGATGATCGCGGGGGCCGCGATGGCGTTCTCGAGCGTCTTCGTCGTGGGCAACAGCCTGCGCCTGCGCGGCTTCAGGGGCGCTTCGACCCGGCCTGAGCGGTAGCGTCGAGTACCGAGAGATGGAGACACGGATGCAGGACGAGTGCGAGCCCGAGTTCAGCGCCGGGCACCCCGAGCGCCCCGACGCCCGCGACGACGGCCACGGGCACGGGCACTCCCACGACCACGGCGGCGGCGGCGGCGGCGGATCCGGGGCGCCCGGCACCGCGACCGCGAAGCACCGCAAGCGGCTGATCCTCGTGCTCTCCATCACCCTCGGCGTCTTCGTGGTGCAGGTGGCGGGCGCCTTCGTCTCGAACTCGCTGTCGCTGCTCGCCGACGCCGGGCATATGCTCACCGACGCCACCGGCGTCGCGATCGCGCTCATCGCGAGCCTCATCGCGGCGCTTCCCGCCACCTCGAAGCGCACCTTCGGCTACCTGCGCGTCGAGGTGCTCGCCGCGCTCGTCAACGGCATCGTGCTGGGCGTCATCGCGGTCGTCATCCTCGTGCAGGCGATCTCGCGCTTCGGTGCCGAGGTCGAGGTGCATTCGGGGCCCATGCTCGTGGCGGCCGTGATCGGCGCCGCGGCGAACCTGGTCTCGCTGCTGATCCTGCAGTCCGGCCAGAAGGAGAGCCTCAACGTGCGGGGCGCCTACCTCGAGGTGCTCGGCGACCTGCTCGGCTCGATCGCCGTCATCATCGCCGGCATCGTCATCATGCTCACCGGTTGGAACGCCGTCGACCAGATCGCCTCGATCCTCATCGCCCTGCTCATCTTCCCGCGCGCGATCAGCCTGCTGCGCGACGTCGTCGACGTGCTGCTCGAGGCCTCCCCCAAGAACATCGACGTCGACGCGGCCCGCGACCACATGCTCGCCGTGCCGGGCGTCACCGAGGTGCACGACGTGCACGCCTGGACCATCACCTCTGGGGTGCCCGCCTTCTCGGCCCACGTCACGGTCTCCGATGCGGCCTGGAGCGAGCGCGACTACCACGCGATCCTCGACGAGCTGCGGGCCTGCCTGCACGAGCACTTCGACACCTCCCACGTCACGCTGCAGCTCGAACCCGCGAGCCACGGCGAGAACTCCTCACATGCACATGCGTGACTGCGGTCCCCTCAGGTCGGCGAGGAGAGTGGAGCTCCGCGCGCCTCGGCGGCGCGCGGGGCGACGAAGGAGCAACGCGCGAGGGGTCCCCGTCCGGGCGCGGAGACCGGTCTCCGAACCGCGACACGCCCGGCCCTCCCCTCGCGCAGGCGCAGAACCGCGCCGATCCTTATTTTGAGTTATTCAAAACAAGTAGGCTGATGCCATGAGCGCGAACACCCCGGCCCCTCACGAACCGTGGAGCAGCCTGCTCCGCGCGCGCGGGCTGCGCGTCACCGAGGGCCGCCTCTCCGCTCTCGACCACATCGCCGCCCACCCGCACAGCTCGGCCGCCGCCATCCACACGGCCCTCGCCGAGCAGCAGCCGTCGCTCTCCCCCCAGTCGGTGCACAACATCGTCAACGACCTCACCCAGCACGGCCTGCTGCGCCGCATCGACCCGCCCGACTCCGGCAGCGCCCTCTACGAGACCCGCCTGCACGACAACCACCATCACGTGCAGTGCATCGTCTGCCACCGCATCGAAGACGTCGACTGCGCCCTCGGCGCGGCGCCGTGCATGCTGCCCCCGCAGACCCACGGCATGCGCATCATCGAGGCCACCGTCACCTTCCGCGGCATCTGCGCCGTCTGCGAACGGCGGGCCGATCCCGAGGCCGCAACCGCGGCCGCCGGATCCGCACCAGCCGCCTGATCCGCACCCCGCCGCGAGCTCGACGCCGAGCCCCTCCGCGGCTCCCCCATGCCCGAACACGTCCAGCACACCCCCGAAGAAAGGAACCGGCATTGACTGACGAGCTCAAGTGCCCCGTCGACCACAGCGGCAGGGGCCCCGCCCCCACCGAGGGCACGGCGAAGCCCGCCGCAGGCGCGACCACCAACTCCGACTGGTGGCCCGACCGCCTCAACCTGAAGATCCTTGCCAAGAACCCCGACGTCGCCAACCCCCAGGGCGCCGACTTCGACTACCGCGCCGCCTTCGAGACGCTCGACCTGCCCGCCGTGAAGGCCGACATCGCCGAGGTGCTCACCGATTCGCAGCCCTGGTGGCCCGCCGACTTCGGCAACTACGGCCCGCTCTTCATCCGCATGGCCTGGCACTCGGCCGGCACCTACCGCGTCTTCGACGGCCGCGGCGGCGGCGGCACCGGCCAGCAGCGCTTCGCGCCCCTCAACAGCTGGCCCGACAACGTCGGCCTCGACAAGGCGCGCCGCCTGCTGTGGCCCGTCAAGAAGAAGTACGGCAAGTCGCTCTCGTGGGGCGACCTCATGATCCTCGCAGGCAACGTCGCGCACGAGCAGATGGGCATGCCCACCTTCGGCTTCGCCGGCGGTCGCCCCGACGTGTGGGAGCCGGACGACGACGTGTACTGGGGCTCCGAGGGCAGCTGGCTCGGCGACGAGGCCCGCCTCGGCGACGACGGCAAGGCCAAGCTCTCCGAACCGCTCGGCGCCACCATGATGGGCCTCATCTACGTCAACCCCGAGGGCCCGCGCGCGAGCGGCGACCCCCTCGCCGCGGCGCTCCAGATCCGCGAGACCTTCGCCCGCATGGCCATGAACGACGAGGAGACCGTCGCCCTCATCGCCGGCGGCCACACCTTCGGCAAGACCCACGGCGCCGCCCCCGAGGGCGACCACGTCGCGGCCGAGCCCGAGGGCGCCCCCATGGAGCAGATGGGCCTCGGCTGGAAGAGCAGCTTCGGCACCGGCCACGGCAAGGACACCATCGGCTCGGGCCTCGAGGTCACCTGGACCTACCACCCCACGCGCTGGGACAACGAGTTCTTCCACATCCTCTTCGCCTACGAGTGGGAGAAGGTCGACGGCCCCGGCGGCCACCACCACTGGCGTCCGAAGGACGGCGGCGGATCCGACATGGTGCCCGAGGCCGACTTCAGCGGCCGCCGCGAGCCCCGCATGCTCACCACCGACATCTCGCTGCGCGAGGATCCGATCTACCGCGAGATCTCGATGCGCTACCGCGACGACCAGCGCGCCTTCACCGAGGCCTACGCTCGCGCCTGGTTCAAGCTCACCCACCGCGATCTCGGCCCGAAGTCGCGCTACCTCGGCCCCGAGGTTCCGTCGGAGGATCTGATCTGGCAGGATCCGATCCCGGCGCGCAACTACGAGCTGATCGACGCCGCCGACGTCGCCGCCCTCGAGCAGCGCATCGCCGAATCCGGCCTGACCGTCGCCGAGCTCGTCTCGACCGGCTGGGCGGCGGCCGCCACCTACCGCGGCAGCGACAAGCGCGGCGGCGCGAACGGCGGCCGCATCCGCCTCGAGCCGCAGCGCGACTGGGAGGTCAACAACCCCGAGCGCCTCGCCCGGGTGCTGCAGGTGCTCGACGGCGTCAAGGCGCAGTTCGACGCCGAGAACGAGGCCACCGGCAAGCGCGTCTCGATCGCCGACCTCACGGTGCTCGCCGGCAACGTGGGCGTGAAGCAGGCCGCCGAGGCCGCGGGCCGCACGGTCTCGATCCCCTTCACCCCGGGTCGCACCGACGCCTCGCAGCAGCAGACCGACGTCGAGTCGTTCGAGTACCTCAACCCGGCCGCCGACGGCTTCCGCAACTACGAGAGCCCGCGGGCACTCGGACGCCCCGCCGAGCAGCTGCTCGTCGACCGCGCCAACCTGCTCACCCTGTCGGCCCCCGAGATGACCGTGCTCGTCGGCGGTCTGCGCGTGCTCGACGCCAACTGGGACGGCTCGAAGCACGGCGTGCTCACCGACCGCCCGGGCGTGCTCACGAACGACTTCTTCGTGAACCTGCTCGATCTGAACACGAACTGGCGCGCGATCGACCCCGAGTCGCGCACCTTCCAGGCCATCGATGAGACTACGGGCGAGGAGACCTGGACCGGCACCCGCGCCGACCTCGTGTTCGGCTCGAACAGCGAGCTGCGCGCGGTCGCCGAGGTGTACGCCAGCGACGACGCCGCCGACCGGTTCGTCGACGACTTCGTGCGCGCCTGGGTCAAGGTCGCGAACCTCGACCGCTTCGATCTGCGGTAGCCGACGCTCGGCCTCGGCGAGGGGATGCCTTCCTGTCGCGAGGATGCCTGAACACCCGTTCGCCCGGCATCCTCCCGACGGGGAGGCATCCCCTCGTCGCACGTCGACGGTGCGCGTGCGGCAAGCGCCCCTCAGCCGAGCCTCGGGCCGCCCTCCGGCTGCGCCAGGTGCCGCGCCACGCGCTGCTCGAGGCCGAGCCGCACGCCCGGCCACTCGGTGCGGGTGATCGAGAACACCACGGTGTCGCGCAGGTAGCCCGCGGGCTGCCGCAGGTGCGCGCGCAGGACGCCGTCCTGCCGCGCCCCGAGCCTCGCGATCGCCTCCCGCGACTGGTGGTTGTGGGAGTCGGTGCGGAACTCGACCGCCGGGCAGTCCCAGACCTCGAAGGCGTGCGCGAGCAGCAGCAGCTTCGACTCGGGGTTCGTGCCGGTGCCGTGCGCGCCGGCCGCGTTCCAGGTCGAGCCGATCTCGACCCGGGGCGTCGCGGCGTCGATGTTCATGAACGTGGTCATGCCGATCACGCGGCCCGTGTCGTTGCGGCGCGCGGTGAAGGGCAGCATCGACCCGCACCGCTGCAGCTCGAGGCGCCGGTCGATCTCGGCCGCCATGCCGTCGGGCGCCGGGATGCTCGTGTACCAGAGCCGCCACATCTCGCCATCCTGCACGGCCTCGACGAGCCCGTCGTGGTGCTCGGGCGCGAGCGGCTCGAGCGTGACGAGCCGGCCCCGCAGCACGCCCGGATGTTCGAGTGTCATCTGGTCGCCCCGACGATCAGTCCAGCAGCAGCGCGGGCTCTTCGAGCACGGACGCCACGTCGGCGACGAAGCGCGAGATCACGTCTCCGTCGACGATGCGGTGGTCGAACGATCCGCCGACGGTGGTGACCATCCGGGGTCGCACCTCGCCGTCGACCACCCACGGCTTCTGCTTGATGGTGCCCATCGCCATGATGGCGCACTCGCCGGGGTTGAGGATCGGGGTGCCGAAGTCCATGCCGAAGACGCCGATGTTGGTGATCGTGATGGTGCCGTTCTGCATCTCGGCGGGCTGGGTGCGGCCGTCGCGCGCCGTGATCGTGAGCTGCTCGATCGCCTTCGCCAGGTCGAGCAGGCTGAGGTCTTGCGCGTCCTTGATGTTGGGCACCACGAGGCCGCGCGGCGTGGCCGCGGCGATGCCGAGGTTCACGAAGTTGTGTCGGATGATCTCGGTGTCGGTGAAGGTGGAGTTCACCTCGGGGTTGCGCCGGATCGCCCAGAGCATCGCCTTCGCGAAGATGAGCAGCGGTGACACCTTGACGCCCGCGAAGTCGGTGGAGTTCTTGAGGCGCTTCACGAACTCCATCGTGCGGGTCGCGTCGACGTCGGTGAAGACGCCCACGTGGGGCGCCTCGGTCGAGCTGGCCACCATCGCCTTCGCGATCTGCTTGCGCATGCCCTTCAGCGGGATGCGCTCCTCGCGGGCCTCCGACGCCTCGGGGGTGGAGATGTTGCGGAAGAGGCTCGCCTGGGTGGCGTGCCGCACCACGTCGTCGCGCAGGATCTCGCCGGCGATGCCGGTGCCCGAGACCTGCGAGAGGTCGACGCCGAGATCCTTTGCGAGCTTGCGGATCGGCGGCTTCGCGATGATCGGGGCTGCCTCGGCGACCGGGATCGGCGCGTGCGCGCGCGGCGACCCGTTCAACAGCGGTTCGCCGCCGCGACGACGGCGCGACTTCACCGCGCCGCCCGCCCCGTAGCCGACGAGCACGGCGCCGCCCTCGTCCTCGTGCTCCACGCTCGCAGCCGCGTCGGCGACCGCGGCGCGGGTCTCCTCGTCGGCGCCCGCCGACTCCGCACCCGCCGGCTCCGCCCCGGGCGCCGCTGCGGCCTCGCCGCCCTCGGACCCCGCCGTCGTGACGCGCAGGATCGGATCGCCCACGGGAACGGTCTGACCGATCTCGGCGAGCAGCTCGGTGACCGTGCCGGTGAACGGCGACGGCAGTTCGACGAGCGACTTCGCGGTCTCGATCTCGCAGATCACCTGGTTGAGCTCGACCGTGTCGCCGGGCGAGACGTGCCAGGTGACGATCTCGGCCTCGGTCAGGCCCTCGCCCACGTCGGGAAGGGGGAACGTCATCTCGCTCATGGTTGCTCCTGGGATTCGGTGGGAGGTTCTAATAGTGCATCGTGCGGTCGACGGCCTCGAGCACGCGGTCGGCGTCGGGCAGGTAGAGCGATTCGACGGCGGCCGCAGGGAACGGCACGTCGTAGCCGGAGACGCGCAGCACCGGCGCCTGCAGGGAGTAGAACGCGCGCTCGGCGACGGTCGCGGCGATCTCGCTGCCGATGCTCGCGTTGCCGACCGCCTCCTGCGCGACCACGAGACGCCCGGTCTTGCGCACGGAGGCGAGCAGCGGCTCGTAGTCGATCGGCGAGACGCTGCGCAGGTCGACGACCTCGAGGCTCGTGCCCTCGGACTGCGCGACCTCGGCGGCCTGCAGCAGCGTCGTCACCATCGCGCCGTGGCCGACGACGGTACAGTCGGTGCCCGTGCGGGCGATCCGGGTCTGGTGGAGGCCCGCGGCCGGCGCCGCCGGATCGACCTCGCCCTTCTGCCAGTACTTCGCCTTGGGCTCGAAGAACAGCACGGGATCGTTCGAGGCGATCGCCTGCTGAATCATCCAGTAGGCGTCGTTCGGCGTCGACGGCGCGACGACGCGCAGGCCAGGGGTGTGCGCGAAGTACGCCTCGGGGCTCTCCTCGTGGTGCTCGATGGAGTTGATGTGCCCGCCGTAGGGCACGCGGATGACCACCGGCATGTCGACCCGGCCGTCGTGGCGGGCGCGGATCTTCGCGAGCTGCGTGACGATCTGGTTGAAGGCCGGGAAGATGAAGCCGTCGAACTGGATCTCGATGACGGGGCGGTAGCCGCGCATCGCGAGGCCGATCGCGCTGCCGACGATGCCGGCCTCGGCGAGCGGGGTGTCGAGCACGCGGGCCGAGCCGAAGTCTGCCTGCAGCCGGTCGGTCACGCGGAAGACGCCGCCGAGCGGGCCGATGTCCTCACCCATGAGCAGCACTCGCTCGTCGGCGGCCATCGCGGCGCGCAGCCCCTCGTTGATGGCGCGGGCGAGCGGGAGGGTGGTGCGCTCGGACAGCGTGGCGACGGTCTGCCCGTCGACGCGCTCGGTATCCGGCTGAGCCGGGCGGCTGGAGGTCTCGGTGTGCGTGGCGCTCATTCTGCTGATCCTTCCGAGAACGACGACTCGTAGCGCTCGAACCACTCCCGCTGCTCGTCGATGCGCGGATGGGGCTCGGAGTAGACGTGGTCGAACATCGACCCGGGCTGCGGGGCGGGCAGGCTCAGTATGCCGTCGCGGACCCGCTTCGCCTCGCGCTCCGCCTCCTCGCGCGCCTCCTCGAAGAACGCGTCGTCGATGCCCAGCGTGCGCAGGTGCGCCTCGAAGCGGGCGATCGGGTCGCGCTGCTGCCACGCCTCGAGCTCGCCGGCCGGCCGGTAGCGCGTGGGGTCGTCGGCGGTGGTGTGCGCGCCGACGCGGTAGGTGAGCGCCTCGATGTATCCCGGGCCGCCCCCCGTGCGCGCCTCTCGCAGGAATCGGCGCCCTACCGCGTACGCGGCGAGCGGGTCGTTGCCGTCGATCTGCACGCTGCGCAGGCCGAAGCCGAGAGCGCGGCGGTAGAGCGGGGTGCGCGACTGGCGCGCGACCGGCACCGAGATGGCCCAGCCGTTGTTCTGCACCACGAAGACCTCGGGGGTCTGGTAGCTGGCGGCGAAGATCATGGCCTCGTTGGCGTCGCCCTGGCTGGAGGTGCCGTCGCCGTAGAACACCATGGTGGCCTCGCCCGTCGCGGTGCCCGGCTCGCCCGCGTCCATGCTCGTGTCGCCCGCGCGACGCTTGGCGTCGAGCAGCTGACCGAGCGCGTTGCCGGTGGCGTGCTGGGTCTGCGCGCCGAGCACCAGCGTGTAGAGGTGGAAGTTGCCGTGCGCCGGGTCGGTCACGTCCCAGCCGCCGTGGGTGAGGCCGCGGAACTGCGCGGCGATCTGCAGGAAGCCCACGCCGCGGATCAGCGCGACGGCGTGCTCCCGGTAGGCGGGGAAGATGTGATCCTGCGCTTCGGCGGCGCGGCCGAGGCCGACCTGGCAGCCCTCCTGCCCCACGCTGGGCACCCACAGCGCGAGCTGCCCCTGCCGCTGCAGGTGGGTGCACTCGGTGTCGAAGGCGCGCGTGGAGACCATGTCGCGGTACCACTGCTTGAAGTCATCGATCCCGACGGCCGAGAGCTCGTCGGCGAACTCGGCGGCGGTCGCCGAGGGCGCGTAGGCGCCCGCCTCGTCGAGGAAGCGGATCGGCTCGGGATCCGCCCCACCGTGCAGCGGGCCGTAAGTCGTCTGTTCGCTCATCCTGACCCAGTGTAATGAGCACCCCCGACACCGCGCGGATATATCGCGGGGTGGGCGGACCGGTGGGCGATCCTCGTCTCAGACCGCGACGACGAACTCCCGCACGATGCGCAGCACCTCGGGCAGGCTCTCGGCCTCCCCCACCGAGACGCGCACGCCGTGGCCGGCGAACGGGCGCACGAGGGTGCCCGCCTCGGCGAACGCGGCGGCGAGCGCCTGCGCGCTGTCGACGCCGCCGCGATCCCGGCCCTCCGGCACCCACACGAAGTTGCCCTGCGCCTCGGGCACCGCGAGCCCGAGCTCGCGCAGACCCGCGGCGAGCGCGTCGCGCCGCCGCACGATCTCGGCGATGCGCTCGGCGTGCACGGCGCGGGCCCCGGGGGTCAGCGAGGCGAGCGCCGCGCTCTCGGCGACGCCGGTGACCGAGAGCGGGATGCCCACGCTCGCGGCGGACGACAGGATCGCGGGGTGGCCGACGCCGTAGCCGATGCGCAGCGCGGCGAGCCCGTAGGCCTTCGAGAAGGTGCGCAGCACGACGAGGTTGGGATGGTCGCGCAGCACGTCCTCGCCCCGCACGGCGTCGGGGGCGTCGACGAACTCCCGGTAGGCCTCGTCGAGCACTACGAGGGTGTCGGAGGGCACGCCCGCAATGAAGCGGTCGAAGTCGGATCGGCGGATCGCCGGGCCGGTGGGATTGTTGGGGGTGCACAGCAGGATCACGCGCGTGCGCTCGGTGATCGCCGCGGCGATCGCGTCGAGGTCGTGCTCGGCGCCCGCGGTCAGCGGCACCGCGACGCCGGTGGCGCCGGAGGCGAGGCCGAGCGAGGGGTAGGCCTCGAAGCTGGGCCAGGCGTAGAGGTACTCGTCGCCGGGGCCCGCCGCGGCGTGCACGAGCTGGTAGAGGATCGCGACGGATCCGGCCGCGAGGTGCACGTGGTCGAGGCTCACCCCGAACTCGCCCGCGAGCGCGGCCCGCAGCTCGGGCATCGCCGCCGGCGCGTAGCGGTTCGTCTCGAGCGCGCGCTGCGCCACGGCCTCGAGCACCCCGGGAAGCGGGTCGAAGGGGTTCTCGTTGCTCGACAGCTTGAACCCCGGCCTCGTGGGCGTCGCACCCTGCCGGTAGGCGGGCATCGCGAGCACGTCGGGGCGGATGCGAACGGGAGGCGCAGCGTTTTCGCTCATGGATCGCAAGTCTAGTGAGCGGCTGCGGCCCTGCCCGCCGCGTCGCCGGTCGTCTCGGCCGCGGACGCCGTCACTGCCCGTCGAGGTCGGGGATCTCGGGCGGGTCCCACTGCAGGTCGGGCAACTCGATGGGAGTGGGCGTCGGCGCGGGCGCCGTCGGGATGATCGGCTGCTCGGGCCGCGTGGGCGACGGGTCGGGATCGGGGATCCCGGAGCGCTCGGAGGGAGCGGGCGGCACGCACGCCATCACGACCGCGAGGGCGACCGAGACGGCCGCTGAAGCGATCGCGAAGCGCATCGGCGCGCGGGCCCCGGTCGCCTCCCCGGAGACGGCCGCGCCGAGCTGCCGCCGTCGCAGCAGCAGGGCGAACGCGGGGGGCGCGGCCAGTACGAGCGCGATCACGCCGAGCAGCGGCCAGAACCGGCCCGTCGCGTCGCCCGCGCCGAGCAGCGCCGCGAAGACGGCCGCGAGCAGCGCGCAGCCCGCCCCGAGGCCGATGCGCCACCAGCCCCGCCGGGCGGCGCGCAGGCGGTGCTCGGCGAACTGCCGTGCCGCATCGCCCGCGCCATCGAGGGTGCGCGCCGCATCGGTCTCGGCGGCGGCCACGACGATGAGCTCGCCGGCCAGCAGCGCGAGCAGCGGCACCGGCAGCAGGCCGAGCGCCCCCGAGGCGAGCAGGGCGCCCATCAGCACCGGCCAGGCGGCCCCGACGAACACGAGTACCACCCCCGCCCGGGCCCACGGGGGCCTCGACCACGTCTGGCGCAGGAAGCCGCGCGGCGCCGAGCGGGTGGTGCCCACGAGCAGCTGGAACAGGTTCACGCAGATCGCGCCGAGCAGCGCGAACACCGCCGGGGGCACCGCGATGGCGACGAGCAGCCACGCGGCGAGGGCCGCCACGAGCCGGGTGCGCTCCCACACGGCCGAGGTCATCGCGAACGCGGCCTCCCGCTGCTGCGGGTTCTGGGCGAGCACCCCGCTCAGCACCCGCATCGCCTGGGCGTCGGTGCGGGTGTGCACGTCGGAGGCGAGCAGCAGCAGGTCTTCATGCTCGGGGTCGATCGCGAGCCCCTGCGCGACGAGGTGCGAGAGCTCGCCCTTGTCCGCGATCCCGCCGAGCATCTGGGCCGCCGCCGCGTAGACGCCGGCGTCGTGCGGGGCGAGCGCGACGGCCCGATGCACGTGCGCTCGGACGGGTTCGCGGTGGGACACGTCGCCGCGCGGCTCGGCGCGCAGCGCCCACGCCGAGAAGAGGTGCGCGGCGGGCATCTCGGGGGCGAGCGCGAGCGCCCGGTCGATGTGGGGGCGCGCGAGCCGCGGCTGCTCATCCCTGAGCTCGAGCGCCGCGAGAGTGAGGTGCGCTCTCACGCCGTCGGGGTGCAGGGCGAGCGCGCGCTCCGCGGCGCTGCGCCCCTCCTCGGGGTGCGAGCACCGGTACTCGGTCCACCCGAGTTCGGACCAGAGCGCTGCGCTGTCCGGGAACGCGGCGACGCCGCGCCGCAGCTCGGCGGCCGCCTCCTCGGCCCGCCCGAAATCCCAGAGCGCCGCGGCGCGCCGCAGATACCCGTTCGGATCCTCATCGGCGGACGCACCCGAAGGCTCCCGGCTCACGGAACCTCCGCGCCGTCGATCGGGGCCGCGCCGCCCTGGCCCTGCGGCTGCTGGTTGCGCTGGCGGATCTCCTCGAGCGAGCGGCTCATCCGCTCGATCGCGTCGTCGTCGGGCAGCGAGCTGCGCCGCTCCTCCATCTCCTGCTGCAGCTTCTGAGTGCGCTCGCGCATCTCGAGCTCCATGGGGGTCGGCGGCGGATCGAACTCGGCGGCGTGCCGGTCGGCGAGCAGCCACGCACCGGCGATCCCCGCCGCCGCGCAGGCCAGCGCGGCGAGCACGAGCCACGGCGAGGTGCGCGCCGATCCGCGTCGGAGGGAGAGCACCCGGCCCGCGCGCAGCAGCAGGGTCACGAGGGGCGGCACGGCGAACGCCGCGGCCACCGCGGCGAGCAGGCCCGCGGCCTCGGGCCGCATCTCGATCGGCTTCGCGTACACCGGCATGAGCGCGAGCAGCACCGCGACGCCGACCCGGGCGAGGCCCCACCACCCGTTGCGCAGCTCCTGCCGCGCCGCGGCCAGCCCCTCGTCGTCGCGGGGGAACAGCCCCGTGCGCTGCTCGGAGCGGAACCGCGCGAACACGAACAGCACCTCCGCGATCATCAGCAGCCACGCCGTGAAGCCGATGCCCATCGTGACGCCGCCGATGTAGCTGCCCTGCATCTCGAGGTGGCGCTCGCCGGACCGCACGCCGAGCGTCAGCGCCCACAGCAGCGTGCCGAGACCGCCGACGGCGGCGAGCGCGAAGCCGATCCACACCCACCACACCGGCGCGTAGAGTCTGCGCATGAAGCGCTTGGGCAACCCCCGCGTGCGAATGGTGAAGAGCAGCACGAACCACGCCATCGGCAGCACCAGCATCGCTTCGGCGAACTTGACCTGAGAGCGTCGACTGCCGGGCGAGGGCTCGCCGAACACGAGATAGGCGAACACCGACAGCATCGCGAGCATCCAGAGCGCGAGGCCCGCGAGCAGCTGCGTGCGGCCCCAGACCCGGTCGCTGATCTCCCGCGCGACGGAGCGCTGCACGGGGTTGTCGGCGAGCACCCCCGCCAGCAGCCGCAGGGCGGCGGCCTCGTGCGCGGCGCCCATGCCGCCGATGCGCGGACTCGCCTGCCCCGCCCGCTCGCTCTCGCGCTCGGCGGCGAGCAGCCTCAGGCTCTCGGCGTCGGGATCGAGCGCGAGCGCGCGGTCGAGGGTCTCGGAGGCGGCGGCAGAGTCGCCGAGCTCGCGCAGCATGACCGTAGTGCGGCGCAGCGTCTCGACGTCTTCGGGCGCGAGCTGCAGGGCGCGGTCGAGGCAGGAGCGGGCCTCGCCGCGCCGCTGCCGCTTCTCCTTGCGCGGCCCGCGCGGGTCGGCGATCAGCGCCCGCGCCGCGTTCAGGTGCGAGACCGGCCAGTCGGGATACGACTGCTGCAGCTCGCGGGCGTAGGCGAGGCCCTCGTCGGCGCGGCCGTCGGCGATGGTCGCCTCGCACAGCGTGTTCAGGGCTCGGGGGTCGCCCGGTCGCACCGCCAGGGTGCGGTGCGCGAGCTGCTCGGCCTGCTGCGGCTGCCCGGCGAAGAACAGCTGCCAGCCCAGATACCCGAGCAGCTCGGAGTCGTCGGGGAACTCGGCGAGGCCGCGCCTGAGCTCGGCGATGGCGTCGTCGACGCGGCCGAAGCCCACGAGCGCCTCGGCCCGCTCGAAGAAGCCGGCGGCCGTCTGCGCCTCGGCCGCTCCTCCCGGGGGCGCCTCCATCAGAATCGCTTGTACTGCTTGAGCAGCTGCACGAGGTCGTCGTAGCGGCCATCGGTGTTCGCGTAGTTGGCGACGTTGCGCGCGCTGTCGAGCCAGGGCCCGATCGACGGTTTCACCTCTTTCAGGGCGCGGTTCGTGTCGCCCATCGAGACCGGCTGCACCGCCCCCGACTTGATGGATGCGGCGAGCGCCTTCTCGGCCGCCGTGTCGCACAGGTGCTTGAGATCGGCGCCCGAGAAGCCCTCGGTCTTGCGCACGAGCACGGGGAGGTCGATGCCCTGGATGGGCCGCTGCTCGAGGTGGCTGCGCAGGATCGCCTCCCGCGCCGGCGCGTCGGGCGGGGAGACGAGCACCATGCGGTCGAAGCGCCCGGGGCGCAGCAGCGCCGCGTCGACGTCCCAGGGCATGTTGGTGGCCGCGAGCACGAACAGGCCGTCGTTGTCGCTGCCCACGCCGTCCATCTCCATGAGCAGCTGGTTGACGAGGTTGCGCAGCCACTGCGAGCCCTGCGAGCTGCGCTTGCCGCCCACCGCGTCGATCTCGTCGAGGAAGAGCACGGCGGGCGCCTTCTGGCGGGCCTCGGTGAAGGTCTTGTGGATGTTGCCCTCGCTCTCGCCCATCCACTTGCTCAGCACGTCGGCGAGGGTGACCGAGATGAAGTGCGCGCCGAGCTCGCCCGCGATCGCGCGCGCCAGGTAGGTCTTGCCGCAGCCGGGCGGGCCGTAGAGCAGCAGGCCGCCGCCCAGGCTCTTCTTGAACGCCTTGGCGATCTCGGGGTGCGCGATCGGGTCGAGGAACGTCTCGCGGATGCGCTGCTTCACCTGCACCAGGCCGCCGACGTCGGAGAGCCGCATCGTCTCGCGGCTGACCTCGACGGGCAGCGAGCCGTCGGGCGCCTCGGAGACGCCCACGTCGATCGTGCCGTCGGGGTTCTGGCTCGCCTGCTCGACGATGAACGGCGGCGGCAGCGGATTCTCGAACTGGTTCTCGAGCTGACGCCAGTCGACCCCCGGCCCGGTCGCCTCGCCGGGCGCGCCCGACTCGGGCGTCTGCCGCCCCCGCGTCTCCGAGTCGGGCGCCGCCGGCGCGGCATCGCCCGCGCCCGCCCGCGCGTCGGGGGGCGAGTCGCCCTGTCCGTGCGGCTGATACGGCTGCGGCCGGGGCGTCTCGGTCGTGTAGGCGGCGTGCTCGGGCGGCGACGAGGCGCCGCCCGCTCCCTCGCCCGGGGCGGTGTCGGACGGCGCCTCGCCGGTCAACCGATCGACGAGGGCGCGCGCACCCGCGTGCCCGGGCGCCTTCGAGAGCACCACCATGGCCTGCCCCAGCCCCTCGTCGCGCCGCCCCGCCTCGGCCAGTCGCTCGGCGTAGAGCGCGCGCAGCTCGGGGTCTTCGGGGGAGGCTGCCACCGCGGCGGCCAGACTGTTCAGCAGTGCGTCAGACATGGTTCGATGCTACCCGCGGCCTCCCACATGCACGGGGCGGCGACCCCGCTCGGATGCGGTCGCCGTCGCTGAGGCGGCGCGCAGCCGAGGCTGCCACACTGGAGTCATGAGATCCGTGATCCGAGTGCTCGTCAGCGCGTTCGCGCTGTGGCTCACCACGCTCATCGTGGGCGGCAGCGGCCGCCACGGGGTGTGGATCGAGCCGATCAGCGGCGACGACTACTCGCCGCTCGTCACCGTGCTGCTCGTTGCGCTCGTCTTCGGGCTCGTCAACGGCACCCTCGGCCGCGTGCTGCGATTCCTCTCGACGCCGCTCTACATCCTCACGCTCGGGCTGTTCGGCCTCATCGTCAACGGCGCGATGTTCGCCGCGGTGGCCTGGCTCTCCGACATCGCCGGTTTCGGCCTGCGCATCGAGACGTTCTGGTGGGGCGTGCTCGCGGCACTCGTCCTGTCGATCCTCTCCGGGATCATGAACGGGCTGCTCGGCAGCAGCAAGAAGAAGGATCGCTGATCGCCGAGCCCGATGCGGCGCGGCCGGCACGGTCGGCACCCCGAGCGAACGCGACCTGAATTCTCGCCGCGCATTCGGCAGACTGGGGGCATGAGCACCGTCGATCCGATCCGCCCCTTCCGCATCAGCTTCGTCTGCTCCGGCAACATCTGCCGCTCCCCCATGGGCGAGGTGGTGCTCCGCTCGCTGGCCGAACAGGCCGGCCTCGGCGAGCGCTTCGTCGTCACCTCGCGCGGCACCCACGGCTACCACGTCGGCGACCCCGCCGATCCGCGCACCCTCGTCGCGCTCGCCGAGTGCGGCTACGACGGCAGCGCCCATCGCGCGGCCCAGGTCTCCCCCGCCGACATCGAGCAGCACGACCTGCTGATCGCCCTCGACCGCGGCCACGAGCGCAGGCTGCGCTCGCTCGGCGCCGATCCGCGGCGGCTCTCGCTGCTCACGGCGTTCGATCCCGAACGCCCCGCCGACCCCGACGTGTTCGACCCCTACTACTCCGACCAGCACTCGTTCGACGAGGTGCTCGCGCAGGTCGAGCGCAGCAGCGCGGTGCTGCTCGATCGCCTCGTCGCCCGCATGGAAGAATAGGGGCCAGGGCGTGCCCGGCAAACCCTGGCCCGCGATCCCGAACCACCGAGAGGCACCCATGACCCCGCTCCCCCCGCAGCCCATCAGCCCCCTCGACGGCCGCTACCGCGCCGCGGTCGCCGACCTCGGCGACACCCTCTCCGAGGCGGGGCTCAACAAGGCTCGGGTGCACGTCGAGGTCGAGTGGCTCGCCTACCTCACCGAGCACTCGCTGCTCGGGGCGACTCCGCTGCCCGCCGCCGAGCTGCAGGCGCTGCGCGACTGGGCCGCGAACTTCGGCCAGGCCGAGATCGATCAGCTCGCCGAGACCGAGCGCACCACCCAGCACGACGTGAAGGCTGTCGAGTACCTCGTCCGCGGCAAGCTCGACGAGCTCGACCTCGGCCGCCTCGCCGAGCTCACCCACGTGTGCTGCACGAGCGAGGACATCAACAACCTCTCCTACGCCCTCACCGTGAAGCAGGCGATCGCCGACGTGTGGCGCCCCCGCTTCGAGAAGGTCATCGCCGAGCTCGCCCGCCAGGCCGAGCAGTACCGCGAGCTGCCCATGATGAGCCGCACCCACGGTCAGCCCGCCACCCCCACCACGCTCGGCAAGGAGCTCGGGGTGTTCGTGCACCGCCTCGAGCGCCAGCTCAACCAGATCGACGACGTCGAGTACCTCGGCAAGTTCTCGGGCGCCACGGGCACCTTCGCCGCCCACCTCGCCGCCGATCCCCGCACCGACTGGGCGCAGGTCTCGCAGCAGTTCGTCGAGGGCCTCGGGCTCGACTGGAACCCCCTCACCACCCAGATCGAATCGCACGACTGGCAGGCCGAGCTCTACACGCGCATCGCGCACGCCAACCGCATCCTGCACAACCTCGCGACCGACATCTGGAGCTACATCTCCATCGGCTACTTCCGCCAGATCCCCGTCGCCGGCGCCACCGGGTCGTCGACCATGCCCCACAAGGTCAACCCGATCCGCTTCGAGAACGCCGAGGCCAATCTCGAGCTCTCGAACGCGATCCTCGACTCCCTCGCCGCCACGCTCGTGACCAGCCGCTGGCAGCGCGACCTCACCGACTCCTCGGCGCAGCGCAACATCGGCGTCGGCCTCGGTCACTCCGTGCTGGCGCTCGACAACATCTTGCGCGGGCTCGGGCAGATCGACGCCGCCCCCGACGTGCTCGCGGCGGATCTCGACGCCAACTGGGAGGTGCTCGGCGAGGCGATCCAGACCGTGATCCGCGCCGAGGTGACCGCCGGCCGCTCATCCATCAAGGATCCGTACGCCGCGCTCAAGGAGCTCACCCGCGGCCGCCGCATCGGCCAGGCCGAGCTCGTCGAGTTCGTGCAGGGCCTCGAGATCGGTGACGAGGCCAAGCAGCGGCTGCTCGCGCTGACGCCCGCGACCTACGTCGGCGACGCCGCGCGCCTGCTCGACTACCTGCAGCGCTGAGTCGCGCGGGCCGATCCGCGCGCTCAGCCCGCTTCGCATGCGCACCGCCCTCGCCGACCTCGGCGGGGGCGGTGCTCGTGTTGCGGGGCATGGAGCCGAGCGCTCTGACACCGTGAGCCGCCGGCGCCTCGATGCCGCGAAGCTGCTCCCGCAGGCCCCGGGCCCCTTGGCGCTTCTCGAGGAGATGTGCCAGAGTGGAAACATCCGATGAAAGGACCTCCGTGCCCGAGAACACCCCGGCCGTCGACCGCTTCGCACGCCAGCGCGTGCGCCACCGCTTCACCGCCCGCGAGGTGACCGTGACGGCGGTGAGCTCCCCCGTCGAACCCTTCATCCGCGTCACGCTCTCGGGCCCCGACCTGCACGACTTCGTGTCGGACGGGCCCGCGGATCACGCTCGGCTCTTCTTCCCCCACCCCCTCACGGGCGAGCTCGTGGCGCCGACCCCGGTCGGTCCCGGCGAGGACGGGATCGTGCGCCCGGAGGCGCCCATGTTCCCCCGCGACTTCACGCCGCTCAACCTGCGCACCGATCCCGAGACCGGTCTGCGGGCGTTCGACGTCGACTTCCTGCAGCACCCCGATCCCGGCCCGGCCTCCGCCTGGGCCGCCGCCGCGAAGCCGGGCGATCGACTCGTGGTGGTCGGTCCGCGCGGCTCGGCGACCGCCCCGCAGGGAGCGGATCGGCTGCTGCTGATCGTCGACCCCTCGGCCCTGCCCGCCGCGGCTCGCTGGATCGCCGAGGTGCCCGAGCGCACCGAGATCGAGGTCGTCGCCGACGCCTCACCCGCCGACCTCGACTGGATCGAGCAGTACCTGCGCGAGCAGGGCGGCCGAGAGGTCGCGGTGACCGAGGCGTTCGGCACCCTCGCCGACGCCGCGGCCGACGCCGGCATCGACGAGGGCACGTTCCTCTTCGCGGCCGGCGAGGCCACCCGCCTCATCCCCCTGCGCCGTCTGGTGAAGTACGAGTACGGCGTGCCCCGCGAGCAGTACGCGCTCAGCGGCTACTGGAAGCGCGGCATGGCGAACTTCGACCACCACGCCCCCATCGATCCCGAGGATCCCGAGGAGTGACCCGCCGGGGCTCTCGCCGCTGACCCTCCACCGCGCTCGAGCGGGCTCTCGACGCCGGCTTCCCCGAGCCTGCTCCAGCCGGGGGCTAGCATGGAGCCATGGACTCCGTGCAGCGTTCGCGCATCTCGCTCACGGCCGTGCTCGACGAGTTCTTCTTCATCTACGGCGGGGTCGCGGCGATCTGGCTGGCCTGGCTGGTGCTCACCGAGAGCTTCAGCTTCGGCTGGCTCGGCATCCTGTCGTTCATCGCCTTCTGGGTGCTGCTCGCCTACCTGGCGCTCCCCCGCGTGCACCGCATCCTGACGACCGTCTACGTGCCCGACTACTTCATCGGCCGCACCCGCACGAGCGACGGCCTGCTGGGCGACCCCATCAACCTGTCGCTGCGAGGCACGGAGCAGCAGCTGCACGACGCGATGGAGCGCGCCGGGTGGGTGCGCGCCGATCCGGTCACCCTGCGGTCGTCGTGGGGCATCGTGGTCTCGACGATCACCAGGCGCAACTACGATCGCGCGCCCGTCAGTCCGCTGTTCCTCTTCGGCCGCATGCAGGACGTCGCCTACCAGCAGGAGGTCGCCGGCAATCCCGCCAAACGCCACCACGTGCGCTTCTGGCGCACGCCCGAGGGCTGGCTGCTGCCCGGCGGCGCCCGGGTGGATTGGCTGGGCGCCGCGACCTTCGACCGCGCGGTCGGCTTCTCGCTGTTCACGTTGCAGATCACCCACAAGATCGACGCCGACATCGACGTCGAGCGCGACCACGTCGTCGCGACGGTACAGCGGGCCAACCCCGCCGCACGGCTCGAGGTGCTCTCCGACTTCTCGACCGGCTACCACTCGCGCAACGGCGGCGGCGACACGATCCGCACCGATGGCGATCTGCCGGTCATCGACCTGAGCCCCATCGGGACGGAGGCCGCCCGTGGGTGAACGACCCCGCAAACGCGCGGCCATCGAGCCCGCCGCCACGCTCTTCGATCGTGAGGCCGAGCCCGCGCCGCAGGACCGGCGGCCCGTCTCCGTCTCGGGCGGCGCCGCCCTCGTCGTCGCCCGCGCGCTGGGCACCGCGCTGTGGAGCGTCGGGCTGCTGCGGCAGTGGGGCTCCATTCGCGCCGACCTCGACCTCGAACCCGACGAGTCCGGAGTGGCCCTCGGCGTGCTGCTCGGCTTCCAGGGTTTCTGGATGCTGCTGCTGCTCGCGCTCGCGTGGCTCATCTGGCGCGGCGGCAACGGCGCGCGCATCCTCGTGATGATCGGCGCCACTGCCAGCATCACGGCCTCGGCGATCGCCTACTTCGCGGCGGGAGAGGAGATCACCGTGCACACGACGCTGCTCACGCTGGCTCTCGACATCCTCATCCTGCTCGCCCTGTCGAGCCGGGATGCGCGGGCGTGGACGCGGCGCCGCAGGGCGTGAGCCGCCGCCCATGAACGGCGGCGGTCGGGCCCCGAGGCATCAGTCGTCCTGATCTCACGGCCTCATCCGCGGATGAGTGATCCCGGGCTCAGTGCCAGTCGTCGCCGTCCGGGCGGTGCAGGTCTTTGCGCGCCTCAAGGTCTTCCTGGCTCGGCTTGCCGCCGAGGCCCACGAGCGCGACCATCATCACCGAGACGATGAATGCGACGCCGAGGAAGACGAGCGCGAGCACCCAGTCGCGGGTGGCCATCAGCACGACCGCACCCGCGAAGATGCCCAGCACGGCCGAGAACCCGATGAGCTCCAGCGGTCGCAGGCGGTCACGGCGCGACGGCGTCACGGGATCCTGCGGTGCGGGCTCGGTGGGCTCAGTCATCGTCTGCTTTCGGTTCGGTGAGGAGGAGGGATCAGCGCGCGTCGGCCGAGGACTGCTCCGCGGCGGGCGCACCGGCGACCGCGGCGGAATCGCTCGTGGAGCGGCCGTCATGGGCACGGGTGTCGAACGCAGAGATGCCGAGGAAGACGCCCGCGATCACCGCGTATGCGCCGAAGAAGCCGAGCACGGCGACCGGGTCTTCGCGCACGAGCAGCGCGAGCAGCGCGAGCAGCACGCCGGCCCCGCCGAGCAGGGTCGAATCCTGGCGGCTGCCGGGCTGCACGGCCGCCCCGATGAACTCGAGGAGCGCGCTCACGAGCGACCAGGCGGCGATGAGCACGGCGAAGCCGATGGCGGACGAGCTGAGCGGGATGGCGACCGCCGCGGCCACCGCGACGACGCCGAGCAGCAGTGGCAGCGAGCTGCGGCTCGTCGACCGGCGCGCGAACCACTCAATCAGGTGCGCGACGGCGATGGCGCCGAGCGCCGCCGAGGTGATGCCGAGGTCGAAGCCGAGCTGCTCGTGCATGGTCGCGCTGAAGGCGATCGCCATGCCCGAGAACAGCAGCACGATCACGCGGACCAGGCGCACGGAGCGGGAGACGGCCGCGTTCGGGGTCGTCGACTCCGCAGCGCTCGATACGGCAGCGGACATGACACCCCTTTCTTCTTCCGGCAGTCTATCGCGTCCTGCCGCGAGCTCGCTGACCGCCCGTCGGGGACGAGAGCTCATACGCCCTGCGGCATGTCCTGGAAGCGCGAGTAGTGGCCCTGGAACGCCACGGTGACGGTGCCCGTGGGGCCGTTGCGCTGCTTGGCGAGGATGAAGTCGGCCTCTCCCGCTCGGGGGCTGTCGCGATCGCCCACGGCCTCGCGGTGCAGCAGGATGACCATGTCGGCATCCTGCTCGAGCGACCCGGACTCGCGCAGATCGCTGATCGCCGGCATCTTGTCGGCGCGCTGCTCGGACGCGCGGTTGAGCTGCGACAGCGCGATGACGGGCACGTCGAGCTCTTTCGAGAGCAGCTTGAGCGCTCGCGAGAACTCGCTGACCTCTTGCTGACGGCTCTCGGACTTCTTGCCGCTCGACAGCAGCTGCAGGTAGTCGATGACCACCATGCGCAGGCCGTGCTGCTGCTTGAGCCGCCGGCACTTGGCGCGGATCTCGACGAGCGTGAGGTTGGGGCTGTCGTCGATGAAGAGCGGGGCCTCGGCGACGCGCGCCTGGGTGGCGGCGAGCTTCTGGAAGTCGCGGTTGTCGAGCGCGCCCTTGCGGAGGGTCTGCATGGGGATGCTGGCCTCGGCCGCGAGCAGACGCATGGCGATCTCGGCGCGGCCCATCTCGAGCGAGAAGAAGACGGTGGGCGCGTTCGCGTGCACCGAGGCGTTGCGCGCCACGTCCATGGCGAGCGTCGACTTGCCCATGGCGGGGCGGGCCGCGATGATGATCATCTGGCCTCCGGCGAAGCCGTTGGTCATCGCGTCGAGTTCGCTGAAGCCGGTGGGCACGCCCAGCATGCCGTCGGCGGCGCCGTTGGCCTTGTTGATCTCTTCGAGGGCCGCGTCGACGGCCAGCGAGAGCGGCACGTAGTCTTCGCCCTGGTTCTCGCCCGTCACGCCGTAGATCTCGGACTGCGCCACGTTGACGAGGTCGATCGCCTCGCCCTCGCCCGCGTAGCCCATCTGCACGATGCGCGTTCCGGCCTCGACGAGGCGGCGCAGCAGCGCCTTCTCGGCGACGATCTCGGCGTAGAAGCCGGCGTTGGCGGCGGTGGGCACGATGCTGGTGAGGGTGTGCAGATACTCGGCGCCGCCCGCGCGCTGCAGCTCGCCCGCCTTGGTGAGCTCGTCGGTCACCGTGATGACGTCGGTGGGCTCGCCGCGGGAGTACAGCGAGAGCACCGCCTCGTAGATGACCTCGTGCTTGGGCACGTAGAAGTCGCCGCCCTTCAGCAGGCCGGTGACGTCTGCGACGGCGTCTTTCGAGAGCAGCATGCCGCCGAGCGCGCTCTGCTCGGCGAGCAGGTCGTAGGGCGGGGTGCGCTCGTGCCCGCGGGCGTCGTCTTCGACGAACGGATCCGAGATCCCCAGGTGTGCGATCGACACTCGACGGCTCCTTTTTCGTTGTGCGGGCCTGTTACCGACTGATTAGACACCAGACCCCCGACATTCACGGTACGAGCACCTCGCGAGGCACTCAAACGAACGCAGATCGGGCCTGTGGATAACTACGTGCATAACTTGCCCGTTTGAGCCACATGTTTTCCACACCATTGGGGAAAACCTGTGGAGAGCTTGTGTACGACTTCTCGTTTATGGGCTCTGATCGGGTATTTATTCTTTCCACAGGGAGAAAGTTATTCAAGTTTCAGGTAAAGCTTGAGGCTTGAGCGGTCGCGGCTCATGTGGACAACTAGCGGGAAAAGTCGCTCCTGTCAAAGCTTTTCGTCAGCCCGCGCGCGGTGCGGCGTTCACGCGCCATTCATCGCCGGGCAAACCCCGCCCGAGCGCCCCGCACACGCAAACGGGGCGGGATCCCGAAGGATCGCCGCCCCGCTCGAAACGCTGGGATCAGCGCTGCGCGATGACCTGCAGGGTCACCTTGGCGTCGACGCCCTCGTGCAGGTGCACGACGGCCTCGTACTCACCGGTCGACTTGATGGTCGGCACGGTGATCTTGCGCTTGTCGATCTCACCGAGCCCGGCCTCGGACACCGCTGCGGCCACGGCCGCCGGCTTCACCGAGCCGAACAGGCGGCCCTCGGCGCCCGTCTTCGCGAACAGGCGGATCTTGCCCTCCTGCAGCTTGGCCTTGAGCGCCTGGGCGTCCTCGGCCGAAGCGAGCGCGCGCGCCTCGCGAGCGGCGCGCAGCTGCGCGACCTGGGCCTCGCCGCCGCGGGTCCAGTGCACCGCGTAGCCCTGCGGCACGAGGTAGTTGCGTGCGTAGCCGTTCTTGACGTCGACGACGTCACCGGCGGAACCGAGGCCCTGGACCTCGTTCGTGAGAATTACCTTCGCCATGATGTTCTTCCTTCGCGGCTCAGCGGCCGGAGCCGGCGTAGGGGAGGAGTGCCATCTCGCGGGCGTTCTTCACGGCCTTCGCGATGAGTCGCTGCTCCTGCACGGACACGCCGGTGATACGGCGGGCGCGGATCTTGCCGCGCTCAGAGATGAACTTGCGCAGCGTCGCGACATCCTTGTAGTCGATGACGCCGACGGTCTGCTTCTTCGCGGGTGCGAGGGTCTTGGCGTTCTTACCCCGACCCGGCTTGCGGCCTGCGCCGCTGGACTTGCCTGCCATATTTGGTCTCTTTTCGTGATGCGATCCGGCTGGCCGGATCAAGAAGTTGTCTGCCTAGAAGGGCTGCTCGTCGTCGAAGCCGCCGCCGAAGTCGTTGCCGCCGCCGGAAGAAGCGCCGCCCTGACCGGAGTTGGTCCAGGGGTTGCCTTCCTGCTGCTGCGCAGCGGGACGACCCCAGCTGCTCTGACCCTGCGGCTGGTTGCCACCGCCGCCGAAGCCGCCGACCTGGCCGCGCGACTGACCGCGGCTCACCTGAGCGGTGGCGAAGCGCAGCGACGGACCGACCTCTTCGACCTCGAGATCGAGGCTCGTGCGCTGCTGGCCCTGGTTGTCGGTGTAGCTGCGCTGCGTGAGGCGGCCCTGCACGATGACGCGCATGCCCTTCGTGAGCGATGCCGCGATGTTGTCGGCGTATTCGCCGTATGCGCGGCAACCGAGCCACAGCGGTTCGCCGTCAGACCAATCGCCCGACTGACGGTCGCGCACGCGAGGGGTCGAGGCGATCCGGAAGGTCACCCACGAGTTGCCCGCCTGGCTGACCCGAGGCTCGGGATCGGCAACGAGGTTGCCGACGACAGTGATCAGCGGCTCGCCGGCCATGAGCTACGCGCCCACCTTCGCGGCACGAGCGGCCTTGGCCTGCTCGCGCTTGGCCTGAGCAGCGCGCTGAGCGATGAGCTCGTCGGCGCGGAGCACCTTGGTGCGCAGCACGGCCTCGGAGAGACCCAGCTGACGATCGAGCTCGGCAGTCGCCTCGGGGGTCGCGGAGAAGTTCACCACGACGTAGATGCCTTCGGCCTGCTTCTTGATCTCGTATGCGAGACGGCGCTTGCCCCAGATGTCGACGTTCTCGATCTCGCCGCCCGCGTTGCGGATGACGCCGAGGAACTTGTCCATGCTGGGGGCCACGGTGCGCTCGTCGATACCCGGATCGAGGATCACCATGAGTTCGTACGGATGCATTACTGACCCACCTCCTTCGGACTTCACGGCCACAGGATTTCTGTGGCAGGAGGGTGTTTATGCGGTGTGCCCGCGCGCTGAGCGGAACGCTTCGCACGCAGACAACTAGAACAGTTTAGCACCTTCGAGCCCGGGCCGCCCGGGCAGTTTCCCGGGGGCGCGCGAGCGGGCCGGCTCAGACGCGCCGGAAGCTCTCCACGCCGCCGATCGGTTCCCGCTGCCCGCCGACGTGCACGATGTCGCCGCCGTCGACCGTCAGCTGGGTGCCGTGGGCGCGCAGCGCGGCGACCTTGCGCTCGAGCCAGGGGGAGATGTCGTGCCGCTCGACGGTGGCGTCGGTCTCAGTGCCGGTGCCGGCGGGCCCGGCATCACCGGCGGCCGGAGGGCCGGGGGAGCCGGCGTCGTCTGCTCCGGGGGCGGCGAGGGGCTCGGGATCCGGCACGATCTCCCAGAACGGCAGCTCGAGCGCGTGCGCGACGGCTCGGGAGAGACGGTGCGCGAGCCGGTGGTCGGGGTGCCCGTAGCCGCCCCCGTCGTCGTAGCTCACGATCGCCTGCGCGCCGGCCTGGTAGGCGGCGGCGAGCAGGTCGTTCAGCACCTCGACCGCGGGGGCGCTGGTGAGCGCGTCGCGGCTCGCCTCGGGCGCGGCCGTCGCCCGGCCGTCGGATCCCCAGGCCATGCCCGAGTCCTCGTAGATGTAGGGGGGAAGCCCCTCGGCGCGCGCGGGCTCGGCGCCCAGGAAGGCGTGACGCTCAACGCCGAGCATGCCGAGCGCGGTGCGCAGCTCGTTCTGGCGCACGACGGCCAGCCCGTGCGAGCCGGCGAGCGCCTGCAGCGGGCCGGGCGTCACCTCGCCCTGCTCTCCGCGGGTGAGCGTGACGAGCAGGGGCTCGAGTCCCGCCTCGGCGAGCGCGGCGAGCGTGCCCCCGGTGGTGATGGTCTCGTCGTCGGGGTGCGCGTGCACGAACATCACGCGGGGCCGCCCCTCGAACCAGGTCGTCGGATCGACCGTCTGCTCGCTCATCATGCCCTCCAGCTTCGATCCGCGGTTCGGATCTCACCAATCATTCGGATCTTCCCGGTCGAACCCATCCGAGACAACGCCCTCGTCCGAAGCATCGGCGCGGGATCAGCCCTGCTGCTCGTACCACTCGCGCAGGCGCTGCTCGGCCTCGGCCACACCGATCGGCCCCTCGTCGAGGCGCACCTCGAGCAGGTACCGGTAGGCGCGGCCCACGAGCGGCCCGGGCGGGATCCCGAGCAGCGCCATGATCCGCTCGCCGTCGAGCTCAGGCCGCACCGCGGCGAGCTCCTCGGCCTCGGCGAGCTCGCCGATGCGCCGCTCGATGTCGTCGTACGCGTGCGCGAGGCGCTCGGCCTTGCGCCGATTGCGGGTCGTCACGTCGGCTCGGGTGAGGATGTGCAGACGGTCGAGCTCATCGCCGGCGTCGCGCACGTAGCGGCGCACCGCCGAGTCGGTCCACTGCTGGTCGCTGTAGCCGAAGAAGCGCAGGTGCAGCTCGACGAGGCGCGCCACCCGTTTGATCGTGTCGTTGTCGAAGCGCAGCTCGCGCAGGCGCTTCTTCGCGAGCTTCGCGCCCACGACGTCGTGGTGGTGGAACGTCACGCCGCCGCGCTCGAAGCGCCGGGTGGCCGGCTTGCCGATGTCGTGCAGCAGCGCCGCGATCCTGAGCACCACGTCGGGGGAGGGCTCGTGCCCGCGCTCCGCCTCCAGCTCGATCGCCTGCCGCAGCACCGTGAGGCTGTGCTCGTAGACGTCCTTGTGCCGGCCGTGATCGTCCTGCGTGGCGAGCAGCGCCGTGAGCTCGGGCAGGAAGCGCTCGACGAGGCCCGTCTCGACGAGCAGGCGGATGCCGGGGATCGGATCAGCGGTCGACAGCAGCTTGACGAACTCGTCGCGCACCCGCTCGGCCGAGATGATGTCGAGCCGCTCGGCGAACTCCCACATGGCCGCCTGCGTTTCGGGCACCACCTCGAAGCCCAGCTGCGAGGCGAAGCGCGCCGCGCGCAGCATGCGCAGCGGGTCGTCGGTGAACGACGCCTCGGGGGAGCCGGGGGTGCGGATCCGCCCGGCCAGCAGGTCCTCGACGCCGTCCGAGACGTCGACGAGCCGCATGTCGGGCAGCATGAGGGCGAGTGCGTTGATGGTGAAGTCGCGGCGCACCAGGTCTCCCTCGATGCTGTCGCCGAAGCTCACCTCGGGCTTGCGCGAGTCGTCACGATACGTGTCGGCGCGATAGGTGGTGATCTCGACGATCTCGCCGTGCACCCGCGCGGCGATCGTGCCGAAGTCGCGGCCCACGTCCCACACGTTCTGGGTGAGGGAGTCGAGGATCGCGCGCGTCTCGTCGGGGCGCGCGGAGGTGGTGAAGTCGAGGTCGGTGACGGATCTGCCGAGCAGCGCGTCGCGCACCGGTCCGCCGACGAGCGCGAATTCGTGGCCCCGGTCGGCGAACGCCCGCGCGAGCGTCGCGACGGGTGCGGACGCCGCGATGGTGCGCAGCGCCTCCATGGATTCGGCAAGGGTGGGCATCCCTCAAGGGTACCTGGGCGCAGGCCCCCGACCCGATCCCTAGACTGGTGGCCATGCCCTCGGTTTCCCGGTTTCGCGCGCGCCCGCTGCTCGCGGCAGTGTTCGCCCTGGGGCTTCTCGGCGCGCCGGCGGCCGGGGGAACGGCCGCCGCAGCGGCCGACGACGCGGTCGAGCTCACCCCCGCGACGGTCGACCTCTTCGCGTCCCCGCGCGAACCGGTGCTGCACGACGACGACTCCGAGCTGCAGATCGACGTGCTGGTGGGCAATCCGGGGGAGCAGCCGCTGCCCGAGACCGCGGTCGAGGTCACGCTCGACCCCCGCCCGCTCGAGACGATCGATGACCTCGACGGCGTCTTCCCCGAGCACCCGATCGAACTCGCCGACGCGCAGATCGGCGCCACCGCGGCCGAGACGGATCAGAGGGTCACCGTCACGGTGCCGCGCGATCGGCTGCCCTTCACCTCCGCCACCGAGTCGGGCGTCTACCTGCTGCGGGTCGCGCTCGGGGCCGAAGCCGACGTCACCGTGCCGCTCGTGTGGCAGGGCGCGGCCTCGACCGGCAGGGCGGGCGCGAGCGCTGAGGCGCCGTCGGTGCGGCTCGGCACGATCGTGCCCATCGTGCTGCCGAGCGACATCTTCACGCTGCCCACGCGCTCGCAGCTCGAGGAGCTGACGCCCGGCTGGTCCGATCTGCTCGACGAGGCGCGGGCGGCGCAGGCCACGCTCGCGATCGATCCGCGGGTCATCGCCGGGATCCGCGCCTACGGCGACGAGGCGCCCGAGCCGGCGCGGCAGTTCCTCGCACGGCTCGAGGCGAGCACGCTGTCGAGCTTCCTGCTGCAGTTCGCCGACGCGGATCCGTCGGCGCAGGCCGACCTCGGCTTCACCGCGCTGATGCAGCCGACCAGTCTCGACTTCGTGACGCGGTTCGGGAGCTTCAGCGCCGACGACGACACCGGCGACGACACCGACGCGGGGGAGACTCCGGGATCCTCCGCGGGGGAGCAGGGCGGCGATGACGCGGATCCACCCGCGTCCGACGACGCGACGAACACCGGCGACGGCACGAGCCCGGGCGATGAGCCGGCTTCCCAGGGGGGCGACGCGGGTCCGACGGAGGGGGATCAGAGCGACGGCGAACCGGTTCCGACCCAGCCGACCCTCGAGCAGCTGCTGAGCTGGGACGCGACCGCGGCCGTGGCGTGGCCCGCCGAGGGCTCCGCCGATCAGGGCACCCTCGAGCTGCTCCGTCTCGCGAACATCGACGCCTTCGTGCTCGATTCCGACAACATCGACCGCGCGAGCGGCGGGCCGAGGGTCTCCCTCGAACAGGGATCCGCGCTCATCACCGACGCCGCCCTGGCCGACGCGGCCCGCACCGCGCTCTCCGCTCCGAACGAGGTGCAGCGCGCCGCCGGCGTCTCCCGACTGTCCGCCCACCTGCTGCTCGCCGCGCAGAACGGCTCCGAGGATCTCGTGCTCGGCCTCGACCGCGGAGCGGTGGGCGACGCCGAGGATCCTGCCCTGCTCGTGGAGCAGCTGCGCGCGCTCGACTGGGTCGCCCCGACCGGCATCGCCGATCTTGACGAGGGCGAGGCGCTGCTGCGCGGCTCCGACACCCTCGAGGAGCGCCGCGAGCTGCTGCGGGCCGCGGTGGGCCGCGAGTCGTCGGTGAGCGAGCTCGGCGCGGTGCTCGTGCACCCCGAGTACCTGAGCGGCTACCAGCGCGCCCGCCTGCTCGAACTGTTCGCCACGCGCCACGCGGCCCCCGGGGTCGACTTCGACGAGGTCGCCTCGCGCTACCGCGAGCGGGACGCCGAACTGCTCGAGGGGGTGCGCGCCATCACCACCGAGCGCATGCAGCTCGTCGGCGCCACCACGCGGGTGCCCGTGCAGCTGCACAACTCGCTGCCGTTCGAGGCCGTCGTCGACGTGCAGGTCGTGCCGGCGTCGGCCGCGCTCGCCGTTCAGGAGCCCCGCTTCGCCTCGGTCGCGGTGCCCGCCGAGGGCAATGAGCGCGTGCTCGTGCCGGTGCACAGCCGCCTCTCGTCGGGCGAGTCGGGGCTCGTCGTCACCGTGGCGGCGACGTCGGGCGACCTCACCGTGTTCACCGGCACCCTGCCGATCTCGATCCGCAGCGGCGTCGAGACCATCGCCCTCGTGGTGCTCGGCGCGCTCGCGTCGCTGCTGCTCGGCTTCGGCATCTGGCGCAGCGTTCGACGACGACGCCGCGCGTCGGCGCTCGCCCGATCGGGCACTGCCGGAGGGGAGGCCGACGACAGCGGCCAGCGGGCCGGAGCGCGCGTCACGGCACCCGCGGAATAGCCCGCGCCTAGGATTGGTTGTACCCCCCGCGGCGGCCGATGGCCGTCGCCTCTGACCAGCATCGTGCGCGAGGAGCTTCATGCACCAGATCATCATCATCGGTTCCGGCCCGGCCGGGTTCACCGCGGCCGTCTACGCCGCTCGAGCGGGCCTGAAGCCGGTGCTCTTCGCGAGCTCCGTCGGCATCGGCGGCGAGCTGATGAACACCACCGATGTCGAGAACTTCCCCGGCTTCCCCGAGGGCATCCAGGGCCCCGACCTCATGCAGCGCATGCAGGAGCAGGCCGAGCGCTTCGGCACCGAGGTCGTCTACGACGACATCGTCGAGGTCGACTTCTCGAGCCCCGTCAAGCGGGTCACGGCGGGCGACGGCAGCGTGCACGAGGCGCGCACCGTCATCTACGCGACCGGCTCGGCCTATCGCAAGCTCGGTCTGCCCGACGAGGATCGCCTCTCGGGGCACGGCGTCTCCTGGTGCGCCACCTGCGACGGCTTCTTCTTCCGCGAGAAGACGATCGCCGTGGTCGGGGGCGGCGACTCCGCGATGGAGGAGGCCACCTTCCTCACCCGCTTCGCCGACAAGGTCTATGTGATCCACCGTCGCGAAGAGCTGAAGGCCTCGAAGATCATGCAGCAGCGGGCGTTCGACAACGAGAAGATCGAGTTCATCTGGAACTCCGAGGTGGCCGCGATCCACGGCGCAGACGAGGTCACCGGCGTCACGCTGCGCAGCACCGTCGACGGCGGCGAGCGCGAGCTCCCGCTGCAGGGCCTCTTCATCGCGATCGGCAACGATCCGCGCACCCACCTGGTGCACGGCAAGCTCGACCTGACCGTCGACGGCACCATCGCCGTCGAGGGCCGCAGCTCCCGCACCTCGGTCGCGGGCGTCTTCGCGGCCGGCGACGTGGTCGACCCCACCTACCGCCAGGCCATCACCGCCGCCGGCTCGGGCACGGTCGCCGCGCTCGACGCCGAGCACTACCTGGCCGCCCTCGACGGCTGAGCCTCACCCGCGTACGAAGGAGAAGAACAATGTCAGAACCCATCAACGTCGACGAGCAGACCTTCGACAAGGTCGTGCTGCAGAGCGACATCCCCGTGCTGGTCGACTTCTGGGCGGCCTGGTGCGGCCCGTGCCGCGCCGTCGCCCCGGTGCTCGATCAGATCGCCGCCGAGCAGGACGGCAAGCTGCGCATCGTCAAGCTGAACGTCGACGAGAACCCGAATCTCGCGGCGCAGTACCGCATCACCTCCATCCCCGCGATGAAGGTCTTCAAGAACGGTGAGGAGGTGCGCGAGATCATCGGTGCGATGCCGAAGCCGATGATCGAGGAGCACCTGAACGGGATCATCTGACCCCGTCGCCCCGCGGCTCATGCCGCGTCCGAGCCCCAGAGCCCGGAAGCCCGAACCCCGCCCCGGCTTCTTGCCGGGGCGGGGTTCGTCGTGCGCGGCGGGCCTTCCTCGCGCAGAGCCGGACGCACGCCCCGCGCGATTGGCGCCGCCGTGGTCAGCGTTCGGCGAGCGCGGCGAGACGATCGATCGACGCCCGCAGCGAATCCGCCGTCGTCGCCCGGGCTCGCGCCAGTCGCGACTCGTCGGTGAGCGCGGTCCAGTCGTAGGTGTGCCGCACGAGCGTGCCGCCCGCGGCGGCCTCCAGCTCCCAGCGCCAGACGTGCCCCCGCGGCTGCTCGCCGGTCGGGGCGGGCTTCCAGGCGATCCGGCGCCCCTCCTCGAACTCGACCACGTGATTCTCGCGTCCCTGGCCGTTGTGGATGACCATCTCGAAGACGTCGCCGACCGCGCGCACCCGCTGGCCGTCGGGGGCCTGTACGAGGTTGTCGTTGCCGTCCCAGCGGGGCTGCTGTGCGGGATCGGCGATCAGCTCGAAGATGTCGGCCGCGTCGGCGACGATCAGGCGTTCGGCGGTCACGATGCGGCTCTGCTCAGTCATGCCGCCAGTCAACCACAGGGCGCCGGTCGCCGTACTGCCGATCCCGGTCAGCTGAAGCCCGGGTCGCCCAGCTCCGACAGAATGCGCTTGAGGTCGGCGATCGTCGCGAAGTCGATGATGATCTGCCCCTTCTTCGCGCCGAGCTTCACCGCGACCCGGGTGTCGAAGCGGTCGCCGAGGCGATCCGCGATCTCGCCGAGCTGCGCCTGCACACCGCCGGCGCGCGGCTTGGGCGTCTTGCGCTTCGGCTCCTCGGAGGCCGCTGCTTCGGCGGCGCGCACCGACAGCCCCTCGTTGACGATCTTGTCGGCGAGCCGCTGCATCGACTCCCCGTCGCCGTCGAGCGACAGGATCGCGCGGGCGTGCCCCGCCGACAGCACACCGGCGGCCACGCGAGCCTGCACCTGCTCGGGCAGGCGGAGCAGACGGATCGTGTTCGAGATCTGCGGGCGGGAGCGGCCGATGCGCTCGGCCAGCTGCTCCTGAGTGATGCCGAAGTCGGCGAGCAGCTGCTGGTACGCCGAGGCCTCCTCGAGCGGGTTGAGCTGCGCCCGGTGCAGGTTCTCGAGCAGCGCGTCGCGCAGCATGTGCTCGTCGGCGGTGCTGCGCACGATCGCGGGGATCGTCTCGAGCCCGGCGCGCTTCGAGGCGCGCAGGCGGCGCTCGCCCATGATCAGCTCGTACCGGGGCTCGCCCTCGGCGGGCGTCGGCTCGATCGCGCGCACCACGATCGGCTGGAACACGCCGAACTCGCGCACGCTGTGCGTGAGTTCCTCGAGCGCCTCCTCGTCGAACTCGGTGCGCGGCTGCGAGCGGTTGGGCACGATCTCGGCGACGGGCAGGCGCGTCAGCTGCGCGCCCGGAACCTCCTGCAGCCGGGGTGCATCGGCGGCCTCCGGGGCCTCGCTCGTCGCGCCCTCGCTCTCGGCGGCGGCAACGGCGGCCGCGCCGTTGTTGGCGGGGAAGAACACATCGACCGGTCGCTCACCGGTCGCGGGAGCCTGGGGGATGAGCGCGCCGATCCCGCGGCCGAGCCCGCCTCGCTTCTTCGTCGCCATGCGTTACGCCTCTCCGTCTTCATGTGTGTCGGCTCCGTGCGGAGCCTCCGCGCCTCGCTCCGCCATCTCGGCGGCGGCCTCCAGGTACGCCAGCGCACCGATGGACCCTCCGTCATAGGCGTGCACCGTCTGCCCGTAGCTCGGCGCCTCCGAGATGCGCACCGATCTCGGGATCACGGCCGCGAGCACCTGCTCCGGGAAGTGCGAGCGCACCTCACCGGCGACCTCCTGCGCGAGATTCGTGCGCGCGTCGTACATCGTGAGCAGGATCGTGGAGATGGCGAGCCCCGGGTTGAGGTGCTTCTGAATGAGTTGGATGTTGCCGAGCAGCTGGCTCAGACCCTCGAGGGCGTAGTACTCGCACTGGATCGGGATCAGCACCTCGTCGGCGGCGACGAAGGCGTTGACGGTGAGCAGCCCGAGCGAGGGCGGGCAGTCGATGAAGACGTAGTGGTACGTGTTCTCGGGCTCCGCGAGGAACGCCTGCAGGGCCGTGCGGAGACGCTGCTCGCGGGCCACGAGCGATACGAGCTCGATCTCGGCGCCCGCGAGGTTGATGGTCGACGGCACGCAGAAGAGGTTCTCATGGTCGGTGGTCGGCTGCAGCGCGTCCTCGATGCTGCTGTCGCCCAGCAGCACGTCGTAGACGCTCGTGACCTCGGGGCGGTGGGGCACCCCGAGAGCCGTCGAAGCGTTGCCCTGGGGGTCGAGATCGATCACGAGCACCCGCGCTCCGCGTCGCGCGAGAGCCGAGGCGAGATTGACGGTGGTCGTGGTCTTGCCGACGCCGCCCTTCTGATTCGACACCGTGATCACGCGCGGTGCGTCGGGCAGGGGCGAGACCGTCTCGGCCAGTTTGCGGCGTCGTCGGATCTTGTCGACGAGGTGGTCGCCGACGAGCGTCTTCTCCGCTTCAGCCATGAGTACCGATTTTAGCTCGAAATACGCGGGTGGTCTCGGCGAGCCGCCCGGCCCCGAGTTCTTCGACCGAGATGTCGCGCACGCGGTGCTTGCGCAGCACCTTCTCGGCCGCGTCGATCTCGTTCTGCACCGAGGCGCCCTTGAGGAACAGCATCTCGCCGCCGTCACGCAGCAGGGGAGCGGTGAGGGGCACGAGCTTGCGCAGCGCGGTGACCGCTCGGGCGGTGACCTGATCGACCTCGAACGCGCCGTGATACTCCTCGGCCCGACCCCGCAGCACCTCGACGTTGTCGAGGCCGAGACGCTCGACCTGCTCGTTCAGCCAGTTGCACCGGCGCTCCATCGGCTCGATCAGACGGAAGGCCGCGTCGGGGCGCACGATCGCGAGCACGAGGCCGGGCATGCCTCCGCCCGTACCGATGTCGGCGACACGGGATCCCGCGGAGATGAGGGGAGCGAGGATCGCACTGTTCAGCAGGTGACGCGTCCAGAGGCGCGGCGGCTCGAGCGGGCCGATCAGGCCGAGCTCTTCACCGCGCTCGCCGAGATCCCGCGCGAACTCGCGCAGCGCGCCGACGCGGTCGCCGGCGATCTGCGCCGCGGCGCCCGGTTCCGCTTCGACCTGAGTCTCGCTCACCGCGCCCTCCTTCGCGTTCGTGTGTCCAGTGATGAGTCGGCCGGCGGACCGGCGCGAGCGGTGGTCCGTCGGGTGCGCGTTTCACGTGAAACGCGCACCCGCGTCGCTCAACCCCGGCTGATGACGAGTCGGCGATCCTTGCCCTCACCGCGCGACTCGGAGAAGAAGCCTCGCTCCGCCACGTCGTCGTGCACGAGCTTGCGCTCGTACGACGACATCGGCTCGAGCTCGACCCGATCTCGGCCCGCGGCGATCTGAGCGATCGCGGCGTCGACCATGCGCTTGAGCTCGACGGCGCGCGCGTCGCGCGAGCCGCCCACGTCGATGATGAGTCGGGAGAAGCGGCCGGTCTTCGCCTGCACCGCGAGCCGCGTGAGATCCTGCAGCGCCTGTACGGTGTCGGGTGCCGCGAGCTTGTCGAGATCGGTGCCGCCTCCGGTCACCGACACGTACGCACGACCGTTCGCGACATCGATGTCGATGTCACCGTCGAGATCAGCGATATCGAGCAAGCCCTCGATGTAGTCGGCCGCGAGATCGCCGTCGGCCTCCAGCTCCTCGAGGGCCGGATCCTCGTGCACGCGGTCGGCGGTTGCCTCGTCAGTGCTCACAGTGACCTCACTTTTTCTTCTTCTTGGCGCGCTTCGCGCTGACCGGCTGCTGACGCTGACCCTGCGGCTTCGGCTGCTCGGAGACCTCGAGCGCGCGCACCTCGTCGTCGGTCAGCTTACCCTTCGCCTTCAGGCGGGCCTGACGCGCCCGCCAGGCGTCGCTGCCCGGGGTCGGCATGCTGCGGATCACGATGAACTGCTGACCCATCGTCCACAGGTTCGACGAGAACCAGTAGATGTTGAGCGCGAGAGGGAACGCGACGCCCGAGAACAGGAACGCGAAGGGGATGATGTAGAGCAGGATCTTCTGCTGGCGGTACATCGGCGAGTTCTTCGTCTCATCCGAGACGTTCTTCGACATGATCTGCAGCTGGGTGAAGAACTGCGAGGCGATCATCAGCACCATGATCGCGCCGAGCAGCGCGACGACCATCCAGTTGCCGGTCTCCCAGCCCTGCGTGAAGGTCATCTTGAGCGGAGCGCCGAAGATCGACGCCGCGTTGAAGCTCTCGGTCAGATCCTGCGTCATGAAGCCGATGCCGGTCTTGTTCTCAGCCGCGTGACGCAGCACGTAGAAGAGCGAGAAGAAGATGGGCATCTGGATGAGGATCGGCAGGCACGATGCGAACGGATTGGTGCCGTGCTTCTTGTACAGCGCCATGGTCTCACGGCTCATCGCCTCGCGCGAGAACTGATCCTTCTTGCCCCGGTACTTGTCCTGAACCTTCTTCAGCTCGGGCGCGATCTCCATCATGCGGCGCTGCGACTTGATCTGCCGCACCATCACCGGGATGAGCGCCGAGCGCACCACGACCACGAGGCCGATGATCGACAGCACCCAGGTCACACCCGAGGCCGGATCCATGCCCACCGCGGTGAAGAGCCAGTGCCACGCCCACAGCACCAGCTCGACGAGCCAACGAAGCGGCCAGAGTATCGTTTCGAAGAAGTCCACCGGGATCAGGCCTTTCGCTCGATGGGGCGGACGAAGCCGCGCTGATTGATGAAGAAGTTCTGGCGCCGCCCGGGCGAAACATCATCGACACCGCCGGGGCTGAACGGGTTGCAGCGCAGCAAGCGCCAGATCGTCATGAGCGATCCGACGAGAAAGCCGCGCAGTTGATACGCCTCCACAGCGTACCGGGAACACGATGGATAATACCTGCACACCTGGCCGTAGAGCGGCGAGATGAAGCGGCGGTAGAGGTGCATGACGCCGATCATCAGGTTCCGAGGCAGGAACCAGAGTTCGTAGGCCGCGCGCCTCATCGCTGCTCCCCGGCGACGAGCTCGCGCTCGACGCGGTCGAGCGCTCGATTCATCTCGCGCTCGAGCTCGGAGAACGGCGCACCCGCCGCCGCAGGCAGCGCCCGGAAGACCACGTCGACGCCCCGTATGCCACTGCGGATGCGGCGCTCCACCACACTCTTCATCCGACGACGCACCAGATTGCGGGTCACCGCGTTTCCGACGGCCTTCGAGATGATGAACCCGAAGCGGGCGGGGGGAACCGGATCCGACCCTTCTGCGCGCTCGCCGCCCCCGGCCGGCGCGCCGGCCTGCGAGGAGGCATCGAGCCGACCGGTCGGAGAACGCAAAACCGCGTGGGTGATGCAGTACGCACCACCCACGCGGCGTCCGGTTCGCACGGCGAACCGATAATCCTCACCCCGGGTGACGCGATGCCGCTTGGCAGGCACGATCGGCCAGGGAGCAGAAGACGATTACGCGGTGAGCTTCGAGCGGCCCTTGCCGCGACGAGCCGCGACGATGGCGCGGCCGGCACGCGTGCGCATGCGAGCGCGGAAGCCGTGCACCTTGGCGCGACGGCGGTTGTTGGGCTGGAAAGTACGCTTGCTCATGAAAGACTCCGTGACTTATGGAACAGATCCCCGAAGCTCGCAGGCGTCGAGGAAGTCGGAATTGGGCAGGGCTGCAATGGCTGCCGCCCATACAAGGTAATCACTTTACGCCCAAACCGCGCCGCAGTCAAAGCCGATTCGCGGGGTTCCCCACCGCGCATCGCCCAGGGGTTTTCGGACTTGCCTGTGGACAAATCTGTGACTAACGTGGGCGCAGGTGTTCGTCCGGTCCTGAACTCGCCAGTAATCTCGGGCCTCCACGCGCGTCAGGCTGTGGATAAAGCTGGGCATAACATCTCCTCTTCCAGCTACGAGACCGAACCGAGTATCCGCGTGACAGACGACGAACTGCAGGAAGTCTGGGGCCGAGTCACCCAGACCGTCATGGGCGATCCCACGGTCGGGCCGGCCGTCGGCGCGCAGCTGGCGCTCGCAGTTCCCCGCGGCATCGCCGCAGGCACCCTCTACCTCGCGGTGCAGCTCGAATTCACCCTCAAGCTCCTCGAGAACCGTCTCCGACCCGCGATCATGAACGCCATCGCGGGCATCCCCGAGGCGCAGCAGATCGAGAACTTCGTGGTCATCGTCGACGAGGACGCCCACCCGGCGCTCGATCCCGATCCCGAACCGGCTTCGCATGCCACCGCGACCGCGCCGGCTCCCTTCCAGGGCGGCGACACCGATCCCGGCCTGCACACCACCGCGCCCACCCGGCACGACAGCGTGCGCCCCGTCGCCGAGCCGCGCAGCCGTCACGGCGTCGAAGACCAGGTCGACAGCCGTCTCAACGAGAAGTACGGTTTCGACAGCTTCGTCATCGGCCAGTCGAACCGCTTCGCCCACGCAGCGGCGGTCGCGGTGGCCGAGGCGCCGGCCCGCGCCTACAATCCGCTCTTCATCTACGGCGACTCGGGGCTGGGCAAGACCCACCTGCTGCACGCGATCGGCCACTACGCGCGCGAGCTCTTCCCCAGCGTGCGCGTGCGGTACGTGAGCTCCGAGGACTTCACCAACGACTTCATCAACTCGATCGCCAACAACCAGGGAGCGGCCTTCCACGCCCGCTACCGCAGCGTCGACATCTTGCTCGTCGACGACATCCAGTTCCTCGAGGACAAGGTCGAAACGCAGGAGGCGTTCTTCCACACTTTCAACACGCTGCACGACCACAACAAGCAGGTGGTCATCACGAGCGACGTGCAGCCGAAGCAGCTGCGCGGCTTCGAGGAGCGCATGCTGTCGCGCTTCGAGTGGGGTCTGCTCACCGACATCCAGGCGCCCGACCTCGAGACCCGCATCGCGATCCTGCGCAAGAAGGCGCAGCGCGAGAGTCTCGAGATCGATCACAGCATCCTCGAGTTCATCGCGAGCAAGTTCTCGTCGAACATCCGCGAGCTCGAGGGCACCCTCATCCGGGTCACGGCCTACGCCAGCCTCAACCAGCAGCGCATCGACATGCAGCTCGTGCACACGGTGCTGAAGGATCTCATCACCCTCGACGCCGACAACGAGGTGCAGCCTTCGGACATCATCAGTCGCACCGCCGAGTACTTCGACCTCTCGATCGACGATCTGTACGGCCCCACCCGGGCGCAGCAGATCGCCACCGCTCGGCAGATCGCGATGTACCTCTGTCGTGAGCTGACCCCGCTCTCGCTGCCGAAGATCGGACAGCTGTTCGGCGGGCGCGACCACACGACCGTGATGTACGCCCACAAGAAGATCTCGCAGCTCATCGCGGAGCGGCGATCGATCTACAACCAGGTGACCGAGTTGACCACCCGCATCAAGCAGGGATCGCACTGATCCGGGAGTCGGTTCCGCCGGTCACGGCCGGCGATGTTATCCACAACTTTCCACGGCCCTGTGAATAGATGGGGAGAAGTCGCGCGAATCTGTGGAGGAGATCGCCGCTCCTGTGGAAACAGGTGAATGACAGGAATTCCGCGTCATTCCGCCGATCCCCAGTAGTCCACGGTCTGCCAACAACTCACAGAGGTGTAGTTCTCTACGAAACACTGGCCTTGTGAGAGTTATCCACAGTTTCCACAGCTGTTAACACTGTTAACATCCCAATTCTTGTTAACGGGCACTCGATCACGCGGACCGCTCGGCGTTCTCAGCTGCACCCCGCTGTCACACGAAGCCCGCGGATGCCAGTGGGCTCCGAGTATGCAAAGATTGTGAACCGATGAGATTCACGCACACTCGTGCGCGTGGGAGGGAAGCCAGATGCGATTCACCGTCAACCGCGACGTGTTCAGCGACGCCGTGTCGTTCGCAGTGAAGCTGCTTCCGCAGCGCCCCACCCAACCCCTTCTGAGCGGGGCTCTCATCGAGGCCGAGGGCGACCAGCTCACCGTCTCATCCTTCGACTACGAGGTGTCGGCTCGCACGAGTGTCACCGCCGAGGTGTCGGAGGCGGGCCGCGCGCTCGTCTCGGGCCGCCTGCTCAGCGAGATCGCTCAGCGCCTTCCTCACGCCGACGTAGAACTTTCCCTCGTCGAGAATCGTGTCGAGGTGCGCTGCGGATCGGCGTCGTTCCGCCTTCCCGCAATGCCCGTGGAGGAGTACCCGCAGGTTCCGCAGGTCGACTCCGTCTCCGGATCGGTGCCGGCGGATCTCTTCGCGGACGCGATCGCTCAGGTGTCGCTCGCCGCGTCGAAGGACGACGTCACCCCGGTCATCACGGGTGTGCAGTTCGAGGTGAGTGAGAACTCCCTGACGCTCACCGCCACCGATCGCTATCGCGTCGCCACGCGCAGCATCGACTGGGAGAACCAGAGCGGGCAGAGCGATCTCAGCGCCCTGGTGCCGTCGAAGATCGTCACCGAAGTCGGCAAGACTTTCTCCGGCGATGGTCAGGTGCAGGTGTCGATCATCAAAGACGATGAGCGCGAACTCATCGCCTTCACGGGCGGGTCGAAGACCGTGACCTCGCTGCTGATCAAGGGCAACTACCCGCCGGTGGGCCGCCTGTTCCCGACGAGCGTCGACAACTACTCCGTGATCAACACCTCCGAGCTGGTCGAGGCGGTCGGTCGTGTCGGTCTGGTGCTCGAGCGAGAGGCCGCTCTGCGGTTCTCGTTCGCCGAGGGCACCGTCACTCTCGAGGCCGCCGGCACCGAGTCCGCCCAGGCCGTCGAGACCGTCGATGCTCACCTCGTCGGCGAGGAGATGGTGGTATCGCTCAAGCCGCAGTTCCTGCTCGACGGGTTGCGCTCGACGCACTCCGAGTTCGCGCGTATCGCCTTCACCCGCACCGACAACCCGGGCAAGCCCGGCCCCGTGCTCATCACGAGCCAGCGGAGCAAGGACGACGCCGACGAGGAGAGCTTCCGCTACCTGCTGCAGCCGAACCTGCTGCTTCGATAGGGGAGGGGAGCGATGCGGGTCGCGCATCTCTCGCTCGGAGACTTCCGCAACTACGCGACCGCGGAGCTCGAACTGGCAGCGGGCCCGAATCTTCTCGTCGGGCGCAACGGGCAGGGCAAGACGAATCTGGTCGAGGCGATCGCCTACTTCGCGATGCTTCGATCGCACCGCGCAACCGGTGACGCACCGCTGATCCGTGCCGGAGCGGAATCCGCGATCGCACGCCTGCGAGTCCAGGCTGCGGAGCGCGACGTGCTGCTCGAGCTGCAGTTGAATCGGGATCGGCCGAACCGTGCCCAGGTGAATCGCAACTCCGTGCGTCCGCGGGAGGTGACGAGATGGTTCTCGTCCGTCTCGTTCATGCCCGAGGACCTGGGAATCGTTCGTGGAGAGCCCTCAGGACGCCGACGCTTCCTCGATGATGCGCTCGTGTCGCGGCATCCGGTCGCTGCGGGAGCGCTCAGCGACTATGAACGAGTGGTGCGACAGCGCACATCGCTGCTCAAATCGGCGCGTCGCGGGAGCGGAGCGATCGAATCTACCCTGAGCATCTGGGATGATCAGCTCATCGAGTACGGCACTCAGATCATTCTGGCTCGCCGTGAACTCGTGCGGGATCTCGGCGCGCCGCTGCGCGCCGGATATCGGTCGCTGGTGGATCAGGATCACGGTCCGATATTGACGCTGCAGGAGTCGGTGGGTGCGGCACTGGGTGACGTTTCACGTGAAACACTGGCAATCGAGCAACTCGCCGACGTTTCACGTGAAACACTTGCCGAACAGTTTCGCGCGGCGCTTCAGGCTGTTCGCGTACGAGAGCTCGAGCGGGGAGTCACGCTCGTCGGACCCCACCGAGACGATCTCGTCTTGAGTCTCAACGATCTTCCGGTGAAGGGTTATGCAAGCCACGGCGAGTCCTGGTCGTTCGCGCTCTCGCTGAAGATGGCGCTCGCGTCGGTGCTTCGGGCAGAGTCTCCGGCGGGTGATCCGGTGATCATTCTCGACGACGTCTTCGCGGAACTCGATGCGCGCCGACGAGAACGGCTCATGTCTGCGGTGAGCGACTTCGAGCAGGTCATCGTGACCGCGGCAGTGGAGGATGACGTGCCCGACGGAGTAGCCTGGCATCGGGTCCGCATCGAGGCGGGCAGAATCCTCGAGGGGGAGCGGTGACGCAGACAGGAAGCGGTGGTTTCGCAACCGAGTCCTATCTGCGTGCGAAATCCATCTGGCGCGGCGTGCCCGCACGTCGGCGCAACCGGAGGCACCAGGACGACGACTCGCCGGGTGGGCGACCCTTCGGTGGGGGGCGCGATCCGCGTGCGCTCGGCGAGGTGCTCACGGTCATGGCGAGTGACATGGGCTGGAGCATCGAGCTCGAGCAGGCTCGCCTGGTCGCGGAGTGGCCGGAGTTCGCGGGGGAGGCCACGGCCGAGCACACCACCGTGCTCGGTATCAGTAATGGCGTGCTGCAGGTGCAGTGCGACTCCACCACCTGGGCCACGGAACTGCGGCGTCTGCGAGCCGAGATGCTGACGCGTCTGCTGCGAGACTATCCCGATGCCGAGGTGCGGGATCTGCGGTTCCTCGCGCCGGGGGCACCCAGCTGGCGGCACGGCCCCCGAACGGTCAAGGGGCGCGGTCCACGGGACACCTATGGGTGACGAAGAACCCCGGATCGGAGCCGTGCGTGTGTTCGCCGCATCGATGTGAGAACCCGGCGTGCCGCGCCTCGGTGGCGACGAGTGCCGCCCGCGCGGTCGATGCGTTTCAACCCGGGACGGTGCGGTCTCGATGGCTCGCCGGCCTGAGCGGCCCTCTGGGACAGACCGCGCCTCGATATTTCTCGCACCACCGGCAGCTTCTCCGATAAACTTCTGTGAGGCGAGGGCGCGGAGTTCATGCCGGTTGGCTGGATGCGCGTTCGATTGGGCGGCGGGGGTCAGCTGTCCGGCACATGCCGCTTCGCCGGTCGGCTCAGCGCGGCCATTTTTCGGGTGCTTCCGCGCGCCCCGAGCCTCCGTTGACGGCTGTGTGATTCGACCAGGGGCGATCCACGTCGAGAAATAGCCTTCTGAGGCCCGTCGCGGGCCTTTTCTCGGGCTGCGCTTGATAAGCTGGTGTGCGGAAGTGTCCTGGGCGCAAAAACGCGCCGAGAGGGCCGGAAAAGGATCATTGAAGGCATGAGTTCAGAACAGGCCGCGGCTGCGGAAGACTACGGCGCCGGTGCAATCCAGGTGCTCGAGGGCCTCGAGGCAGTACGCAAGCGTCCTGGTATGTACATCGGCTCCACGGGCCCACGGGGTCTGCACCACCTCGTCTACGAGATCGTCGACAACTCTGTCGACGAGGCGCTGGCCGGGTTCTGCGACACCATCGACGTGACGATCCTCGAAGACGGGGGAGTGCGCGTCGTCGACAACGGCCGAGGCATCCCCGTCGATCCCCACTCGTCGGATCCGTCGAAGTCGACCGTCGAGGTGGTGCTCACCGTGCTGCACGCCGGAGGCAAGTTCGGCGGCGGCGGCTACGCCGTCTCCGGCGGCCTGCATGGTGTCGGTTCCTCGGTGGTGAACGCTCTCTCGAGCCGCTTCGCAGTCGAGGTCAAGCGTCAAGGTTTCACGTGGAACATGTCGTTCAGCGGCAGCGTGCCCGATGCCCCGCTCGCGCAGGGCGAGCCGAGCGACGAGACCGGCACCACCATCACCTTCTGGCCGAGCGCCGAGATCTTCGAGACCGTCGAGTTCGATTATCAGACGCTGCGCACCCGGTTCCAGCAGATGGCGTTCCTCAACAAGGGCCTCAAGATCATCCTCACCGATCTGCGTCCGCAGGAGCCCGAGGAGAACGCGGAGGGCGAACTCGTCGCGCCGCCGGCGCCCCATGACGAGTTCCTCTACGAGAGGGGCATCGAGGACTACGTTCAGCACCTCAACGCGACCAAGCGCGCCGATGTGGTGAACGAGCAGATCATCTCCTTCGAGTCGGAGGACACCGAGCGCAAGATCGCGGTCGAGGTCGCGATGCAGTGGACCACGGCATACACCGAGAGTGTGCACACCTACGCGAACACGATCAACACGCACGAGGGCGGTACGCACGAGGAGGGCTTCCGCGCAGCGTTGACCACGCTCGTCAACCGCTACGCCCGCGAGAAGAACATCCTGCGCGAGAAGGACGACAACCTCTCCGGTGACGACGTGCGCGAGGGCCTCACCGCGGTCATCTCGGTGAAGCTCGGCGAACCTCAGTTCGAGGGTCAGACGAAGACCAAGCTCGGCAACACCGAGGCCAAGGCCTTCGTGCAGAAGGTCGTGGGCGATCAGCTCGGCGACTGGTTCGAGCGCAATCCCGGGCCGGCGAAGGACATCATTCGCAAGTCGATCCAGGCGGCCACCGCGCGACTCGCGGCGCGCAAGGCGCGCGAGACCGCGCGCCGCAAGGGTCTGCTCGAGTCCGGCGGCATGCCGGGCAAGCTCTCCGACTGCACCAGCAAGGATCCGAGCGTCTCCGAGATCTTCATCGTGGAGGGCGATTCGGCGGGCGGCTCGGCGAAGACCGGGCGCAATCCCCATACCCAGGCCATCCTGCCGCTTCGCGGCAAGATCCTGAACGTTGAGAAGGCTCGCCTCGACCGCGCCCTCAACAACGCCGAGGTGCAGGCCATGATCACCGCCTTCGGCGCCGGCATCGGCGAGGAGTTCGACCCGGAGAAGGCGCGGTACCACAAGATCGTGCTCATGGCCGACGCCGACGTCGACGGCCAGCACATCACCACGCTGCTGCTCACGCTGCTCTTCCGCTACATGCGGCCCCTGATCGACCTCGGTTACGTGTATCTCGCCCAGCCGCCGCTCTACCGCATCAAGTGGGCGAACGCCGAGCACGAGTACGTGTACAGCGATGCCGAGCGCGATGCCCGGCTCACTGCGGGATCCGAGAACGGCCGCCGTCTCGTGAAGGAGAGCGGTGTGCAGCGCTACAAGGGTCTCGGCGAGATGAACCACGAAGAGCTGTGGGAGACCACCATGAACCCCGAGACCCGCACGCTGCTGCAGGTCACGATGGAGGACGCCGCGGCGGCCGACGAGATCTTCGCCACGCTCATGGGCGAGGATGTCGAGGCGCGCCGCGGCTTCATCCAGCAGAACGCGAAGGACGTGCGCTTCCTTGACATCTGAGAACAACATCCCCGAGACCGAGACCGAGGCCGACGAGCCGGTCGAGCAGCAGCCGGCCATGCACGGCCGCATCGATCAGGTCGATCTGCAGCTCGAGATGCAGCGCTCGTACCTCGACTACGCGATGAGCGTGATCGTGGGTCGCGCGCTTCCCGATGTGCGCGACGGCCTGAAGCCGGTGCACCGCCGAGTCATCTACACGATGTACGACGGCGGCTATCGTCCCGACAAGGCGTTCTCGAAGTGCACCCGTGTCATCGGCGACGTGATGGGTCAGTTCCATCCGCACGGCGACAGCGCGGTCTACGACTCGCTCGTGCGCCTCGTGCAGCCGTGGTCCCTGCGCTACCCGCTGGCGCTCGGCCAGGGCAACTTCGGCTCGCCCGGCAATGACGGCGCCGCCGCGCACCGATACACCGAGACGAAGATGTCGCCGCTCGCCATGGAGATGGTGCGCGACATCGACGAAGACACCGTCGATTTCCAGGACAACTACGACGGCCGCACGCAGGAGCCGACCGTGCTCACGAGCCGGTTCCCGAACCTGCTCGTCAACGGCTCCGTCGGCATCGCGGTCGGCATGGCCACGAACATCCCGCCGCACAATCTGCGCGAGGTCTCCGAGGCCGCCATCTGGCACCTCGAGCACCCCGAGGCCAGCCGGGACGAACTGCTCGAGGCGCTCATGGAGCGCGTGCACGGCCCCGACTTCCCGACGGGCGCCCAGATTCTCGGCTCCAAGGGCATCCGCGAGGCGTACCGCACGGGCCGCGGCTCGATCACCATGCGCGCCGTGGTCAACATCGAGGAGATCCAGGGCCGCACCTGCCTCGTCGTCACCGAGCTGCCCTATCAGGTCAACCCCGACAACCTCGCGGTGAAGATCGCCGACCTGGTCAAGGACAACAAGGTGCAGGGCATCGCGGACATCCGCGACGAGACCAGCGGCCGCACCGGCCAGCGCCTCGTGATCGTGCTCAAGCGCGATGCGATCGCGAAGGTCGTGCTCAACAACCTGTACAAGCACACGCAGTTGCAGGAGAACTTCGGCGCGAACATGCTCGCGATCGTCGACGGCGTGCCCCGCACGCTCGCACTCGACGGCTTCATCACCACCTGGGCCAGGCACCAGGTCGAGGTGATCGTGCGCCGCACCGAGTTCCGCCTGCGCAAGGCGGAGGCCGAGGCACACATCCAGCGCGGCTACCTCAAGGCGCTCGACGCGCTCGACGAAGTCATCGCACTGATCCGGCGCTCGCCCACCGTGGAGGAGGCGCGTGAGGGCCTCATGGGACTGCTCGGCGTCGATCAGATCCAGGCGGATGCGATCCTCGGCCTGCAGCTGCGCCGCCTCGCGGCGCTCGAGCGTCAGAAGATCCTCGACCTGGCCGCCAAGCTCGAGGCTCAGATCGCCGAGTACCAGGCCATCCTGGCCTCCCCGAGCGAGCAGCGCGGCATCGTCGTCTCCGAGCTCACGGAGCTCGTCAACAAGTACGGCGACGAGCGGCGCACCACGATCCTGCACGGCTTCGACGGCGACATGTCGATGGAGGACCTGATCCCCGAAGAAGAGATGGTCGTGACCGTCACGCGCGGCGGCTACGTGAAGCGCACGCGCATCGACAACTACCGATCGCAGCATCGCGGCGGCAAGGGCGTGAAGGGCGCGCAGCTGCGCGCCGATGACATCATCGAGCACTTCTTCGTGACGACGACGCATCACTGGCTGCTGTTCTTCACGAACACCGGCCGCGTCTACCGGGCGAAGACCTACGAGGTGCCCGAGGGCGGCCGCGACTCCAAGGGACAGCACCTCGCGAACCTGCTGGCGCTCGCTCCCGACGAGACCGTCACGCAGATCCTCGACGTGCGCGACTTCGAGGCCGCCGGCTACCTCGTGCTCGCCACCCGCGACGGCCTCGTGAAGAAGACCGCGCTCCCCGAGTACGACACCAACCGCACGGGCGGCATCATCGCCATCAAGCTGCGCGAGGGCGACGAGCTCGTCTCGGCGCTCATCGCCGAGTCGAGCGACGACGTGCTGCTCGTGTCGAAGCACGGTATGTCGGTGCGATTCACCGCCTCTGATCAGGCACTTCGACCGATGGGACGTTCGACGAGCGGCGTGCGGGGCATGAACTTCCGAGACGGCGACTCGCTGCTGTCGGCCTCCCGTATCAACGGCGTCGAGGGCTACGTGTTCGTCGTCACCGAGGGCGGGTACGCGAAGCGCACCGCGGTCGACGAGTACCGCGTGCAGAACCGTGGCGGCTACGGCATCAAGGTGGCGAAGCTCGACGAGAACCGCGGCGACCTGGTCGGCGCGCTCATCGTGGAGGAGACGGACGAGGTGCTCGCGGTGCTCGCCAGCGGTAAGGTCGTGCGGTCGGCGGTGGCCGAGGTGCCGGCGAAGGGCCGCAACACCATGGGGGTCGTCTTTGCAAGATTCCCAGAGCGGGACCGTATCATTGGCATCGCGCGAAACACGGAGCGCGGGCTCGACGACGAAGAGTCCGAGTCCCTGGGCACCGAGAACGCTGAGAACAAGGAAGACGTGAATGAGTAACACTGTCGCCGACAAGCTGGCAAAGAAGACCCGCAAGAAGGCCCCGGCGAAGCAGGTGCGCCTGAAGCTCGTCTACATCGACTTCTGGTCGGCGGTGAAGTTCTCGTTCCTCATCTCGCTGTGCGTGGGAATCGTGAGCGTGGTCTCCGCCATCCTCATCTACACGGTGCTCATGCAGACCGGCGTCTTCTCGCAGGTCGACGCCCTGTTCATGGACATCGTCGGCGAGGACAACAGCCTGATGAAGTTCATCGGCTTCTCGCAGGTGCTCGGCTTCTCGGTGGTGGTGGGCATCCTCAACACCATCGTGGGCACGGCTCTCGGGGCCATCGGATCGCTCATCTACAACCTGCTCGTGCGGGTGCTGGGCGGCTTCCAGCTGGGCTTCACCAGCAACTAGACGGCGCGATCATCTCGCGCGACCACGGCAACTCGCCCGATGTTCGATCTCGATTTCTGATTTCGGCCGGCATCGGATAAAGTTATTGCTTGGTCAAGGGGCTATAGCTCAGGCGGTTAGAGCGCTTCACTGATAATGAAGAGGTCCCAGGTTCAAGTCCTGGTAGCCCCACCGAATAACTCCCGAGAGAGTTGTTCAGCGGGTCCTTAGCTCAGTTGGTAGAGCGCCTGCTTTGCAAGCAGGATGTCGGGAGTTCGATTCTCCCAGGATCCACCACTGATCCAGAAGATCCCCGCCCGGTTCATCGGACGGGGATCTTCTGCGCGAGGGGGCCGTTCCGCCGGGCTCCCTTCGGGTCCATACTGAAGCCATGGCGATCCAGGTTCGACCGGCGACGGTCTTCGAAGACGTGGCCGCGCTCGTGGGCCCGAAGAAGCCCACGTCGAACGTGTGCTTCTGCCTGAGTTACCGGGTGGGCAACAAGGAGAACAACGCCCTGCGCGGGCACGAGCGGGCCGATCGAGTGCGGGAACTGTGCGCTCAGGATCCGCCGCCCGGCGTGATCGCCTACCTCGACGGCGAGCCGGTCGGGTGGGCCGCAGTGCACCCCCGCGCCGACACCAGCTTCGCCGGCAACCGACTGATCCCGTACGTCGACGACCTCGACGTCTGGTCGCTGTGGTGCTTCCGCGTGCGCCCCGGCCACCGCAAGCAGGGCCTCATGCACGCGCTCATCGCGGGCGCCGTCGACCACGCCCGCACGAGCGGCGCTCCCGCGATCGAGGGCTACCCCGTCGACAATGCGGGCGATCGGGTGAACCTCACCATGGCGTACGTCGGCACGCGCCGTCTTTTCGAGAGCGCCGGCTTCGAGAAGGCGGCCGACACGGGGTCGGTGCTCGACGGGTTCCCTCGCGTACTCATGAGGAAGTCGCTGGCCTAGTACTCCGATGGCGGATGCCGGCACGCCCCCGTGCGGCGACGCGGGGAAACCGCAGGGAGGCGGATGCGTGCGGCGAGGCCGCGGAGTAGGGTGACGGGCATGGCCTCCCGTCTTTCAGAACTGATCATCGACTGCCGGGATCCGCAGCTTCTCGCGGACTTCTGGTGCGAAGTGCTGGGCTACACGGTGCTCGACCTCGACGAGGGCGCGATCGAGATCGGCCCCGAGGCCGGCTTCGGCGGCGTGCAGCCCACCCTGATCTTCAGCCCGACCGATGAGCCGAAGACGGGCAAGCTGCGCATGCACTTCGATCTCAACCCGACGGATCGGGATCAGCAAGCCGAGCTCGAGCGGCTGCTCGCGCTGGGCGCGCGGTTCGCCGACGTCGGGCAGACGGGGGAGGAGCAGTGGCACGTGCTGCTCGACCCCGAGGGCAACGAGTTCTGCCTGCTGCGCCGTCGTCTCGACTGAGCCGCCGCCGCGCCTGCGAACGACCCCCCGAGCCGTCGAGCCGCGGCTCAACCCTCCCCGAAGCGAAGCGAATCCCGGTCGCTACTCCCGCAGCCGGTGCTCCGCGAAGGCGACCGCGAGCGGCAGCCCGGCCCTCCGGCCCTGATCGGCGAGCAGTCCCGTGACGAGATCCTCGGGCGACGGGTGCCACGGCAGGTCGGCGAGATAGGCCTCGTGCGCGCTGAGCGAGGCGATCGCGCGGCGCGCCGCGTCCTCGTCGACGGGCACGGCGTGCGTCGGCCGTGCACCGGTGAGCAGCAGGCGCTGCACGCTCCAGGGCGCCAGATCCTCCTCGTGCAGCAGCTCGGGGAAGACCCACCGGTTGTCGGCGTCGCGCGCTGCGTCGATCGCGGCGAGGCCCGCTGCGCGGTGATCCGCATGGTCGAAGCCCCAGGCCACCTCGAGCTGTCCCGATCCGCAGACCACCGCGTCGGGCCGGAACGCCCGGATCTCGCGCGCGATCGCTCGGCGCAGCTCGAGCCCGTATTCGAGCACGCCATCGGGGAAGTCGAGGATCGTGAGCCGTTCGACCCCCACCGTCTCGCACGCCGCGCGCTGCTCGCGGGCGCGCAACGGGCCGGCCTCCTCGGGAGGGCGCTGCATGCCGGCCTCGCCCGCGGTGAGCAGTAGATAGCCCACCTCGATGCCCCGCGACACCCACGATGCCACCGCCGCGGACGTGCCGTACTCGGCGTCGTCGGGATGCGCGACCACGACGAGCACGCGGCCGATGCCGGTCTCGTCGAGGGGCGGGAGGGGCGGCTCGGCCGCCGGGCTCTGCGGTGCGTCCTGGGTGTCCATGACCTCAGCCTAGGCATGGATCCCGCGCGCGGAACAGGGGTAGGGAAAACCGGAAGCCTTCTCTCCGGGTCCCTCGGTGTCGCTGTGAGCGAGCCACGGCCTAGCGTAGAGGCATGACATCACAGACACAGCCGCTGCCGCAGGGGCAGCCGGGCGCCGGGCAGCCCCCCGTGCCGCCCGCCGCCGATCAGCAGGCCACGCAGAGGCTGCCGCATCCGCCCGCGGGCGCGAGCGCCGCGGAACCCGGCAGGCCGGCGCCCGGAGCCCCGGTGCCGCCGCCCGCCGCGCCGAACGCGCCGGGATCCGCCGCCGCTCCCACCCCCAAGACCAGGCGCCCACCGCTGCGCATCGCCATGACGATCCTGCACCTCGCGGCCGTCGGCGTGGTCGGCTTCACCGTGATCGGCCTGCTGTTCGGCGCGCTCGGCACCGGCCTCGGGCTGCTGCTGGTGCTCGGCATCGGCGCGGTCGTGCTGGTGGGTCTCGTCTACGCGCTGTTCGGGATCGCCTGGTTCGAGACGCATCGCGTGAGCGGCCTGTACCACCTCGAGACCCCCGCGCTGCGCTGGACGCCACAGTCCGGCCCCGGCTTCAAGGCGTGGCTGCGCGCGCTCGGCCGCCAGTCGATCGACGGCCGCATGTGGCGCGCACTCGCCAACTTCGGCATCGCGAGCCTCATGGGCGTCGCGGTGCTCGGCCTGGCCCAGGGGCTCGTGCACTCGGTGATCTCGGCCTTCCGCACCTTCTCGGTGTGGTGGCAGCCGGGGCTGCTGAGCGCGCTGCTGTGCGCCGTCGGCATCGTCGGTCTCGCCCTGCTGCACCGTCTCATCTCGGTCGCCATCGTGGGCGCCGACGTGAAGGAGGAGCAGCTCAACGCGCAGGTGCGCACCAGCACCGCTCAGCGCGAGAGCGCGGTACGAGCGGCCGATGTGGAGCGCACGCGCATCGAGCGGGATCTCCACGACGGCGTGCAGCCGCGTCTCGTGTCGGTGGGGATGACCCTGGGACTCGCCCAGGAGAAGATCGACAGCGACCCCGAGGCCGCGAAGGCGCTCGTCGCCGAGGCCCACACCTCCACGAAGGCGGCGATCACCGAGCTGCGCCAGCTGGCGCGCGGCATCTACGCCTCGGTGCTCGACGACCGCGGGCTCGACGCGGCCCTCTCGGCACTCGCCGCACGATCCCACGTTCCCGTGCAGCTCGACGTGCGCCTGCCCTCGCGCTGCAGCCGCAACGCCGAAGCCGCCGTCTACTTCGCGATCGCCGAGTCGCTCACCAACGCCGCGAAGCACTCGCGGGCCAGCGAGTGCCGCGTCGTGGTGCGGGTGCGCGACGGCAACACGCTCTGGGCCCGCGTCGAGGACAACGGCGTCGGCGGAGCGAGCGTGCTGCCCGGCGGCGGCATCGACGGCGTGATGAACCGGGTGCTCGCCGCCGGCGGCACCACCCGACTCGACAGCCCGCAGGGCGGGCCGACCACCCTGGAGGTGAGTGTGCCATGCGCATCCTGATCTGCGAAGACTCCGTGCTGCTGCGCGAGGGCCTCGTGCGGCTGCTGGAGCACGGCGGTCACGAGGTGGTCGCCGCGCTGCCTGACGCCGGCGAGCTGATGGGGCGGGTGGGGGAGACCGATCCGGATCTCTGCATCCTCGACGTGCGACTGCCTCCGACATTCACCGACGAGGGCATCCGAGCCGCGCTCGAGCTGCGCCGCGCCCGCCCCGGGCTCGCGGTGCTGGTGCTCTCGCAGTATGTCGAGGAGCGGTACGCGAGCGATCTGATCGCCGGCCAGGGCGGCGCCTTCGGATACCTGCTCAAGGACCGCGTCGCCGACGTGGGGGAGTTCATCGATTCGGTGGAGCGGATCGGCCAGGGCGCGACGGTGCTCGACCCCGAGGTGGTGGCGCAACTGCTCACCCGCCGCAGCCGGGACGACCGCATGCGCTCCCTCACCGACCGCGAGCGCACCGTGCTCGCGGCGCTCGCCGAGGGTCGCTCCAACCAGGCCATCGCGGGGCTTCTCTTCCTCTCGGAGGCGAGCGTCGAGAAGCACATCACCGCGATCTTCCAGAAGCTCGGCCTCGACGCCGAGGAGGGGGGCAACCGACGCGTGCTCGCCGCCATCGCGCACATCGAGAGCACCGCGGGGCCCGGCACCGGTTCCGCCCCGGGCCACCCGAACACGACCACCCACACACAGACGGGATCATTCTCATGACCAGCAACAACGGGCCCTCCGCGCCCCGCTCGTCCGCCGCCACCACGATCACGATCGTCGCGGCCGTCGTGGGCGGAGTCGTGCTCTTCGGCGCTGCCGTGTCGAGCACCCTGAACGTGCTCGGCGCGTTCGCACCGCGGGCGGGTCTCCCGTTCGCCGATCAGCTCGACCTGCCCCGCGAGATCATGGACGACATCGCCGACGATCTGCCCGGCTACGACTCCGGGGGCGTCGCCGCCGGCGGATCCTCGGAGCGCCGCGGCGACGGGACGGGCGGCTCGGGCGCCGCGGAAGAGCTGCGCGCACCCGTCACGGGCATCACGGGCCTCGAGATCGAGGCCTCCGCGTCGTCGTTCACGCTCGAGTTCGGCGATGTCGACGAGGCCGTGCTGGTGGTGGAGCGCGACACCGACCGCACCGGCAAGTGGACGATGCGCCAGGATGACGACGAGCTGGTGGTGGAGCGCGCCCAGGGCTCCCGCACCGGCGGCTGCCTGTTCGGCTGCGCCGAGCGCGGCGGCCGCGAGATCGTCACCCTGACGCTGCCGACGAGCCTCGGCGAGGGCGGCCGGCTGAGCGGCGACCTGCGGGTTGCGGCGGGCGAGCTGCTGGCCGTCGGCGAGTTCGCCGATCTCGACCTCGAGGTCAGCGCCGGCAATCTGGTCTTCACGGGCGCGGCGACCGAACTCGATCTCGGAGTGCAGGCGGGCCGCGCCGAGGTGGAGGCGGCCGATGTGCGCGACGCCCAGATCGAGGTCGAGGCGGGCGAGGCCGTGGTCAGGCTGACCGGCAGCGCCCCGGCGCTCGTCGACCTCCAGGCGGACGCCGGCAGCGCGGACGTGCGGCTTCCCGAGGGGGAGTACCGGCTCGACGTGCGCGGCGAGCTCGGCAAGATCGACAACCGGCTCTCCGCGAGCGAGCAGTCGAAGAACGTGGTGAAGGTGCGGTCGTCGCTCGCCGAGGTGGTCCTGCGCTGAGCCGCGGCCTCTGAGCCCGCCGTCCCCGAGCCCGCCGCCCCCGAGCATGTCGAAGGGACGGCGGGCTCCTGGCGTCTCCGCCCCCGCAGCCGCCGGGCGCGCGCGCCTGATCGCCCGCGGGCGACGCGCGGGGCGAGAGGGTCGGCGTGCCGCGCTCGGACCACTCGTAGAATGACGGCATGGCGCAGTGGCGGGAGGACGTGCTCGGTGCGGGGTTCGAGTGCACCGATCTCGAACTCGGCACCGATGACGAGGGGCCGATCGTCGCGACGCTCGTGAGGTCGGCCCCGGCTCACCGGCCGTGGTTCGAGCGGATGTTTCACGGGAAACGTCTGCTCGACGGGGTGGACGTGCTCTACGTGCACGGCTGGTCGGACTACTTCTTCCAGCGGGATCTCGCGGCCTTCTGGACGACCCGCGGCGCTCGCTTCTTCGCGCTGGATCTGCGCAAGTACGGCCGCAGCCTGCGCGAGGGGCAGACGCCCGGTTACATCGAGAACCTCGACGACTACCACTTAGAGGTCGACGCCGCCCTCGAAGTGATGGGGGAGGGCGAACCCGAGCCGAGGCCCCTGATACTGTTCGGGCACTCGACCGGCGGCCTCGTGCTCAGCCTCTGGGCGGCTGAGCATCCGGGCAGGGCGCACGCGCTCGTGCTGAACAGCCCGTGGCTGGAGTTCCAACTCGCGAGTGCCGGCCGCCAGGTGCTCATGCCGCTGCTCAACCTGGGGGCGCGCACCAACCCGCGCGAGGTCGCCCCGCAACTCGACTACGGCTTCTACACGCGCGCCCAGCGCGAGGTCGGGCCGCTGGACGAGCTGGAGCTCGTCAACGCGGCCTGGCGCCCCGAGCGGACCCACGCCGTGCGGGGCGGCTGGCTGCGGGCGATCCTCGAGGGGCACGCCCGGGTGAGTCGCGGTCTCGACATCGCGGAGCCGGTGGAGGTGCTGCTCTCGGCGCGCACCGCGATGCCGCTCAAGTGGACCGAGGAGCTCACGCGAGCCGACTCGGTGCTCGACGTCGACGAGGTCGCGAAGGCCGCGTTGAAACTCGGGTCGACGGTGACCGTGGATCGTATCGACGGCGCCCTGCACGACGTCTTCCTGTCGAGCGGGCCGGTGCGGGCCGTGGCCTACGAGCGCTTGGAGCGCTGGCTGCGAGGGTGGAGCGCCTCCCGCCCCTCTGCACCCGTGCAGACGCCGTAGCATTCCGGCCTTCGGCGCGCGCCGGCCCGCCGTCCCCTGAGCCTGTCGCGGGGGAGCTCGCAGCGCGACAGGCTAGGCTCGGAGCATGGATCTTCGAGTGGCCGCCTACGCAGTGGTGGAACGCCGCGGCAAGATCCTGCTGACGCACTGGCGACGCGGTCACCTGCACGGCTGGACCCTGCCCGGGGGCGGGCTCGAGAGCGGAGAGGATCCCCGCGACGCGGTGGTGCGCGAGGTGCTCGAGGAGACCGGGCTCGAGGCCCGCGTCGGCAAGCTGCTCGGCGTCGACTCCCGGGTGATGGTGCGCGAGGAGGTGCCCGAGGGCTCCGACCCCGAACTCCACACGATCCGCATCGTGTACCGCGCCTCCGTGAAGGACGGCCCCCTGCAGCACGAGGTCGACGGCTCCTCCGACGAGGCGCGCTGGGTGGCGATCCGCGAGATCCGGTCGTTGCGCACGCTGTCGCTCGTGCAGACGGGCATGCGCATGGCCGGCATCACCGCGCGCCGCGCCCCCGCGAAGTCGGGCGGCAAGCAGGGCGGCCGCCAGGCGGGCAAGCCCCGCAAGCAGCAGCCGCGCGGCTGAGGGGCGACTCCTCCTCGCCGAGACGGCTGAAGAAACGAAAAAGCGGTGCCGGATCACGTGGATCCAGCACCGCCCCTGCGGTTCGGCGCGGCCGATCAGTTCTCGGGTGCGACCCAGAGATCCTCGTCGGTGCGGAACGCCTGCCACAGCGCATAGCCGACACCCGCGGCCGCCGCGAGCCCGAGGCCCAGGGCGATGACGCCGCCGACGCGGCGCTTGGGCTTGAGGTAGCCGGTGCGCTCGCCGAAGCCGCGCACCTGCTTCGCGGCGTCGTGGTTCTCGATCTCGTCGAGGGTGTTGATCGTGCGCGTGAGGGCCGCCGCGACGAACGGGGCGGTGAAGCGTCGTACGTTGTCGGCCGAGCGGCGGGCCCGGGTGACGCCGCGCTCGATGGCCGGGCGCGCGGTGTCGACGGCGCGGTCGATGCGGGGCTGCAGGTGCTCGTCGCTCAGACGGCGGGCCTGATGGCCGGCCGAGTGCAGCACCTCACCGGCGTGCCCCAGTACGACGCGCTGCTGGTCGAGCAGCTGCTGGGCGTCCTTGCGCAGACGGCGGAGTTCGCGGCGGCGCTTGCGTGAGAGTTTCATACCTGTCCTCCTAGCTCGGCGAGGCAATGCTCAGAGCGACATCGCTCGTACCTCAACGCTACACCGAACGACGACCGTCGCGCGGCCCCGGGCAGCACGGTTGCAAGGGATTCCCAGTTGACGGTAGGCTGTGCCGCCCGTGCCGCCGCTCCGCTTGTCAGCGGCCGCGCCTAGACTGGTCTGCATGAGCATTCACACCTCCGTAGCCACCATTCACACCAACCACGGCGACATCGTCATCAACCTCTTCGGCGACCACGCTCCGAAGACGGTGAAGAACTTCGTCGACCTCGCGAACAAGGGCTTCTACGACGGCGTCATCTTCCACCGCATCATCAAGGACTTCATGATCCAGGGCGGCGACCCCACCGGCACCGGCACCGGCGGCCCGGGCTACACCTTCGACGACGAGATCCACCCCGAGCTCGTCTTCGACAAGAAGTACCAGCTCGCCATGGCGAACGCGGGCAAGCGCCCCGACATGACCGGCCGTCTCGCGGGCACCAACGGCTCGCAGTTCTTCATCACCACCACGGCCCCCAGCTGGCTGAACGGCAACCACACGATCTTCGGCGAGGTCGCCGACGACGCCTCGAAGGCCGTCGTCGACGCCATCGAGGCGGTGCCGACCGGCGGGATGGACCGCCCGGTCGACGACGTCGTGATCACCGGCGTCGACATCGCCGAGGCCTGAGCTCCGTGGTGGCGAACGGATCGGGGCCGGCGTTCGGCGAACGCGTCGAGTACGGCCCCGACGACGTCTGCTACCGCCACCCGAGCACGCACAGCTTCACGCTGTGCCAGCGCTGCGGCCGCACGATCTGCTCCGAATGCCAGGTCGTGTCGGCCGTCGGGGTGCTGTGCCCCGAGTGCGTGAAGCAGACTCAGCCGGGGGCGGCGAAGCGGGCGGCGCGATCCGCCCGGGTCACCGGCCGCCGGGTCGCAGCGCTCGACACCCCCGTCACCTACGCCATCGTGGCGGTCAACCTGGTGGTGTTCGTGCTGCAGTTGCTGGGACGCTACTTCTTCTCGGACGAGGTGACGCGCGCGCTCTGGTACATGCCGATCTACTCGGTGCCCGAGTCGGTGTCGAGCCAGCTGTTCAGCGACGTCGGCTTCGAGCCGTGGCGCATGCTCACGGCGACGTTCACGCACTCGACGGGGTTCCTGCTGCACATCCTCTTCAACATGTACGCGCTGTGGCTCTTCGGCCGCAACCTCGAGCAGTTGATGGGGCGGGTGCAGTTCCTCGTGCTCTACCTCTTCGCGGGGCTGGGCGGCTCGCTGGCCGTGATGCTGTGGGTGTACGCGGATCCGAGCACGCTGATCGTGCCCACAGTGGGGGCGTCGGGGGCGATCTTCGGGGTGCTGGGTGCGACGGTGGTCGCATTCAGATCGGCCGGCGCGAACGTCGCATCGCTGATCGCGCTGATCGCCATCAACTTCGGCATCGGCCTGCTGCCCGGGGCGAACATCTCGTGGCAGGCGCACCTCGGCGGCATGATCGTGGGAGCGCTCACCATGTGGCTGCTCGTCTCGAATCGGGGGCCGCGCAAGCGCACGCAGCGCATCGTCTCACTGGTGGTGCTCGGTGCGGTGCTGGTCGCGATGTGCTTCGCCTACTTCGCGGTACTGCCCTGAGCCGGCACCCGCGACTCGCGCGAAACGGCTGAGGCCCCGGCGGATCGCCGGGGCCTCAGTGAGTTATCCACAGGTATATCCCCAGTTGGGGAGGAATTACACCGGTGTCATTGATGACAACTTCGCGCCCATGTCGGCGCGAGCGAGCAGCTGGAGCGCTACTTCCACCAGGGAGTCATGAGGAAGCCCACGAGCACGAGGCCGAAGCCCACGAAGATGTTGGCCTGGCCGAGAGCTGGCACGGGCAGCTGCAGCGTGGTGCTCGTGATGTAGTAGAGCACGATCCAGATCAGTCCCAGCAGCATGAAGCCGAACATGACCGGCTTGAACCACACCGGGTTCGGCGCGTCCTTGCGAGACGGAGCCGTCTCCGCCCGATCCTGGGCGAGCTCCGCCGACTTGCGCTTGCTTACGTTCTTCCCAGCTGCTGCCATGCTCTCGATTCTACCGGGATTCCGGCCGGGCACAGGCAATCGCCGTAGAATGAGGGGCGTGATGGAGACCCGCGACAGGCGCGGCCGACGCCGACGGGCCAGACTGAGCCCGCTGACCGTGATCGGCGAACTGCTGCTGCTCGGCGGCCTCGGCGTGCTGGGCTACATCATCTGGCAGCCCTGGCACACCGGGGTGGGCGTCACCGCGAAGCAGGCGGAGCTCTCCGAGAGCGACTCCGCCCGATGGGACGCCGAGCACACGGCGCAGCCCTACGACGGCGTCGTGCCCGTCACCGCGCGGCCGGCGTCCGCAGAGGTGTTCGGCGTGCTGCGCGTGCCGGCCTTCGGCACCGCCTACGCGAACCGGGTGGCCGAGACGACCGACTGGTGGACCGTGCTCAACCTCGACGACAAGGGCATCGGCCACTACGAAGACACGCAGATGCCGGGCGAGCCCGGCAACGTCGCTCTGGCCGGGCACCGATCCGGCCCCCTCATCAACTCGTTCCGCGAGGTCATGAACCTGCGCGTGGGCGACCCCCTCTTCCTCGAGACCGCCGACGGCTGGTACACCTACCGCTTCCGCAACATCGAGTACGTGCTGCCCGACGCGGGCGACGTGCTCAACCCCTTCCCGCGGCTCGAGGGAGAGCCGGGCACCGACCAGATCCTCACCCTCACCACCTGCCACCCCAAGTGGGCGGGCAGCGACGAGCGCGCCATCGCCTACTCGGTGTTCGAATCGTTCCAGCCGCGCGCGGATGGGCCGCCCGCCGAACTGCTCGAGCTGAACCCCACCATGGAGGGCCACCAGGCCCTGAGAGGAGATCAGGAAAGCTGATGTTCTCCCTGCTCTGGCGTTTCTTCCCGGGCCCCGCCTGGCTGCGGGTGATCGTGCTGCTGCTCGCGGCCGCCGCACTCGTCTACGTGCTCATCGCCTACGTCTACCCGTGGGTGGCAATCGAATTCCTCGAACCGGAAGAGGTGACGGTCGGAACATGACGAACATCCTGATCATCGACAACTACGACAGCTTCGTCTACACGCTCAACGGGTACCTGCAGCAGTTGGGCGCCACGACGCGGGTGATCCGCAACGACGAGGTGAGCGCGGGCGAACTCGAGCAGCTCGCCGCGCAGTACGACGGGGTGCTCATCTCTCCGGGTCCCGGCACGCCGACCGACGCCGGCGTCTCGATCCCGATGGTGAGCATCGCACTGCGCACCGGAGTTCCCGTGCTGGGCGTCTGCCTGGGCCACCAGGCCATCGCCGAGGCGCTCGGAGCGACCGTCACCCACGCCGACGAGCTGATGCACGGCAAGATCTCGCGCGTGCGCCACTCGGGCGACTCGTTCTTCGAGGGCGTCGCCCCCGAGTTCAACGCCACCCGCTACCACTCGCTCGCCGTGGTGCGCGCCACCGTGCCCGACAGCCTCGTCGTCACCGCCGAGACCGCCAGTGGCATCGTGATGGCGCTGCGCCACCGCGAGCTGCCGATCTACGGCGTGCAGTACCACCCCGAGTCGGTGCTCACCGAGGGCGGCTACCAGCAGCTCGGCAACTGGCTGGCCGTCGTCGGCCTGCCGAACGCCGCCGTCATCGCTCAGAGCCTCTCTCCGCTGCTCAAGGCCTGAGCCCGGCGGCCGCCCCGAACCCCTCGCGGGCGAGCCGCGCGAACGAGTCGAGGCCCGGATCCCAAGGGATCCGGGCCTCGACCGTGTGCGGCGCAGGGCGCGTGCTACGCCGCGCAGTACTTGATCTCGACCGAGGAGCCCTGCTGCTGCTCGCCCATGAGCGTCTGCCCGTTCACCGGGTAGTTGCCCTGGGACGGGCAGGTGTCGGGCGTGTAGGTGACATCGAGGCCGAGGCCGTCGATCATCGACCGCGCGATGTCGAGCGGCTGACCGATCACCTCGGGGATCTGCACCTTGCCGCTCGAGATCCTGAGCTCGACGCTCGAACCCGACTGCAGCTCGGTGCCGGGAGCCGGGATGACCTCGAGCACGCGGTTGGCCGGTGAGAGCGGATCGTCGACGCTCGTGACGAGGCCGACGGTGAGGCCCAGGTCGGCCAGCGTCTGCTTGTAGTCCTCGGCGTTCATGCGATCGATGTCGGGCACCTCGGCCGTCACGGGCCCGGTGGAGACGTAGAGGGTGACCTTGTCGCCGCGGCTGAGCATGGTGCCCGCCTCGGGGTCGGTCGAGATGATGTGCCCGGCGGCGATGTCGTCGCTCGTCTGCTCGATCGGGATCGCCGTGAGGTCGTGCTCGCTCAGCAGTGTGATGGCCGCCTCGCGCTCGAGATCGACGAGCTGCGGCACCTCGCGGGAGGTGTCGGGCAGGAATGTCTGCGGGGCGAGCGTCACCAGCCAGAAGACGACCGCGATGATGATGGCGCCGATGGTGAGGATCGCCGCCCAGGTCCACATGACCGGGGGCCGGCTCTGGGTGCGCGCGCCGCCGCCGCCCTCGGCGAGCTGCCGAAGCGCGAGATCCGACTCCGTCACCTCGTTGCCGCCGGTGAACAGCACCGTCTCGGGCTGCTGCAGCACGAGCTTCGGCATCTGGCCGTTCGCGGCGAGTCGCAGCGCGTCGCGGAACTCGGATGCCGACTGGAATCGCTTGGCGCGATCCTTCGCGAGGCCGTAGAGCACCACCCGGTCGAGCTCGGGCGTGACCTCGGGCTTGCGATCGCTGGGCGCCTGCGGGCGCTCGCTCACGTGCTGGTAGGCCACGGCTACCGCGGTGTCGCCGCGGAAGGGGACGTCGCCCGTCAGCAGCTCGTAGAGCAGCACCGCCGTCGAGTAGAGGTCGGTGCGCGCATCGATCGATTCGCCCTTGGCCTGCTCGGGCGAAAAGTACGCCGCGGTTCCGAGGATGGCGGTGGTCTGCTGCAGCGTCGACGAGGTCTCGGAGACCGCGCGCGCGATGCCGAAGTCCATCACCTTGACCTGGCCGGTCTTGGTGATCATGATGTTCGCCGGTTTGATGTCGCGGTGCACGATGCCGGCCCGGTGCGAGTACTCGAGGGCGGTCAGCACCGAGTCGACGACTCGGCACGCCTCCGTCTGCGAGAGCGCACCCTCGGAGACCAGCTGGCGCAGGTTTCTGCCCTCGACGTACTCCATGACGATGAAGGGCAGGCGCTTCGGCCCGTCGGCGGTCTGAATCAGATCGTCGCCGGCGTCGAAGACGCGCACCACGGTGGGGTGCGCCATGCGGGACGCCGACTGTGCCTCCTGGCGGAAGCGGGAGCGGAACTCCTCATCGCCGGCCAGATCCGCCTTCATCACCTTGATGGCGACCTGCCGCCCGAGCTTCGTGTCCGTGCCGCGGTAGACCGTGGCCATGCCACCCTGGCCGACGAACTCCCCGATGGCGTAGCGCCCGGCGAGGATGCGCTGTTCGCCGCCACTTGGCGTCTCCGGCATGTCCACCTCTTCCGTGCTCATAGATGTTCCAAGTGTATAGGGACACGTGCTGAGTAAGACCTCGCAGCGCGGGTCGTCTCAGCGGTTCTACTGCCCGTCGGATCCGCCGGACCCGCCGGATCCGCCGGATCCGCCGCCGCCCTCGGCGGGCGGCGCCTTGACGGTCACGACGAGCGGCGGCGATGCGGGGGCCTCGCGCACGACGCCCACGCTGTTCTGGCAGGTCGCCGAGTAGGTGATGCTGATCGAGCCGTTCTCGGCGCCCGGGCTCAGCGTCTCGGCCTGCAGGTTCGCGACGGCGCCGGACACGCCCGCGAGCGATCCCGACCCGGTGACGCTCACCGAGTAGTTCTGCACCGTGAAGTTGGTGGGGCAGAAGCTCTGCGCGGTCGCGAGCTGCACCGTGAAGGCCTGTCCCGAGTTGACCTCGCTGCGATCGCTGGTCGGCGCCGCCGGCTGCCCGGCCTGACCGAACGCCACGTTGTAGGTGAGGGTGATCGGCTGGTCGAAGGGCACCTTGGGGCCCGTCGGGTTGACCGCGGTGACGAGGCCGACCTGATCGTCGGGAGCTGCGTTGCCCTCCTGCGGGCTGACGTTCGAGAAGCCGAGGCCGTTGAGGTACCCCACGGCCTCCTCGATGTTCATGCCGATGAGCTCGCTGTCGTCGACGACGCCTGTGGTGGGCGCCTTCGTGGTGGTCGGCTTCTTCGTGGTGGTCTTCGGGGTGCTCGTGGTGGTGGCCGGCTTCTCCCCGCTGTTCTGGTTCATCAGCGCGACGGCGGTGCCGACGCCGATGATGAGCAGCAGCGCGAGCAGCGTGATGAGCGGCCACGTCCACGGGCTGCGCTTCTTCTTGCGAGGCTGCTCGTCGGCGCCCTCCTCGACGGGGTCGGCCGTGAGGTCGGCGGCGGCGCCCGGGCCGGCGAGCGCGGTCGTCTGCGGCAGCGCGGTCGTCGCGGCGTCCATCGTCTGCGTCTGCTGCGGCAGCGCCGTGGTGGCGGGCTCGGCCTCGCCCAGCACCTGCGGCACGTAGCTCGCGGCGAGGCGCACGTCGCCGCGGTGCAGGGCCGTCGCGGCCTGCGCGAGCTTCGCCGCGGTCTGCGGCCGGCCGGCCGCGTCCTTCGCGAGGCACGCCATCACGAGGTTGCGCACGGGCTCCGGCACGTCGGCCGGCAGATCCGGCGGGGTGTCGTTGATCTGCGCCATCGCGATCGCGACCTGCGACTCGCCCGTGAAGGGGCGCTTGCCTGCGAGGCACTCGTAGGCCACGACGCCCAGCGAGTAGATGTCGGTCGCCGGGGTGGCGGTGTGACCGCTCGCCTGCTCGGGCGCGAGGTACTGCACCGTGCCCATCACCTGACCGGTCGCGGTGAGCGGCACCTGATCGGCGATCCGCGCGATGCCGAAGTCGGTGATCTTCACGCGGCCCTCGGGCGTGATCAGCAGGTTGCCGGGCTTGATGTCGCGGTGCACGAGGCCGGCATCGTGGGCGGCCTGCAGTGAGGTGGCGGTCTGCGCCACGATCCCGAGCACGCGGTTGGCGGGCAGCCGGCCCTCGCGCTCGATGATCGCCGAGAGCGGCTCACCCGGCACGAGCTCCATCACGATGTAGGCGGAGCCCTGCTCCTCGCCGTAATCGAAGACGTTGGCGATGCCCTCGTGGTTCACGAGCGCGGCGTGGCGGGCCTCGGCGCGGAAGCGCTCGAGGAACCCGGGGTCGCCCATGTACTCGTCCTTGAGGATCTTGATGGCGACGGTGCGACCGATGATGCTGTCCGTCGCCTTCCACACCTCGCCCATACCACCGACGGCGATCCTCGAGCTCAGCTCGTAGCGTCCGCCGAATGTGATACCTGCCGCTGGTCTCATTCGCTCAACACCGCTTCCATTACTCGTTTTCCGACTGCCGTGGGCAGATCGTACGATCCACCCGCAAAACCATACGCCTCGCCGCCGCCGTCGGCGACGACCACCGCCACCGCCACCTGCGGGTCGTCGACCGGCGCGAAGCCCGTGAACCACAGCGTGAAGGGCAGGTCGTTGCCCGCCTCATCCTGCCCGTTCTCGGCCGTACCGGTCTTGCCCGCGACCCGCACGCCCTCGATGCCCGCGTTCTTCGCGAGGCCCTCGGGGTTCGAGACGCCGTGCTCCATCATCTCAGCAACCGCATGCGCCGTATCGCTCGAGACGGGCTTCGAGAACTCGGTCGGCGTGAACTCCTTCTCGACGCGCAGATCCGGGGTGATGATCTCGTCGACGAGGTAGGGGGTCATGACGGTGCCGTCGTTCGCGATGCCGGCCGAGACCATCGCGATCTGCAGCGGCGTGGCGCGCACGTCGAGCTGACCGATCGACGAGAGCGCCGTGCCGGCCTGGTCGGCGGGGATCGGCGCCTGGCTGGGGGTGACCGAGAGCGGGATCGAGACGTCCTGTCCGAAGCCGAAGGCGTTGGCCATGTTCGGCACCTCGTCGCGGTCCATGCTCATCGCGAGCTCGGCGATCGGGATGTTGCAGGAGAGCACGATCGCCTGCTCGAGCGTGGCCTTCGCGCCCGAGCCGCAGGTGGTGCGGGAGGCGTTCTGCATCACCGCGGTCGACTGCGGCAGCGTGAGCTGCGCCGGGTTGTCGAACTCCGTGGCTGGGGTCGCGGCGCCGGCCTCGATGGCGGCCGCGGCGACGAGCAGCTTGTAGACGGAGCCCGGGTGGTAGAGGTCGCCCGCGATCGCACGGTTCTGCAGCGGCTGGGACGGCTCGTCCTCGAGCTGCCGGTAGTTCGCGATGATCTCGGCGTCGTTGTTCGTCGAGAGCAGGTTCGGATCGTAGCCGGGCGTCGAGACGAGTGCGAGGATGCGGCCCGTCTTCGGCTCGATCGCCACGACCGCGCCCTCGAAGCCGCTCTCGTTCATCGCGGCGGCCGCCGCCTCCTGCACCGCCGGGTCGATCGTGGTCTCGACCGAGCTGCCCTGCGGCTCCACGCCGTTGAGGGTGTTCATGATGCGGGTGAAGAACTGCGCGTTGCCGATGCCCGACAGATCCTGGTTCATCGCGGCCTCGAGGCCGGAGGCGCCCTGCAGATGCGAGAAGTAGCCCGTGATGGGGGCGTAGAGGGGGCCGTTCGAGTACTGGCGCACGAACCGGTACGAGTCGCCCGTGGGCGTCGAGTACGCGACGGGCTCGCCGCCGACCAGGATCGAGCCGCGCTCGACCTTGTAGCCGTTCTTGATGGTGCGCCCGTTGAGCTCGTTCGCGCGCAGCTCGTCGGCCTGCACGAACTGGATCATCGTGACGGCGAAGAACAGCACCAGGAACATGGCGAACACGGTGCGGGTGATGAACTTGAGCTGCTTGTTCACGAGCGGATCACCAGCTTCGGTCGGTTGCGCACGGAGTTCGAGAGCAGGATCAGCAGTGCGATGATGATCCAGTTCGACACGAGGGAGGAGCCGCCGGCCGCGAGGAACGGCGCCGTCAGGCCGGTCAGCGGGATCACGCGGGTCACGCCGCCGACCACGATGAACACCTGCAGGGCGATCGTGAAGGCGAGGCCCGACGCGAGCAGCTTGCCGAAGTCGTCCTGGCCGGCGAAGCCGATCCGCAGCCCGCGTCCCACGAGCAGCAGGTAGGCGGCGAGGATGACGAACAGGCCGATGAGGCCGAGCTCTTCGCCCAGGCTCGGGATGATGTAGTCGCTCTGCGCGAGGGGGGTGTCGTTCGGGTAGCCCTGCCCGAGGCCCGTGCCGGTCATGCCGCCGTTCGCCATGCCGAACAGGCCCTGCACCATCTGGTGGCTCGCCCCGTAGGGGTCGGCGAACGGGTCGAGCCAGTTCGCGAATCGGCGGTTCACGTACTCGAGGGCCTGGCTGGCGACGAGGCCGCCGACGAGGAACAGGCCGACGCCCAGGATGATCCAGCCGACGCGGCCCGTCGCGAGGTACAGCATCGACAGGAACAGGCCGAAGTAGAGCAGCGAGGTGCCGAGGTCGCGCTGGAACACGAGCACGGACATCGCGGCGAGCCAGAACACGAGCAGCGGGCCGAGATCCCGGCCCCGCGGGAAGCGGATGCCGAGGAACTTCTTGCCCACCATCGCGAGCGAGTCGCGGTTGCGCACCAGGTAGCCCGCGAAGAAGACCGCGAGCAGGATCTTCGCGATCTCGCCCGGCTGGAACGAGAACGAGCCGATGTGGATCCACACCCGAGCGCCGTTGATCTCCTGCCCGATGCCCGGCAGCATGGGCAGCAGCAGCAGGATCACCGCGCCGAGCCCGGTGAGGTAGGTGTAGCGGAAGAGCACCAGGTGGTTGCGGATCACGGCGAGCACCGCGATCGCGGCGACCACGGCCACGGTCGACCAGACGAGCTGGCGCACCGACGTCGACTCCCAGCCCGAGACGGAGCGCGCCAGGTCGATGCGATAGATCATCGCGACGCCGACGAGGTTGAGGAGCGTAGCGATCGGCATGATGAGCGGGTCGGCGTCGGGGGCGATGCGGCGGATCGTGATGTGCAGCGCGAACAGCGCGATGAGGAAGAGCGCCCCGGTGGGCAGCAGGGTCGTGGTGACCCGCCCGAGCACGGTGAGGTCGACGATCACGATCGCGGCGATCCCGACCGCCATCGCGAACAGCACCAGCGAGAGCTCGAGGCCGAGCAGCTTGCGAGGGGCGCGCAGCGCGGTGATGCGCTGCAGCACCGTCTCGCTGGTGCGGGTCTTCTCGAAGGTGCGCGGTTCCTTGGCCGCGCCGCGGGCGTCACTCATCGTGCACCCCCAGCCTCAGCACGATGTCGCGCGCCTCCTCGAGCGAGCCGGCGCCGAGGGTGCGCTTGACCTGGCGCTGCTCGAGGCCGTCGAGATCGGCGAGGGGGATCTCGGTGTCCTCGGCCGTCGAGTAGAGCGAGAACGAGCCGATCTCCTGTTGCACGCCCCGGTAGATGATGACGGTCTCGCCGTCGGTGCCGACGAAGTAGCGGCTCTGCGTCCACTGGTAGCCGAACAGCAGCGCGCCGCCGATCGCGACCAGCACCGCCACCGCGCCGAGCGCCCACAGCAGGCGGCGGCGCTTGTTGCGACGCTTCGTCTCTGCCATGAGCTCGGCGAGGTACTCGTCGACGCGGGGCTCGAAGTGGCTCTCCTCGATCTGCGGGGGGCGGCGCACGGGACGGCGGCGCCCCATGAGCCGGGTGCGGGCGGTCGTGACGGAGCCGTCGCGGGAGCCGGCCGAGGTCGCCGCGGATCCCGCGAAGCGCCGGTTCGAGGGGGCCGGCAGGGGCTGCCCGCCCGTGGTGACCTGCCCGACCACGTCGGTGAGCTCGACCGTGTCGGTGGAGGACGCCGAAGAGGGCTCGACGCTCGGCGCGCCCTCCTCGGCCCCGTGCGTCTCGGGAGCCGCTGCCTCGGGCACGGTCTCGACGAGCACGACCGTCACGTTGTCGGGTGCGCCGTGCGCGAGACTCTTGTCGATGAGCGAGTCGACGGCGCCCTGCAGCGAGGTGCGGCGGCGCAGGATCTTCTCGATGTCGGAATCCTCGACGTAGCCGCAGAGGCCGTCGGAGCAGAGCAGCCAGACGTCGCCGGGGCGGGTGTCGAGCACCTCGGTGTCGACCTGGGGCGAGGCCTCGACATCGCCGAGCACGCGCATCAGCACCGAGCGGCGGGGGTGGATCTTCGCCTCGTCCTCGGTGATCTTGCCACTGTCGACGAGGCGCTGCACGAAGGTGTGATCCTTCGTGATCTGCCGCAGCTCGTTGTCTCGCAGCAGGTAGAGGCGCGAGTCGCCGATGTGGGCGAGTGCGAGCCGGTCGCCCACGGTGATGAAGCCGGTGAAGGTGGTGCCCATGCCCGCCAGCTCGGGGCGATCCTTGACGGTGCTGCGCAGTTTGGCGTTGGTGTCGAGGATCGCCGAGCGCAGCGTGTTGGTCGTGGCCTCGGGGCTGCCGGTCGGCGCGACGTCGAAGTCGGCCATCGTCTTGGCCGCGATGGCCGAGGCGACGTCGCCTCCGGCGTGGCCCCCCATGCCGTCGGCGACGAGGAAGAGGTAGTCGCCCGCGAACCCGGAATCCTGGTTGTTGGAGCGCACCATGCCGACATGCGAGCCGATGGCGCTTTCGTAGCCGACCGTCACGCTCAGGGCCTCAGCTCGAAGGTCGTGGTGCCGATGGTGACCGGCGTGAACAGGGGCACGGGGACGGGCTTCGTGACGCGGGTGCCGTCGAGACGGGTGCCGTTCGTGGAGTCGAGATCGGTGAGGATCCACTCCTCGCCGTTGCGGGCGAGACGGGCGTGGTAGGTGGAGGTGTACTCGTCGACAATGACGAGGGTGGAGTCGCCGCTGCGACCGATCGTGAGGATGTCGTCGTCGAGGGGGATGGAGGTGCCGTTCGCGACGCCGGAGGTGATGACGAGGTGCCGGGCCGGGCCGGAGCCTCCGGCCGAGGGGAAGGGGTTGGCGGGCGAGGCGGGCGCTGCCGCCACGGGCGAGGCGGCGGCCGGGGCCGTGACCTGCAGCGAGGGCTGGGGCACCGGGTTGCCGTTGCCGTCGGTGCGGAGGCGCCGCACGGGCGCGCCGAAGAGGTCGCTGCGCAGCGCGTAGACGATGGCGAAGATGAAGAACCACAGCAGCAGCAGGAAGCCGATGCGCAGGATGAGCAGGGTGAGTTCGCTCATAGACCCCTCCAGAAATCTTCGTCGATGCCGGGGGTGCCGCCCGCGGAGGGCGGCGGCGCCGCGGCGCTCGGGGGCGTCGCCGTGGGCTTCGCGCTCGCCGAGGGGGGTGGTGCGGGTGCCGGCCGCGCGGGCCGGCTCGCGCGGCCGGGTACGAGCTGGAATCGCAGCGCCGTCTGGCCGATCGTGATCACGATGCCGGGGGAGAGCGCCGCCTCGCGGAAGCGCTGGCCGTTGATCTTGGAGCCGTTGGTCGAGCCGAGGTCTCGCGCGAGGCCGGCGGCGCCGTCCCAGATGATCTCGAGGTGCTTGCGCGAGGCCGCGGTGTCGCCGATGCGGATGCCGCAGTCGCTGCCGCGGCCGACGGTCGTGGTGCCGCGCGGCAGTTCGTGGCGGGCGCCGTCGACGTCGACGACGGCGACCCAGTCGACCGAGCCCTCGACCCGGGAGGCGTCGATCTCGAGCACCCCCGTGGTGAGCGAGCCGTCGGAGCGGATCTCGACGTCGGGATCGCCGAGCAGCTGGTAGCTCTGCTGCTTCGCGTGCTTCACGACGACGGCGCGCAGCTCCTGCTCGAGGGTGTCGCCGAGGCCGCGCAGGCGATCCGCGTCCTTCTGCGAGACGCGCACCACGAAGCGGTTGGGGGCGAGCACGCGATCGCGGTCGACGATCACGGCGCCGATGTCGAGCTCGCGCTTCAGGGCCGCCGCGATCTCGACGGGCTGCACGCCCGAGCGGAACGTGCGTGCGAACGCGCCGTTGACGGCGCGCTCGAGCCCGCGCTCGACGCTGTCCAGAATGCCCACGTGCTGCGCTCGCCCTTTCCGCTCGGTCGGATCGCACGCCGATCGGCTGCGACTTCCGCATTAGTGTATCCCGCAGTCATGGGGCGGTGCCGAGAAGCGCCGCTGCCGCGGAGAGCGCGGGAGGCGGCTGCGGCCGCTCGCGCCCGCTTTGGTGCGAGGCTCGTGGTGCTGCTAAGCTTGCAGAGTTGTCCGAGCCGAAAGGCCCGGAGACGTCTCGCGCGAGTGGCGGAATTGGCAGACGCGCTGGCTTCAGGTGCCAGTGCCCGCAAGGGCGTGGGGGTTCAAGTCCCCCCTCGCGCACGAGAAACACCCGGCAGCGGGATCCTTTCGGGGCTCCGGTCGCCGGGTGTTCGTCGTTGCAGTGCGACCGCGTCCACAGTGCTGGTAGGCGTCCTCGGTGAGGAGGACGTCCACGCCGCCGGCTACAGCGCGCCTCCCGCTTCACCCCTCCGAGACCGTGGTGCCCGCCCAGTCGGCGCGTGTGAGTGAGATCTCTTCGGTCATGTCGGTGAGGAAGCGCGTCACGGCAGCCCGCTCCTCGCTCGTCAGCCGTGCGGCGGCATAGAAGCGTCGAGCCTGCTGCCGCCCCACCGTCTGCTTCGCAGAGGCCTCGGTCTCCGGTGTGACTTCGATCACGAACGCGCGCCGATCGCGCGGGTGGAGGCGGCGGGTGATGTGGTTGTCGCGTTCGAGCCGGTTCAGTAGCTTGGTCGTGGACGCCGCCGAGATGCGCAGGTGCGCGGCGATCATTCCGGGGGTGACGATCTCGCCCTGGCGTTTCGCGACGATCAGATAGTGCAGTGCGCGCATGTCCTGCTCGCTCAGCTTCATGTACTTGCGGGAGGCCTCCGAGAGCAGCGTCTCGGCCTCGCGCAGCCGGGCGAGGGCGTTCATGAGTTGCGCGATCTCCTTCATCGCCGCCTCGGGCACGTCGGAGACGTCGACGAGGTCGCTGCTGCCGGCCTTCATGCCGACGCGATACAGGTTCTCCGAGATGCGGTCTGCCGTCTCGGCGGAGTCACGATTCTCCATGGGGCAATCCTACGATTCTTTCGCGCTTCTACGAATAAATTATCCTTGCGTTTAATATCCTTATTTAGCAATAATATGGTTTGAGATAGTTTAGGTGCTCGATTGGGGGATTGCATGGATCAGACCGAACTCGTCGTGCTGCTGGACGACGTCGGTGCGCCCGTGGGCACCGCTCCCAAGTGTGACGTGCACACCGCGAACACCCCGCTGCACCTCGCGTTCTCGTGCTATCTGCTGGATCGTGAGGGCCGCATCCTCGTGACGCGTCGCGCGCTCGCGAAGCGCACCTGGCCCGGGGTGTGGACCAACAGCTTCTGCGGCCATCCCGGCCCGGAGGAGGCGCTGGGTTCGGCGGTGCGGCGCCGAGGCCGCCAGGAGCTCGACGTCGGCATCGAGTCGGTGCAGGAGCGGCTGCCCGACTTCTCCTATCGAGCCGTCGACGCCGGAGGCACCGTCGAGAACGAGTTCTGCCCGGTCTTCACCGCTGTCGCGAGCGGCCCGGTCGCGCCCCGGGCCGAAGAGGTCATGGAGTGGGAGTGGGCCGAACCAGAGGCCCTGCTCGTCGCCGTCTCGAACACCCCCTTCGTCTTCAGCCCCTGGCTCAGGGAGCAGCTGCCGCGCCTCTTCGAGATCGGTGCGTTCCCGGGAGGGCCGCACGGTGCTTGAGATGCTGGAGAGGCGCAGTGAGACCGACGGCGTCGTGCGGGAGATCGAGCTGCACCTGCGAGACCTCCTCGACGCGCGGAGCGCGAGCGGAGCCGCGTACGGACCGCACTTCGACCGGCTCTGGCGGCTCGGATCCGAGTGCCTGCTCGGCGGCAAGCTGCTGAGGCCGCGGCTGCTCATGGGGGCGTTCGACGCCCTCGCGCGCGAGCCAGGCGGCGATGCGGCCCGTCGGCCCGCGGCGCTCCGCATCGCGGCCGCCGTCGAGCTGCTGCACTTCTCCTTCCTGCTGCACGACGACGTGATCGACGAGGATCTGCTGCGCCGCGGCGCCCCCAACGTGATCGGGCGCGTGATCGATGCGTCGCGAGCCGCGTCGGGCGTCGAAGCGGACGATGCGTCGGATCGAGCGCTCCACTGGGCACGCAGCAGCGGGATCCTGCTGGGAGACCTGATGCTCTCGGCGGCGCATCAGGTCTTCGCGAGGGAGGCCCTGCCGGAGGCCGTGCGCGTGCGGCTGCTGGATCTGCTCGACCGCACCATCACCGAGTCGGTCGCGGGGGAGCAGTACGACGTGGGATTGAGCGACGGCGTCATCCCGGCCGACCTCGACACGGTGCTCGACATGAGCCGGTTGAAGACGGCCACCTACACCTTCGAGTTGCCGCTGCGCGCCGCTGCGGTCCTCGCCGGATCGGGATCCCGGGTGGAGCAGGCCCTCGGAGAGGTGGCGCGGCACCTGGGCGTCGCGTTCCAGCTGCAGGACGATCTGCTGTGCGCTTTCGGCGACAGCCGGGAGCACGGCAAGGATGCGTTCTCCGATTTCCGCGAGGGCAAGGAGACGGCGATCATCGCCTACGCCCGCATGACGGACGCCTGGCCGACCCTCGAACCGCTGCTCGGGGCGCGCGACTTCACCGAGGAGCACGGCCGCGCCATTCGCGCGGCGCTCGTGCAGTGCGGCGCGGAGGGCTTCATCGGCTCCATGGTCGACGATCGTATCCGAGCTGCGGTCGAGATCGCCTCTCGGGAGGCGACGGTCATTCCCGGTGGGCTCTCGAGATTTCTCCTGAGGGTCGTCGACACCCTCGAGGGGCGGCGGGCATGATGCGACGCGCCGACGATCTCGGCCCCCTCGAACGGTACACCGCAGCCTCGGAAGCGGCGGCCCAGCGCGTCATCGCCGCATACTCGACCTCCTTCGGCCTCGCGACCCGGCTGCTCGGAGCGCGCCACCGCACGCACATCCGCAACATCTACGCGCTGGTCAGGATCGCCGATGAACTCGTGGACGGCGTCGCCGAGCACGCAGGAGTGGCCGCCGTGGAGCAGCGCCGCAGACTGGCCGCCCTCGAGGATGAGACGGAACAGGCCATGCGGAGCGGCTACAGCAGCAACCCCATCGTGCACGCCTTCGCCGTCACCGCGCGCGATGCCGGCATCGACGTCGGTCTCACGCGCCCGTTCTTCGCCTCGATGCGCATGGACCTCCCCGAGGCCCCGCCGGTCGGAACGGCGGAAGCCCCTCCGCGCGCGGCCGCCGTGCGCGCGTTCGACGTCTCCGACCACGCCGCCTACGTGTACGGCTCCGCCGAGGTCGTCGGTCTCATGTGCCTGCGGGTCTTCATGCGCGATGAGGCGTGCAGCGCCGAGACGGCGCAGGTGCTCGAGCACGGGGCGAGGCAGCTCGGAGCCGCTTTCCAGAACGTCAACTTCCTGCGTGATCTCGGCGACGACGCCGACCGTCTGAAGCGCGACTATCTGGGCGGGGAGGCCGAGATGACCCCGGAGCTGCAGCGGCGCTGGATCGAGACGATCCGCGCGCAGCTGGCCGACGCCGAGCAGACCGTGCCGCTGCTGCCCTCCGACGCGCGCGGTGCGGTGGGCTGCGCGCTCCGGCTGTTCAGGAGGCTCACCGAGCGGATCGCGCGCACACCGGCGGTGAGCCTGCGCAGTCGCCGTGTGCGGGTCTCGAACCCGGTGAAGGCGTGGCTCGCGCTGCAGTCGATCGTCTCGGCGCGGAAGGAGGGTCTCGCATGACGCGCACCATCGTCATCGGAGGCGGGATCGCCGGTCTGGCGACCGCGGCACTGCTGGCCCGCGAGGGCCACCGGGTGCGCCTGCTCGAGCAGAACGAGCAGCTCGGCGGGCGCGCCGGCAGCGCGGAGGTCGAGGGGTTCCGGTTCGACACCGGCCCGTCCTGGTATCTCATGCCCCGGGTCTTCGAGCACTTCTTCGAACTCCTCGGCACCAGCGCTGACGAGCAGCTGGATCTGCGCACGCTCGACCCGGGCTACCGGGTCTTCGGCGAACCCGCGTCCGAGGGCCGCGCGCCCGAGATGACCGTGCCCCACGGGCGCGAGCGCGTGGAGGCGGCGTTCGAACGGCGGGAGCCGGGGAGCGGCCGGCGCCTGCGCCGGTACCTCGCCTCAGCACGTCGCGCCTCGGAGATGGCCGAGCGCTACTTCCTCTACAACCCGTTCACCCGGTGGCGATCGCTCGCCGCGCCGGAGGTGCTGCGAGCGGCGCCGCGGCTGCTCGGGCTGCTCGGCACCTCGCTCGCGCGCTTCGCCGGGCGACGATTCTCGGATCCGCTGCTGCGTCAGGTGCTCGGCTATCCGGCGGTGTTCCTCGGCACCGATCCGGACCGCGCACCGGCGATGTACCACCTGATGAGCGCGCTCGATCTCGACGAGGGGGTGCAGTACCCCATGGGCGGATTCTGGCATCTCATCGAGCGGTTGGAGGCGCTGGCGCGTGACACGGGTGTCGAGATCGTGACCGGCGCGCGCGTCACCGGCATCCTGACGCGCCGGGAGCGCGAGGGTGCCACGGTGAGCGGGGTGCGGTGGAGCGACGCGCGCGGGGAGCAGCACGTCGAGCACGCCAATCTCGTCGTCTCGGGCGCCGACCTGCACCACACCGAGACGGCACTGCTGCCGCCCGAGCTGCGCAGTTACCCGGAGGCCTGGTGGGAGCGGCTCGAGAGCGGCCCGGGCGCCGTCATCGTGCTGCTCGGCGTCGAGGGGGCGCTGCCGCAGCTCGAGCACCACTCGCTCTTCTTCACGCGCGACTGGGGGGCGAACTTCCGGGCGATCTTCGGCGACCGACCGAGCGTGCCCGATCCCGCGTCCATCTACGTCTGCCGCCCGAGCGCGACCGATGGCGGCGTGGCGCCCGAGGGGCACGAGAACCTGTTCGTGCTGATCCCGGTGCCCGCCGACGAGGGGATCGGCGCCGGGGGAGCCGACGGCGGCGGCGACCCGCGGGTGGAGCGGGCTGCGGATGCCGCGATCCGGCAGATCGAGGAGTGGGCCGGGATCCCCGACCTTCGGGAGCGGATCGTCGTGCGGCGCACGATCGGGCCGGCCGACTTCGCCGAGCAGTACCAGTCGTGGCGGGGCGGCATGCTCGGCCCGGCGCACGTGCTGCGTCAGAGCGCGATGTGGCGGGCCCAGAACGCGTCGAAGCGGGTGAGCGGCCTGTTCTACGCGGGCGCGACCACCGCTCCGGGCGTGGGCGTGCCGATGTGCCTCATCAGCGCCGAGCTGGTGCTCAAGAGGATCCGGGGCGATCACTCCGCCGGCCCGACCGCGCCGCGGCCGTCGACTGCTCCGGTGACTGCTCCGGCGCGGCCCGGGGCGGTTCGATGATCTCGTTCGCCTATCTCGCCTGCCTGCTGGCCGGAATCGCCTGCATGCTGCTCATCGACCGTCGGTTCCGTCTGTTCTTCTGGAGGGACGCCGCAGCGGCGGCGATGGTGACGGCCGCGGGCACGGTCTTCCTGCTGCTCTGGGACGCCGCCGGCATTGCGGCCGGGATCTTCCTCAGAGGCGGGGCGGAGATCGCCTCGGGCATCGTGCTCGCTCCCGAGCTGCCGCTCGAGGAGCCGGTCTTCCTCGTCTTCCTCGTGCTCTGCACCATGGTGCTGTACACGGGGAGTGCCCGGCTCATCGAGCGTCGCGCCGAGAGGCGGGCGTCATGAGCTATGCCCTGCTCTCGGCCGGTTTCCTCGTGGTGGCGGTGCTCGGCGGTGTGCTCCTCGCGCGCGCCGCCGGGGCGTCCCGGCCGGTGCTGCCCGCCGTGGCGGTGGCAGGCGCTGCGCTGCTCGTGCTCACCGCGGTCTTCGACACGCTCATGATCGCCTCGGGGCTCTTCACCTACGAGGAGAGCCTCGTGTCGGGGGTGCGCGTGGGGCTCGCGCCCGTCGAGGATTTCGCCTACCCGCTCGCCGCGGTCGTCGCGCTGCCCGCGCTCTGGGCGCTGCTGACGCGGAAGCGGTCGGTGCCGGCGGGGGCGCTCCTGCGGCACGCGTGGGTGGCTTCGCGGCCGGTGAGCTGGGTGAACACCGCGTTCCCGTTCGCAGCGGCCATGCTGCTGACGACGCGCGAGATCGACTGGCTGCTCATCGTGGGAACGCTCTACTACCTGGTGCCCTACAACCTCGCGATGTACGGCATCAACGACGTCTTCGACTACGCCTCCGACGTCCAGAACCCCCGCAAGGGCGGCATCGAGGGCGCCCTGCTGCCACCAGCGTTCCACCGCCCCATGCTCTGGCTCGCGCTGGCGACCAATCTGCCGTTCCTGATCGTGCTGCTGGCGGCCGGCACCCCGCTCTCGGCGCTCGCGATCGCGGTGAGCACCTTCGCCCTCGTCGCCTACTCCGCTCCCGGTCTGCGCTTCAAAGAGCGCCCGGGGCTCGATTCCCTCACGTCGAGCGCCCACTTCGTGACGCCGGCGATCGTCGCGCTCGCGCTCGCGGGCGCACGCGTCGACGCCGGTCTGCTGATCACCCTCGCCGCGTTCTTCATCTGGGGGATCGCGGCGCACGCGTTCGGCGCGGTGCAGGACATCGTGCCGGATCGCGAGGCGGGGATCGGTTCGATCGCGACGGCCTTCGGTGCGGGGCGCACGGTGCGGCTCGCGCTCGCCCTCTGGCTCCTCGCCGGCGTGCTGATGCTCTTCGCGCCGTGGCCCGGCCCGTTGGCCGCCGTCGTGGCGGTCCCGTATCTCGTCAACTGCGCACCATACGTGCGCGTCTCGGATGCCGGATCCGCCCGCACGAACCGGGCGTGGCGCCGGTTCATCTGGCTCAACTACTTCTCCGGCTTCCTCGTTACCCTGATCCTCATCCTCTTCTGGAGCATTTCATCATGACCGAGATCCACCCCCGCCACGGCGCGTCCCCCGCATCGGAGACGCCTCCGCGTCGCCGCGTGCCGCGCTGGCTGCGGGTGCTGCTGCCCGCGCTGCTCATCCTCGTGTGGTTCGCCGGCGCCGGCGTGGGAGGTCCATACTTCGGCAAGGTGAGCGAGGTCTCCTCGAACGACCAGACCTCGTACCTGCCCGAATCGGCCGACGCCACTCGCGTGCAGGAGCGGCTGGGCGACTTCAGCGAGCAGAACGCCATCCCGGCGGTCGTGGTCTTCGCGGGCTCCGAACCTCTCACCGACGCGCAGGTCGAGCGGTTGCAGACGGCGGTCGACGATCTGACGAGCATCGACGGTGTGCTGCCTGACGCTTCGCCGATGATCCCGTCCGACGACGGCCTCGCGCTCGAGGTCTTCGTGCCCGTCGACGGCTCGTCCGAGGTGGGCGATGTCGTCTCGGAGATGTCGGATCGGCTGCGGGCGGCGGCCCCCGCAGGCGTCGAGTCGTTCGTGACGGGCCCGGCGGGCTTCACCGCCGATCTCGTCGAGGCCTTCTCCGGCATCGACGGCATCCTGCTGCTGGTGGCGCTCATCGCGGTGTTCATCATCCTCATCGTCGTGTACCGCTCGTTCCTGCTGCCCATCGCGGTGCTCGCGACGAGCCTGTTCGCGCTGACCGTCGCGCTGCTCGTCGTGTGGTGGCTCGCGAAGGCCGGGGTGCTGCTGCTCAGCGGCCAGACGCAGGGCATCCTCTTCATCCTCGTGATCGGCGCGGCCACCGACTACTCGCTGCTCTACGTCTCGCGCTATCGCGAGGAGCTGCGCGTGCAGCAGGACAAGTGGACGGCGACGATGCGAGCGATCCGCGGCTCGTTCGAGCCGATCCTCGCGTCGGGCGGCACCGTCATCGCCGGCCTGCTCTGCCTGCTCTTCAGCGACCTGAAGTCGAACAGCTCGCTCGGGCCGGTGGCGTCGATCGGCATCGTCTTCGCGATGCTCTCGGCGCTGACGCTGCTGCCGTCGATCCTCTTCGCCTTCGGCCGCGCGGGGTTCTGGCCGAGGCGGCCGAAGTACGAGCCCGAGGTGGTGGCGGCCGAGGGCGGCGTGCCGTCGAAGGGCCTGTGGCCGCGCGCGGGGCGCTGCATCCGCAGGAGCCCGCGCGCGATCTGGATCGTCACGGCGGTGGTGCTGCTGATCGGCGCGGCGGGTGTGACGCAGCTGCAGGCGCAGGGGGTGCCGCAGTCGGATCTCGTGCTCGGAGCGTCGGAGGCGCGCGATGGGCAGGCGGCGCTGGGCGAGCACTTCCCGGGGGGATCGGGGAGCCCGGTGTCGGTGCTGGTGGCCGAGGACCAGCTGCAGGCGGCGGCCGATGTGCTGCTCGACAGCGCGGGCGTCGACGGCGTGGCGGTGCTCAGCGCCGACTCGCCCTCGGGCACGGCGCCCGTCACGGCCGAGGGGATCACCGCCTTCGGCCCGCCGGGTACGCCTGCGCCCGAGCCGACCGTGGCGAGCGGCGAGGTGCTGCTGCAGGGCACCCTCTCCGACGCGGCCGATTCGGCGGCCGCGGAGCAGACGGTGCGAGATCTGCGGGCGGCGTTCGCGGCCGACGGGCCGGAGGCGCTCGTAGGCGGGGTGACGGCGACGGCGATCGACACGAACGACGCCTCGATCCACGATCGCGCCCTCATCATCCCGATCGTGCTCGCGGTGATCCTCGTCATCCTCATGCTGCTGCTTCGGTCGATCGTGGCCCCGGTGCTGCTGGTGCTCACCACGGTGGTGTCGTTCGGCACGGCGCTCGGGGTGTCTGCGCTCGTGTTCGACGGGATCTTCGAGTTCCCCGGAGCGGATCCCGCGGTGCCGCTCTACGGCTTCGTGTTCCTCGTGGCGCTCGGGATCGACTACAACATCTTCCTCGCGACGAGGATCCGAGAGGAGTCGCTGCGGCACGGCACGAGGGAGGGGATCATCCGCGGCCTCTCGGTCACCGGAGGGGTCATCACGTCGGCTGGACTGGTGCTCGCGGCGACGTTCGCCGCTCTGGCGGTGATCCCGATCCTCTTCCTCGCGCAGATCTCGTTCATCGTCGCCTTCGGTGTGCTGCTCGACACCTTCGTCGTGCGGGCGCTGCTCGTGCCGGCTCTCATGTACGACATCGGCCCGGCGGTCTGGTGGCCGTCGAAGCTGAGCCGGTCGAGCGGGGGTGCTGCGCCCGTGAGGGCGCGCGGCTGAGCTCGCCTCGGGGCGTGCCGGCGGCTCGGGCGGTCGCACGGCCGGGTTCGCGGCCCGCCTTTCTGGGCGCCCGGAAGAGGTGCCGCCCGGGCGGGGACGATGAACCGGACGTCACAAAATTGTAAACCTTTACATTTGAGGCCGGACGAGCCTTGACTCCTGCCGAATGAGTGCGTACTGTCGCATGTACACGTTTACATTCCCCAGTCGTCCGTTATCAAAGGAGATCAATATGCACGACTACAGCGCTCGTTCCCTGCGACGGCCCCTCGTCGTCGGAGCGGCCCTGCTGAGCATCGGGCTGCTCGCTTCCTGTTCCTCGGCCGCCCCCGACTCCGGCGACACGGGCGGCGCGGGGGGCGAGACCCAGAGCGTCGCCCTGTCCCTCGACTGGAGCACCTACGTCGCCTACCACGCCCCCTTCGCCGTCGCGGCCGAGCAGGGCATCTGGGCCGAGCACGGGCTCGACGTCACCGAGACGCTGCCGGGCGGCTCGGGCGACGCGGCGGTCGAAGTCGGCACCGCGAAGACCGACATTGCCTGGGTCGACCTCTCCACGGCCGCCGCCTCGATGCTGCAGGAGGTGCCGATCACCTCGGTCGCCAAGGTGCAGGACAAGAACGCCAGCGGCCTCACCGTGCTCGAGAGCACCACCCTCGAATCGGCCGACGACGTCGTGGGCATGCGCATCGGGTCGACGCCCGGCGGATCGGACTCGACGCTCATCGGAGCGTTCCTGAACGCCAACGACATCGGCGAAGACGAGGTCACGATTGTCAACCTGCCCGCCAACGGCAAGTTCCCGGCGCTGATGACCGGAGAGGTCGACGCGATCAGCGGGCAGGTCTACTTCTACTCGAGCAGCGCCGAGGCCGAGGGGCAGCAGGCGCACGGCCTGTCCTTCTCCGAGATGGGTCTCAACGTGCTCGACCACGGCTTCATCGCGAACGACACGTTCATCGAGCAGAACCCCGAGGCGATCAGCAGCTTCCTCGCCGCCTACCGCGAGGCGCTGCAGATCACGATCGACGATCCCGCCGCCGCGTGCGCGACGCTCGTCGAGCGGTCCGACGGCGAGGTGCTGCAGGACTCCTGCGAGACCCAGCTGGACCTCTGGCTGCCGCTGACCACCGACCCCGCCGCGGCGAACTGGGGCGAGAACACGAGCGACGAGTGGCAGGAGACGGTCGAGGTGCTGACCACCTACGGCGACGCGACGGGCACCCGCGATCCCGCCACGATGTTCACGAACGATCTGCTGCCGAGCGATTGAGGGGCCGATGAAACCGATCGAGATCACCTGCGAGCACGTCACCAAGCGGTATCAGGCGCGCAAGACCGAGGTCGTCGCGCTCGACGATGTGACGCTGCACGTGCAACCCGGCGAGTTCGTGTCGCTGCTGGGACCGAGCGGCTGCGGCAAGACCACCCTGCTGCGACTGATCGGGGGCCTGGAGCCGACGACCCGCGGCAGCCTGCTGATCGACGGATCCGAGGTGAGCGACTCCCACCCCGAGCTCGGCGTCGTCTTCCAGACCGACCTGCTGATGCCGTGGCGAACGGTGCTCGACAACGTTCTGCTGCAGGCCGAGGTGCGCAAGACCCGCTCCAAGCAGACGGAGCAGCGGGCCCGCGAACTGCTGGCCCAGGTCGGGCTCGACGGCTTCGTCGACAGCTATCCGAACGAGCTCTCCGGGGGCATGAAGCAGCGCGTCGGAATCTGCAGAGCGCTGCTCCACCGCCCCCGGCTGCTGCTGATGGACGAGCCGTTCGCCGCGCTCGACGCCATGACGCGCGACCAGATCTCCATGGATCTCTCCGAGCTCGCGGCCACCACGGGCACGACGATCGTGTTCGTCACGCACTCGATCCCCGAGGCCGTGTTCCTCTCCGACCGCATCTACGTGATGTCGCCCCGGCCTGGGCGCGTGGTCGCCGAGGTGGAGGTGGGCATGCCGCAGCCCCGGCAGCTCCACCACCGGCTGGAGGGGGCGTTCACCTCGAAGGTCGCCGAGGTGACGGAGATCTTCGAATCCCTGGGTGTGTTGAGCGGCGGACAGAGAGGAACCGGCGATGACTAGATCGAACGACGGCACGGTCGCCGTGCAGCTCAGGCGCACGCCTGCGCGGCGCCGCGGGAAGGCGGGATCCGGCAGCACCTGGCTGCGACGCGTTCCCTGGCTCGCCCCGGTTCTGACGCTGGTGCTGCTGGTCGTGCTCTGGGAGGTCGCGGTTCGCGCGGCGGAGATCCCGAGGTTCCTGCTTCCCGCCCCCAGCGCCGTGTGGGACTCCATGATCGAGAACTGGAACGTGCTGATGAAGCACGCCGGGGTGACGCTGCTCGAAACGATGATCGGCTTCGTGCTCAGCGTCGTCGTCGGGGTCGCGCTCGCCGTCGTCATGGTCATGTGGCCGCTCGCGGGAGCGGCGGTCTTCCCGATCCTGGTCGCCTCGCAGGTGATCCCCAAGGTCGCGATCGCTCCGCTGATGGTGGTCTGGATCGGCACCGGCGTCACCACCTCATCGCTCATCGCCTTCGTGATGGCGTTCTTCCCCGTCGTCGTCAATGCGACGCTCGGCATGAAGTCGGTGAACGACTCGTCGATCGACCTGCTGCGCTCGATGCGGGCGACGAAGTGGCAGGTGTTCCGCTTCCTGCGCTTCCCCAACGCGCTCCCGTACATCATGACCGGCATGCAGCTCGCGGTCGCCTTCGCCATCGTCGGCGCGATCGTGGGCGAGTTCGTCGGCAGCGAAGCGGGCCTCGGCTACCTGCTGATCGTGACGCAGGGCAACCTGCGCACCGATCTGCTCTTCGCCGCCCTGGTCGTGCTCACGGCGCTCGGGCTGCTGCTCTACTACGGGGTCGAGCTGCTCGGAAAGCTCTTCCTGCGTCGCCGGGGCTGACGTCCGGCACCGGCCACCGCCTCGAAGTCGCTCACCCAGAGAAAAGGAATCCCCACAGTCATGCAGACATCCAACGACCGTGCATCGACCCGGATCGACCGGACCGAGTTCCACTCCGTGCTCGACGGGCAGCAGCGGGTGGGCCCGCACCGTGCTCCCCTCGTCGACCCCGGCCGCGGCGCCGAGTGGGGCGCGGTGAGCTGGGCGATCGAGCACGTGGAGGAGGCGGTGGATCTCGCGGGCCAGGCGTATCGTGCGGGATCGTGGGCGCGAGCCACCCGCACCGCCCGTGCGGACGTGCTCGACGCGATCGGGCGCGGCGTGCTGGAGCGCGTCGAGGAGATCGCGGTGCTGGAGACGCTCGCGAACGGGAAGCCGCTCGCCGCCACCCGCGCGGAGGTCGCCGTCAGCGCGCGCTGGTGGGAGTACTACGCCGCGCTTCTGCGCACCCTTCGCGACGAGAGCCTCGAGCTCTCGGAGAGCAAGCAGGCGCAGCTGTCCCAGGAACCGGTGGGCGTCGTAGCCCTCGTGACCCCGTTCAACGGCGCGTTCTCGCTGGGCACCTGGAAACTCGCGCCGGCGCTCGCCGCGGGCAACTCGGTGGTGGTCAAGCCGCCGCTCAACTCTCCCGCTTCGACCGTGATCCTGCAGGAGGTGATGCAGCAGGCGGGACTCCCGCGAGGCATCGTGCAGATCGTGCAGGGCGGGGCCGAGGTCGGCTCCGCGCTCGTCGAGCACCCCGGGGTGGGGATGGTGTCGTTCACCGGCAGCACCGGCGCCGCCGGCAGTGTGGGGCGAGCGGTGTCGGGGCGTCTCGCCAGGTTCGTCGCGGAGGCGGGCGGGAAGTCGGCGCACATCGTGTTCGAGGACGCCGACGTCCGCGACGCGGTGACGGCGGTCGTGCAGGGCGGCTTCTCGGGCACCGGTCAGACGTGCGTCGCCGGTTCGCGGGTGCTGGTGCACCGCTCGATCGCTCAGGAGTTCACCGCCGAGCTGCTGCGGCGGATCTCTCTGCTGCGGGTCGGCGATCCGTTCGACGCGCAGACGCACCTCGGCCCGATCGCGTCCGCCGCGCAGCACTCGAGGATCCGGGACCTCATCGACCGGGCGATCTCGGACGGGGCGCAGCTGCTCGCGGGGGGATCGACCCCGCCCGAGGTGCCCGAAGGGCTTCGGGGCGGCTACTGGGTGTCGCCGACGGTGCTCAAGGTCGAGGATCACCGCGCCATGATCTGCCAGACCGAGGTGTTCGGTCCGGTGCTCGCGGTCGTCGAGTTCGACGACGAGGCGGAGGCGATCACGCTGGCCAACGACACGGACTTCGGCCTCGCGGCCGGCTTCTGGACGCGGGATGCAGCGCGCATCCACCGTGTGAGCCGGCTGCTGCAGGCGGGAACGGTCTGGGTGAACACCTACCGCGGCATGGACTGGCAGACCCCGTTCGGCGGCTACAAGCACTCGGGCATCGGCCGGGAGAACGGACTCGAGGGGCTGCGGGAGTTCCAGGAGACGAAGGCCGTGGTGCAGGAGTTCGGCCGGGCTGCGGATCCCTTCGGCCTCGCGCCCGCTGATCAGTGAACGAAGACTTCGAGAAAGAGATGGATGAAGTGACTACGGAGGAGAATATGTCGACTATCGTCGTGGATTGCCTGGAGTACAGCAATCCCTCGCGCGAGCGGTTCGTCGAGTGGCGCGAGGGCGGCGTCGGCTGCGTGCACGTCACCGTCGCGGTCTGGGAGACGGCCCGCGAGACGCTGTCGGTGCTCGGCAGATGGAATGATCTGTTCGCCGAGAACGGCGACCTGGTCGCGCTCGCCACGAGCGCCCAGGACATCCGGGACATCGTGGCCTCGGGGCGCACGGCGGTGATGTTCGGGTTCCAGAACACCGCACCGTTCGAAGACGACATCCGACTCGTCCGCGTCTTCCACGACCTGGGCGTGCGCATCGTGCAGCTCACGTACAACACCCAGAACAGCATCGCCGCGGGCTGCTGGGAGGACGACGACGCCGGCCTCTCCACCCACGTCGGGCGCCAGTTCGTGCGCGAGCTCAACGAGGTGGGCATGCTGATCGACCTCTCCCACTGCTCGGAGCGCACCTGCCTCGACACCATCGCCGAGAGCTCGGTTCCGGTGGCCGTCACGCACGCCAACCCGCTGGAGTTCGTCGGTTCGGAGGTCGAGCTCGGCCGCCGCCCCAAGTCGTCGGAGGTGCTCGAGCAGTTGACCGCGCGTGGCGGCGTGGTGGGGCTCAGCCCCTACGTGCGGATGCTCAAGAACGGCATCCGCACCACGGAGCAGGAGTTCGTGGACATGATCAGCTGGACCGTCGATCGCTTCGGGGTCGAGCACGTGGCGATGGGCACCGACTTCTACACCGGGTACGGAGTGGAGGCCGTGAAGTGGTGGCGCATGGGCCGTTGGGGCCGTGAGAGCCCGGTGCCGATCGATGAGAGCGCGCCTGTCGTGGAGTGGCCCGCGTGGTTCCAGTCGCCGACCGCGTTCCCCACCCTCATGGACAGCATGCGCCGCGCGGGCTTCACCGATCACGATCTCGGTCTGGTGATGGGCGGCAACTGGCTGCGCCTCTTCGACGAGATCTTCGATCGGCCGTCGGCATGACATCGCACGTGCTCGTCATCGGAGGGGGCCACAACGGACTCGTGGCCGCGAACTACCTGGCGATGACCGGGCACCGGGTGACGCTCGTCGAGCAGCGCGAGCGGCTCGGAGGCGTCGTGGGCCGCTTCGAATACATGCCGGGCTACGCCTCGTCGATCACGAACTCGCCGGGGTCGTTCGAGGGCGCGATCATGCAGGAGCTCCGCCTGCAGGATTTCGGGCTGCGCTTCCACCGCCCCGAGACCACCCTCCTGCATCCCATGGATGACGGGCTCTTCGTCGGGTGGCGCGACCCGCAGCTCGTCGAGGAGCAGATGGAGCGGATGGCGCCTGGAGAGTTCGCCAGGCATCGGGAGCTGGTGTCACGGCTCGATCGTCTGGGGGAGCAGGTCGGCCTCTCGATGTGGGAGCGGCCGCTCGACCAGCGGGCGGTGCTGGAGCGGATGGATCCCGGCCCCCGCGATGAGTTCCGGCGATCCATGATCGAGGGCTCGCTGGAGGAGCTGCTCGACGAGGCCCTGCGATCGGATCAGGTGAAGAGCCTGATGATGATGCTGGCGCTGAACGGGCAGCTGCTCTCTCCGCGGGCGCAGGGATCGGCGTTCGGTCTGATGCTGCGGCCCATCTCGCGGGCGTCGGGCGCCACCGATGTGCTGGGCATCCGCGATGTCCCCCTGCGAGGGTCGGTCGGGCTGCCGATCGGCTCGATGGCCGCCATCGTCGACGCGCTCGAGGCCGCCGCCCGCGCCCACGGCGTCGCGATCCGCACGGGAAGCGGGGTGGCGGAGCTGCAGTTCGACGATTCGGGGCGGGTCTCCGCGGCAGTGCTCGAGTCGGGTGAGTCGGTCGAGCAGCTCGACGCGGTCGTCTCGACGGTCGAGACGTCGCGTCTGCACCGCATGATCCCGGACGACACGATCCCCGAGAGCGCGTGGCCGCCGGCGCCGGACGGATCCGCCTTCAAGATCGCCCTCGCCCTCGACGGTTTGCCCTCGGTGGCGGGTGCGCCCGTCGGGGTGCCCGAGGAGGTGCTGCTCTCGACGCAGTTCCGGATCGGCCCGAACCCGGGGTACATCGCCGACGCGGTCGAACAGGGGATCGCGGGCCGCCCCTCCGACAAGCCCATCATCTGGGGCCTGATCCCGAGCCTCACCTCGCCCGGCCTGGCCCCCGAGGGGCGGCACCTCATGAGCCTGAACGTGTGGCACGCGCCGCATCGGCTCGGCGAGCGGTACTGGCGGGAGAACGGCGCGGCATTCGCCGATCGATGCGTCGCGCAGGTCGAGGCCGCGTTCCCCGGCCTGTCCGAGCGCATCACGGATCGCCGTTGGCTCGGGCCGCACGACCTCGAACGCGAGTTCGGGCTCACCTCGAGCAACATCACCCACGGCGATCTGACGCCGGAGAGCATGCTGAACGGCAGGCCGGGCGCCGAGCTGAGCGCGGGTCTCGAGCGGCGCGGCATCGTGCTCGGCGGCGCCGAGTCCTGGCCGGGCGGCTACGTCACGGGCGCCCCGGGCCGAAGAGCAGCGCTGACCATTGCACGGAAGAAGGAGCCGACCAGATGAACGACCTGAACGAGTACCTCGTGAACATCCAGATCACGTGGCCGCGCGACCTGCCCGAGGACGTGATCGAGCGTCTCTCGGTCGAGGAGCGGAAGATGGCCGCGGTGCGCGCGGCCGAGGGGCATCTCGTGCGCATGTGGCGAGTGCCGGGGCGTCGCGAGAACTGGGGTCTGTGGCGAGCGGCGAACGCCACCCAGCTCCACGACATCCTGAGCGCGCTCCCCGTGTGGCCCTACATGGCCGTCACGGTGCATCCCCTTGCACAGCACGCCGTAGATCCCTTCATAGACTAAGCAGCATGAAGTCCATCGGTGTCATCGACATCGCTCGTGAGGCGGGTGTCTCGACGGCGACGGTGTCTCGCGTGCTCAACGGCTCGGACCGCGTCTCCGACCGCACGCGCGCCCACGTGCTCGAGGTGATCGAGCGGCTCGGCTTCTCGCCGAACGCGTCGGCGTCGAACCTGCGGCGCGGCCGGAGCGACGCGATCGGCATCGCGGTCGCCAGCATCTCGCAGCCCTGGTACGTGAAGCTGATCCGCGAGTTGCGGCGAGCGGTCACCGCTCGGGGCATGACCACCGTGGTCTACGATCTCGAGCACAGCAGCCGGGTGCTGATCGAGCACACGGAGAGCGCTCGGCGCCTGCGCCTGGCGGGGATGATCCTCGCCACCGGTGATCGCCTGGACGCCGCGAACGTGAACGCCTCGCTGCATCGTCTCGCCGGCAGCATGCCGCTCGTGGTGATCGGCCAGCACCTCGACGACGCCACCTGGCCGACCGTCTACTTCGACGACGTCGCCGCCTCGGAGGCGGCGGCCGATGAACTGCTGGAACGGCGCAGCCGGCCGATGCTCTTCCTCGGCAGCTCGGCGAGATCCTTCCTCAGCGATCAGCGCCGCGAGGGGGTGCGGCGCGCGCTCGAGGCGAGGCCGAACCTGCTGCGCGACTCGACCTTCATCCAGCTCGACGGGCCCATGGACTTCGCCACGGGGTACGACGAGGTCGTATCCCGTGCGGACGAGCTGCGCCGCTACGGGCTCATCTTCTGCGTGAACGACGAACTCGCGCTCGGGGCGCTGCGCGCCCTCGGGGAGCTGGGGCTGCGCGTCCCCGAAGACCTCATGGTGATCGGCTACGGCGACGTCGACATGCTTCCGTATCTGACGCCGTCGCTCTCGTCGCTCAGCGGCGACGTCAACGCCATCGCGGGAGACGCGCTCGAGGCGATCATGGCGGGCATCGCCGGCGAGCCGGTCTTCGACACGCGAGTGCACTCGCGACGCATCGTGCATCGGGAGTCGACGGAGGATCGCGCGGCGCGGCCTCCGGCGACCGCGGAGGGGGCGGCGCGCGGCTGAGGCCTCGTGTCTCTGCGCCGGCCCGCCGGCGGCTCAGCGCGCCCGGAGCGGTGCCGGGGATCGTCGACGAGCGGCCGCCCTGTCGCGGGACGGCGGGGTCAAGGCCTGCGCCGCACCTGTCGTGGATCGGCGTTCGAGGCTACGGTGGAGACATGGGCGCGACGCGAAGGCTGGGCACCGCCGCCGTGATCCTCTGGATCCCGCTGGCGATGGCGGGCTGCGCGCAGCCCCAGGGCGAGGCGCCCACCACGACCGCGTCGCCGCCCGAGAAGACTCCGACCGCCTCCACGCCCTCGCAGGCGCCCGGCCCCACGAGCGCGCCGGTGGTGATCCCGCCCTGCGACGAGCTCGTGCCGTTCGACGCGGTGCAGGCCGAGTACGCGGGCGGGATCGAGACGTTCCACGGGCAGCCCGAGATGCAGCAGCAGGCCAGAACGCACATCTTCGGGCCCGCGGCGGTGACGGCGCTCGACGCGGCCGAGCAGTCGGTGCACTGCGGCTGGGGTATTCCGAACAGCGACGGTCTCAGCCAGATCTACGTGGCCGAGCTCGATCCCGCCGTGCGCGACGCGCTGATGGCCGAGCTCGACGCCTCGGTGTTCGAGCGGTCCGAGGAGGGCGGGTGGGTGCGCTACGCCCGATCCGAGCTCGGCGGCATCGCACCCCTGCACATCAACTACTTCTTCCGGGACCGGGTGTGGGTGAGCGAGCTGGGATCCGAGAACGGGGTGCTCGCGCGTGAGGCGATGTCCCGCCTCTGAACGGGGCCTCAGCGCTTGCCGTAGCGCTTGTGCACGGCCTGCTTCGAGACCTCGAGCGCGGCGGCGATCGCCTGCCAGGAGTATCCCTGGGCGCGGGCTCGCCGCACCTGCTCGCTCTCCGCGCGTGTGAGCCGGCGCTGCGCCTCGCGGATGCGGCGCAGCTCGGCGAGGGGCTCGGCGCCGTCTGCGGCGCCGAGCGCGGTGCGTATCGCGGTGTCCATGGCGTCAAGGCTAGTTGACGCTCCCACGATGGTCAACCTCCATTGACGATCGCGGAGCGTGCGGCCGGCCCGGCGCCGGAGGCGACGCCCGTGAGCGTGACCTCGACGACGTAGCGGTAGTACTGCTCCCGCAGGCGGGCCGCGGTCTCGCCCCCCTCGGCGAAGCCGGCGATGAACTCGTCGCCGAGGGCCGCCATGCGGGGGTGGTCGGTGTACGCGCGCTGGAACTCCGCCATCATCGCCGCGTGGTCCCGCGGGCCGTCCTCCTCGTGCAGCAGCCGCTCGTCGCCCATGGAGATCGTGAGCGTCGCGTTGTTCATGATCGCCGAATAGGCGATGAGCGCGCCCGGCTCGATCCCGGCCCGCTCGAGCTTGCCGATGCCCACCTCGAAGATGCCGGCGGCCGAGGGGAACGGCACCCCGTGCATGAGCAGCCACTTCGCCACTCCGGGGTGCGAGACGGCGGCGGGGTAGACGGCGTCGATGAGCAGCCGCCGGAACCACTCCTGCCACTCCAGCGCGCCGTCGGGCGCGTGGATCGACGCGATCACCCGCTCGGCCACTCGCTTCGCGAGCAGGTCTTTGCCGCCCACGTGGTGGTAGATCACCGAGGGGGTGACCTGCAGGCGGCGCGCGAGATCTCGGATCGACCAGCCGAAGAGGTTGGATTCGCGGGTCAGCTGCTGCGCCGCGTCGATGATGCGCTCGGGGGTGAGGCCGAGGTGGAACGGCGTCGAAGCTGGCACGGTCAAGGATCCCCCGTCGAAACTGGTGAACCACCAGTATCGCGCACCTCGGCGACCGCTCCGCTCGCCAGATAAGGGCGACCTGAGTATCATCTGATGAGAACAGTGTTCTATTGTTATAGTTGAGACGCATTCTCAACAAGAGCGGAAGGTCACCCATGCCGAATCGGGGAGCATCATGAGCGAGAGGAAACGGGGCGCCGCGCACCCGCACCCGCACCCGGACACCCCGCCCGAGGGCGGTTTCTTCGATCCGGTGCGCGGCAGCCTCGCCACGATCATCGCCCTCAGCCTCATCGGGGCGACCAGCAGCGTCGTGCCGTTCATCGCGATCGTCGAACTCGCGCGCACCCTGCTGCCCGCCCTCGACGGCGCGGCCGTCGACACCGGCCGCGTCTGGGTCATCGTGATCGTCGCGGTCGGCGCCCTGCTGGTCAGCTTCGCGGCGGCCTTCACCTCCGGCATGGTCAGCCACTTCGCCGACGCGGAGCTGCAGCTCTCGCTGCGCCGCAGGATCATCCGCCACCTGCAGCGACTGCCGCTCGGCTGGTTCGACGCCCGCGCATCGGGCACCGTGCGCAAGCTCGTCGAGAACGACGTCGTCGCCCTGCACCAGCTCGTCGCGCACGCGATCCACGACGTGATCACCGCGATCACCGTGCCGGTGATCAGCCTCGTCTACCTCTTCGCGGTGCAGTGGCAGTTCGCCCTCGCGGCGATGCTGCCGCTGGTGATCGCGGCGGGGCTCTACGTCGTGATGATGCGCGGCGGCATGGACAAGTACGCGCAGTACGAGAACGCGACCGCGCGGCTCGCCGAGGCGACGGTCGAGTTCGTGCAGGGCATCGCCGTCGTGAAGCGCTTCGGCCAGCTGGGCCGCAGCCACCAGCGCTACCGCGACGAGCAGCGCGGCTACGTCGACTTCGTCGGGCAGTGGACCCGGGAGACCGCGGTGATGTTCACGCTGGTCGAGATCGTCACCTCGCCGCTCGTGGTGCTCGTCTACCTGCTGGCCGTCGGCCTCTGGCTCGTCGGCTCGGGTGCGGCGCAGCCCATCGACGTGCTGCCGGGTCTGCTGCTGGGTCTCGGGCTGACGGCGCCGCTCATGTCGCTCGGCAGCTCCGGGCAGTTCCTGCGCAACGCCGCGAAGGCGCAGCGCTCGCTCGCCGGCTTCTTCGAGCTGCAGCCGATCGCGCTGAGCGCCGACCCGCAGACGCCGGGCAGCAGCGAGCTGGCGTTCGAATCGGTGTCGTTCAGCTACGACGGAGCGCACACCGTGCTGCACGAGATCGGCGCCGCCTGCACCCCGGGCACCGTCACGGCGCTCGTGGGCAGCTCGGGATCGGGCAAGTCGACCCTCGCGAAGCTCGTGCCCCGCTTCTACGACGCGACCGCGGGGCGCGTGGCGATCGGCGGGGCCGACGTGCGCGACATCGCCTCGGACGAGCTGTACCGCGAGGTGGGCTTCGTCTTCCAGGACGTGCAGCTGCTGCGCGCGAGCCTGCGCGAGAACATTCGGCTCACCCGCCCCGACGCCTCGGACGTCGAGGTCGAGCGGGCGGCGAGAGCGGCTCAGATCCACGAGCGGATCCTGCGCTTCGAGCGCGGCTACGACGCGGTCGTGGGCGAGGACGCGAATCTCTCGGGAGGTGAGGCGCAGCGCGTCACGATCGCCCGCGCCCTGCTGGCCGACGCCCCGATCCTCGTGCTCGACGAGGCGACCGCGTTCGCCGATCCCGACTCCGAGGCCGCGATCCAGCGGGCGCTCGGCGTGCTCACCGAGCATCGCACGGTGCTCGTGATCGCCCACCGACTGCACACCATCGTGGGAGTCGACCGCATTCTCGTGCTCCACGACGGACGCGTCGTCGAGCAGGGCACCCACGCCGAGCTCGTCGCCGCGAGCGGTCGTTTCGCGCGCATGTGGAGCGACTACCAGCACAACCACGCACGCGCACTGCCGGAAGGGGCGAACCGTTGATCAAGAAGCTGCTGGGCTACTCGTCGCCCGAGGCGCGTCGGCTGCTCGTCGCCGAACTCGCGCTCGTCGTCGCCACCGCCGTGCTGCAGGGCGCCGCCTTCCTGATGCTCGTGCCGCTGCTGCGCGCGCTGTTCCTCGGCGACCTCGGTACGGCGCGGCTCTGGCTGGCCGTGCTCGCCGGCGTGGGCGCGCTCTACGCGGCGGCCTACTGGTTCGGCAGCCAGATCGCGATGCGGGCGAGCTCGGCCGTGCTCGACTCGCTGCTGACGAGGCTGGGGGATCGCCTGGTCGAGCTGCCGATCGCCTGGTTCGGGGCGGATCGCTCGGGCCAGATGGCGCACATCGCGACGCAGGGGGCGATGTTCGTGTCGTCGACGCCGTACTCGATCGTGCGGCTGATCCTCACCGGCTTCATCACACCGGGGACCGTGCTGATCGGTATGTTCTTCTTCGACTGGCGGCTCGCGCTCGCAATGGCCGCGACGGTGCCGATCATGTGGTTCGTGTTCCGCTGGCTGCGCACCGGCATGGAGCGCGACGACGCCGTGCACGCGGAGGCGGTGCACGAGGCGTCGAACCGGGTGATCGAGTTCGCCCGCGTGCAGCCGACGCTGCGCACCGCCGGCAGGGGCTCGATCGCCGACCGCCTGGTCGAGGAGTCGCTGCAGCACCAGCATCGGGCCTACCGCGGTCTGCTGATCACGGGAGGCGCGGGCATCGCGACGTTCGGCGGCATCGTGCAGCTGGCGCTCACGGCGGTCATCGTGCTCGGCGCGTACCTCGCGCTCGGCGGCTCGCTCGACGTCGCGACCCTCATCGCACTGCTCGTGCTCGGCGTGCGCTTCACCGAGCCCATCGCTCACAGCGGAGCGCTGGGCGGCGGCGTGGCGGTGGCGAAGACCACGCTGCACCAGCTCGACGAGCTCATGGCGCTCGAGGGGCTGCCCGAGCCGCGGACGCCGGCGCAGCCGCGCGACTGGGGCGTCGAGTTCGCGGGCGTCTCGTTCGGCTACGGCGGCGAGCCCGTGCTGCGCGACCTCTCGTTCAGCGTGCCGGACGGCACGATGACGGCGATCGTCGGGCCTTCGGGATCCGGCAAGACGACCATCACCAAGCTCATCGCACGGTTCTACGATCCCGAGGCCGGCACCGTGTCGATCGGCGGCGAGGCGCTGCCGAGTCTCGGCAGCGCCGTCGTGGAGGCGGCCGTGTCGCCCGTCTTCCAGGACGTCTACCTGTTCGACGACACGATCCTGAACAACATCCGCATCGGCAACCCGGAGCTCAGTCGCGAGGAGGTGATCCGGGTCGCCACCCGGGCGCGGGTCGACGAGATCGTCGAGCGCCTCCCCGGTGGCTGGGACGCGCGGGTGGGCGAGGGCGGGTCGAACCTGTCGGGCGGGGAGCGCCAGCGCGTGTCGATCGCGCGGGCCCTGCTCAAGGACGCCCCGATCGTGCTGCTGGACGAGGCGACCGCGGCGCTCGACATCGGCAACGAGATCGCCATCGGCGACGCGATCGACGCGATGCGCGCGGATCGCACCGTGGTGGTGGTCGCCCATCGCCTGCAGACCATCATGACCGCCGATCAGATCGTGATGCTCGACGGCGCCGGCGGCATCCGCGAGCGGGGCACGCACGCGCAGCTCGTCGCGGCGGGCGGCGCCTACGCCCGCTACTGGCAGGAGCGGGTCGACGCGACGGGCTGGCAGATCGCGGAGCGGGGGTGAGCGGCGCATGACCCCGCGATCCCGCACGCCGCCCCGCGCCAGGCTCAGGCACGCCGCCCCGCGGTCCGTGCGCACCGCGCACCGCCGCCCACCGATCTCGCTCCGCACCCGACCGAAAGGAACCCCGTGACCACCCAGACCTCCGCGCCCCCGGCGCGCCCCGGCCTCAGATTCTCCGCCCGAGACCTCATCAACGTCGCGATCTTCGCCGTCATCTACTTCGTGACGGTGTTCGCGATCAACATGCTCGGGCTCATCAGCCCGCTCGTGATGCTGGTGATCCTGCCGCTCAGCGTGATCGCGGCGGGCATCCCGTTCATGCTCTTCCTCACCCGGGTGAAGCACGCCGGCATGGTGACGCTCTTCGGCACCGTGACGGCGCTGCTCTTCCTGATGTCGGGCCAGCCCTGGCAGAGCACCGTGCTTACCGTCGTCGTGTCGGTGATCGCCGACCTGATCCTCGCGGGCGGCGGATACCGTTCGAAGTGGGCGGCGATCTGGGCCTACACCGTGTTCACGCTCTGGTACGTGGGACCGTGGATCCCGATGCTGCTCAACCGCGAGGAGTACCTCAGCTCGCCCGGCATGCAGATGATGGGCGACGAGTACGTCGCGAACTTCGATCAGGTCGTCTCGAACTCGGCGCTCGGCGTGTACTGCGTCGCGACCGTGGTGTGCGGCCTCGTGGGCGGGCTGCTCGGGTCGGCCATGCTCAAGAAGCACTTCGTGAAGGCCGGCCTTGCGTGAACGCGGTGCGCTGACGACCGACGGCGCGGGCGCCGCGGCGGGGGCGATCGCCGCCGGCCGCGGTCGAGGCGCGCTCGATCCGCGCACGAAGATCGTGCTGGTCGTCGTGGCGAGCGCGGCGGTGATGGGCCCCGGCGGGCTGCGGTTCGTGCTGCCGGCGCTGGTGATCGGGATCGCGCTCGCGTGCTGGGAGGGCGCGCTGCGGCGCGGGATCGGGCTGGTCGCGGCCGCCGCCGCCGTCTGGGCCCTGGGGTGGGTCGTGCCGCTCTGGTGGCCGAACGGCTTCACCGCGATCGTCTCGGTCGCCTGCGCGTACCTGATCCGCTTCATCGCCGCGATCGGCATCGGCATGCACGTCGTCTCGACCACGTCGCCCACCCGTCTCAGCGCGGCGCTGCGCGCGTGGCGGGTGCCCCGCGCGCTCACCGTGACGTTCTCGACCGTGCTGCGATTCTTCCCCGTCGTCGCGGCCGAGGCGGCGGCGGTGCTCGACGCCATGCGCCTGCGGGGCCTCGTGGGCGCCGGTGGGCTGCTGCGGCATCCGGTGCTCAGCGTCGAGCGGTTCACCGTGCCGATGATCGCGGCGAGCCTCAGGGCGAGCGAAGACCTCGCCGCCTCGTCGATCCTGCGCGGGCTCGGATCGTCCCGCACGCCGACCGCGATGCTCGCGCCCCGCTTCGGCGCCCTCGACCTGATCCTGCTGCTCGTCGTCGCGGCGCTGACCGTCGCGGCCGTGATCCTGCCCTCCCCGCTCGGATGACCCCCCGCCCCCACCCGTCCGCCGGCTCCCGAGCCCGCACCGAAAGCCGCCCCGCCGCATGATCACCATCGACGACGTCACCTGGACCTACCCGGGCGCCGACGCCCCCAGCCTCGATTCCCTCGCGCTGCGCATCGGCGCCGGCGAGTTCGTGGCCCTCTGCGGCGCGAGCGGATCGGGCAAGTCGACCGCGCTGCGCCTGATGAACGGCCTGATCCCGCACTTCCACGAGGACGGGCGGCTGCTCGGCTCCGTCACGGTCGACGGGCTGCCGATCGCGGGCGCCGAGCTCGACGAGATCGGCCTGCGCACCGGCAGCGTGCTGCAGCACCCCAGGCGTCAGTTCTTCGCCGACACGGCGGCCGAGGAGATCGCGTTCGCGATGGAGAACTTCGGCGTTCCCGCCGCCCGCATCCGACAGCGCGTCGGCGAGGCCCTCGAGCGGCTCGCGCCGTCGATGCCCGTGGCGGAGCGCCTGCAGCGGCTCTCCGGCGGCCAGCAGCAGCAGGTCGCGATCGCGGCCTCGGCCGCCCACGAGCCGCGGGTGCTGCTGCTCGACGAGCCCAGCTCGAACCTCTCGGCCGACGCGGTGGCGCGCCTCGTCGAGACCCTGGCCGTCTGCAAGGCGCGCGGGATCACGGTCGTCGTCGCCGAGCACCGGCTGCGGTACCTGCAGGGGCTCGTCGACCGGGTCGTGGTGATGCGCGACGGTCGCGTCGACCGGGTGTGGAGCGCGGCCGAGTTCGCCGCCGTGCCGGATGCCGAGCTGGCGCGCGAGGGGCTGCGCGGCGACGTGCGCAGCGTCGAGCTGCCCGCGGCCCCCGTCGCAGGCCTGAGCGCGGGGTCGCCCGTCGCGCCCGCCGCCGTGCCCTGGGGCGCGCTCGAGCTCGAGTCGGTGCGCTGCCGCCTCGGCGGGCGCACCGTGCTCGACATCGAGCGCGCGAGCTTCGCCGCGGGCGAGGTCACGGCGGTGCGCGGCGTCAACGGAGCCGGCAAGAGCACGCTCGCACGGGTGGTCACCGGCTTGCAGCGGGCGAGCGGCGTCGTGCGTCTGCACGGCAGGCCTCTCAGCGCACGACGGCGCCAGCGCGAGAGCGCGATCGTGATGCAGGACGTGCAGCGGCAGCTCTTCACGGACAGCGTCGTCGCCGAGATCCGACTCGCCGAGCGGGGAGCGGCTGAGGGTTCGGGCGCACCCGCGCCCGAGGCGGTGCTCCAATCGCTCGATCTCGCGCACCTCGCCGAACGGCACCCGCTCTCGCTCTCGGGCGGGCAGCAGCAGCGGCTCGTCGTCGCGGCCGTGCGTCTCTCGGGGCGCAGCGTCGTCGTGTTCGACGAGCCCAGCTCCGGGGTGGATCGGCGGCACCTGGGGTCGATCTCCGAGCAGATCCGCCGCGTCGCCGACGACGGGGCGGTGGTGCTGCTGATCAGTCACGACGAGGATCTGCTGGCGCTCGCCGCCGACCGCGAGCTGGTGCTCGCCCCGCCCGCGGCTCCCGCGCGCGCCGAGGCATCCGCGCCGAGCCGTCCGCCGGCGGCGGAGACCGACGAGGCCGGCCCGCCCGCGTCGCGCGCTCAGCCTGACCCGCGCCCGAACCAGCAGAAGGAGAGTTCTCGATGAGTTCAGGAATCGCGCCGGTCGCGCAGGCGAGACCCCAGATCGGCCTGCTGCTGTCCACGGTGTTCCTCGCTTATCTCGGTCAGATGGCCCTCAACCCGATCATCGCCCCGCTCGCGCGCGAGGTCGGCCTCGCCGAGTGGCAGGTCGGCGTGACCATCAGCGCGGCGGCGGTCATGGTGGTGGTCACGAGCCAGTTCTGGGGGCGCCGCTCCCAGGCCTGGGGCCGCAAGACGGTGCTGATGATCGCGCTCGGGGCGGCCGTCGTATCGATGACCGGCTTCGCCGTCGCGGCCGCCTCTGGCATGAGCGGAGTGCTGGCCGGCGGCGCGCTGTTCGCGCTCTTCGTGCTGCTGCGGGGCGTGGGCTTCGGATCGGCGATCGCTGCGATCCCGCCGACGGCGCAGGCCTACATCGCAGACGTCACCCACGACGAGGAGACCCGCACGCGGGGCATGGCCGGCGTGGGCGCGGTGCAGGGCGTTGCGATGGTGGGCGGCGCCGTGGTCGGCGGCGCCCTCGCCGGGTTCGGCCTGCTGGTGCCCCTCGCGGTCGTGCCGATGCTGCTCGCGCTCGCGTTCGTGCTCGTGGCGGTGCGACTGCGCCGCGAGGAGCGCCACGAGCTCGTCGCCGACCCGGCCCGGGTGAGCCCGCTCGACCCCCGCGTGTGGCCCTACCTGCTGGCAGGCTTCGGCATGTTCACCGCGCTGGGCTTCATGCAGGTGCTCATCGGCTTCGTCGTGCAGGATCGCCTCGGCCTCACCGCAGAGGCGACGGGCCTCGCCACGGGCGGCTCGCTGCTCGCGGCCGGCATCGGGATGGTCGTCGCGCAAGCGGTCGTGGTGCCGAGGAGCGGCTGGTCGCCGCCCGCGCTGCTGCGGATCGGGACAGCGGTGGCGCTCGCCGGGTTCGCGCTGCTGGTGCTCGATGCGGGACTGTGGCCGCTGATCGCTGCGACGCTGCTGATCGGCCTCGGCCTCGGCATCGCCATGCCCGGCTACACGGCGGGCCCCACCCTGCTCGTCGATCGCGACGAGCAGGGTGGCCTCGCGGGTCTGATCGGCGCGACCAACGGGCTCACCTTCGTGATCACGCCGACGGCGAGCACGGCGCTCTACGGGCTGTGGCCGCCGCTGCCGATCATCGTGGGCGCCGCGGTCATGGCGGTCGTCTTCCTCTTCACGCTGCTGCACCCCCGATTCCGGGGCGGCGGCTGAGCGGTCGTCTCAGCGCAGGATCGCGGCAGCCGCGGCGCGGGCCTCGGCGGTGTCGCGCGCCGCGACGACCGCCTCGGCCGCCTGTCGGCACTGCTCGAGGGTCGTCTCGCGCAGCTGCGCGGCCACCGCGGGGATCGCGCGCGCCGCCATCGACAGGCTCGTCGCGCCGGCTCCCACGAGCACGGCGGCGAGCAGCGGATCGGAGGCGGCCTCACCGCAGACGCCCACGCCGCCGCCGACGGCGGCGCCCGCCGATCCCGCGCGTGCGATGAGCTCGACCACCGCGGGCTGCCACGGGTCGTTGAGGGCGGCGAGGCTGCCGAGCAGGCGATCCGCCGCCATCGTGTACTGGGCGAGGTCGTTGGTGCCGAGGCTCACGAAGTCGATCACGTCGAAGAGCCGGTCGGCGAGCAGCGCGGCCGAGGGGGTCTCGATCATCACGCCGACGTGCTCGATGCCGCGGGCGCGCGCCCGCTCGGCGAAGTCTGCGGCCTCGGCGACCGTCGCGACCATGGGCGCCATCACGGCGACCTCGGCGCGCTCCTGAGCCGCGGCGGCGGCGATCGCGTCGAGCTGCCGGTCGAGCAGGCCCGGAGCGACCCACGAGGTGCGCAGCCCGCGCACGCCGAGCGCCGGGTTCTCCTCCTCGCCGGTCGGCACGAACGCGAGCGGCTTGTCGGATCCGGCGTCGAGCGTGCGCACCACGACGCGTTTGCCCGGGAACGCCGCCAGCACCCCGCGGTAGGCCTCGATCTGCTCGTCGACGCTGGGCTCCTCGGCGCGCCCGAGGAAGCAGAACTCGGTGCGGAAGAGGCCGACGCCCTCGGCCAGCGCCCGCGCGCCCTCCTCGGCGTCGCCGGCCTTGCCGACGTTCGCGAGCAGCGGCACCCGCTGGCCGTCGCCGGTGCGCCCGGTGCCGTCGAAGGGCGGGGCCTCGACCCGCTCGGCGATCGAGGCGAGCAGTTCGGCGGGCGGATCCCACACGAGCTCGCCGGTCGACCCGTCGACGAGCAGCGAGTCGCCCCCGGGCTCGCTCCAGGCCCCGCGCGCCGCGACCACGGCGGGGATGCCGTGCCCGCGCGCGAGGATCGCGGTGTGCGAGGTGGGGCCTCCTTCCTCGGTGACGAGGGCGAGGCAGAGCCCGGGATCGAGCATCGCCGTGTCTGCGGGGGCGAGGTCGCGGGCCACCAGCACGTAGGGCTCGTCGGTGTCGGGGAGCCCCGGCGGCTGCTGCCCGGTGAGGCGGGCGACGATGCGGGCCCGCACGTCGAAGACGTCGGCGGCGCGCTCGGCGGTGCGGCCGCCCACGGCTCGCAGCGCCTCGGCGGCCTCGCCGAAGGCCTCCCACACGGCGCGCGGAGCCGCAGCTCCGGCGCCGATGCGCCCGCGAGCGGCCTCTCTGAGATCCTCATCGGCCGCGATCGCGGCGCCGGCCTCGAGGATCGCGCGACCCTCCTCGCCGGCGCGGGCGGCGCGCGCCCGCAGGGCCTCGGCGACCGCGTCGGCGGCTTCCCCGACGCGCTGCGACTCGGCCTCGCGCTCGCCCTCAGGGAGCGCCGCGCCCTCCGGGGGCTCCGCGACGGGGCCGGGCATGCGCACGACGCGCCCCGCCACGCGCCCCGGGCTCACGCCGAGGGATGCCCCCGCCCGGGGATCTGTCGCCGCGCCCCTCCCGGCCCGTGGAGCCGCGGCCCGGCCGGTGCCGGGCGGTGGGGCGGCGCCTGCGGCGCCGGAGTCGGAGTCGGGGGGTGCGGCGACGTCGCCGCCCGCGGTGCCCGAGGTCTCGGCCGACTCGATCGGCTCCCCGAAGCCGTCGGCGAAGAGCGCCGCGAGCTCGTCGAGCACCGCTCGCGCGTCGGCGCCCGCCGCGCTCAGCGTCAACCGCTCGCCCTGGCGCGCCCCGAGGGCGAGCAGCGCGGTGGGGCCGCTCACGCGCACCGGCTCCGCTCCCGCGCGGGCGATCCGGAGCTTCGCGTCGCGGCCCGCGAGCGCCGCGACGATGAGCGCCGCGGGGCGGGCGTGCACGCCGTCGCGATTGCGCACCTCGACCTCCACGGTCGCGTCGACCGACCCGGCGGCAGCGGCCTCGGCCGATCCCGCGCCCTCGCTCGGCGCCGCGCCCCCGTCCGCTCCCGGGCCCGCGTCGTCTTCGACGAGGTGTGCGCTCTTCGCCCCGAGCGCGCCCCGCGCCTCGGCCTCGACGGCGTCGAGCGATGCCCCGGCCGCGGCGGTCACCACCGCGGCGAGCAGCCCCTCCACGATCGGAGCGCTCGTGAGCCGCACGGGCGTCTCGCCCACGTCGGCGAACTCGAGCGCCATCTCGGCGCTGAGCACGGCCGAGCCCAGATCCATGAGCACCAGCACCCCGCCGCCGTCGGCCGCCGCCTCGCCGATCGCCTCGGCCACGCGCATCGCGTCGGTGCCCGTGCCGCCGTCGGCGGTGCCGGCCGCGAGCACCACCCGCGGCGGATCCGACGGCGTCATCTCGAGTGCGAGCGCGACCGCCGCCTCGGCGAGGGGAGCGCTGTGGGAGACGACCACGATGCCGACGCGTTCCGTCATGCTGCAAACCTCCGGTTTTCGAATTGATTTTTTCCCATTCAT